>PLDF01000179.1 GCA_003135055.1 Bryobacterales bacterium | reverse complement strand
TTTTTGCGCCGCAAAGTAGCTAATGCTATCGCGCCATGGCCAATGTATCGATTCATGAATTGGAACGGTCTGCTGTTTTAAGACAGCAACGGGCGAAACTGACCCACTACCCGGCTTTGCTCCATCTCCTGCAGAAAATCGATGAGCGTGGCCATCTTACGGCAGCGGCCCTTGCTTCATGCCCGCCTTCATGATGGCACGGTGGCGTAGTCCCTTCACTCGGCGCCGAGCTACAATTCCAACACGAACCGCAAGCCTGTATCCACGACTATAGGGATAGCGGGAATTTACCGCCCCGCCACCCGCCCGCCCGCATCCAGATTGTATTTCTTGAGCTTGTAGCGCAACGCGTCGCGTCCGATGCGCAGAATCCGCGCGGCTTCCGATTGATTACCCCCGGCCGATTCCATGGCGCGCTGCACCAGCAGCCGTTCCTGTTCCTCGAGCGCGCCCTGCTCCGGCGCCGCGGCGGGCGCCACCGGGCCCTCAGTGTGGCCCGGCGCGCTCAAGTACGGCGGAAGATCCTGCGCATCCACCGTGTCCCCCATCGCCATCATGCAGGCGTGTCCCAGTGCATTCTCGAGTTCCCGCACGTTTCCAGGCCAGGAGTGCATCGCCAGGGCCATGCGCGCGCGATGGCTCAGGCCGCGGATCTCTTTCTTGTACTGCGCCCCGAAGCGCGCGATGAAGTGGCGCTCGAGCAGCGGCAGGTCCTCCTTGCGCTCTTCGAGCCGCGGCATGCGAATCTCCACCATCGAAAGCCGGTAGTAGAGGTCTTCCCGGAAGCTCTTCTCCGCGATGGCGGCGCGCAAATCGTGATTGGTGGCGGCGATCACCCGCAGGTCTACCTTACGCGCGGAGAGCGACCCCACGCGCTGCACCTCTTGATTCTGCAGCACCCGCAGCAGCTTGGCCTGCGTAGCCAGCGGCATATCGCCAATCTCATCGAGAAACAGCGTGCCCCCGTGGGAGTGTTCGATGAGCCCCATTTTGTCGCCGGTGGCGCCGGTGAACGATCCCTTGACGTGTCCGAACAGCTCGCTCTCGAATAACGTCTCCACCACCGCGGAGCAATTCAACACTACGAATCGCCCCGCCGCCGCCGGGCTCAGCCGGTGCAGGGCCTGCGCCGCGAGATCTTTCCCCGTCCCGGTTTCTCCCGCGATCAGCACCGCGCGGTAGTGCGGCGCGATGCGGCGGATCTTCGAAAACAGGTCCCACATCAGCGGGCTGCGTCCCACGATGCCTTCGAACTCGCTGGCCGCCAGCATCTCGTCGTCGAGCGCCAGCGTTCTCCGGCGGCGTTCCGCCTCGGCCACCAGCTTGCCGATGCGCTCGCGGAGCGTGGCGATGGACACCGGTTTATTGAGATAATCCGCCGCGCCCTTTTTGATAGCCTCGACGGCTGTCTCCGTAGTGTAATGCGCGGTCATCAGAACCACGTCGATGGCCGGGTCGAATTCCATCACGCGATCGAGCACCTGAAGGCCGTTCAGATTGGGCATCACCAGGTCGGTGAGGACGATGGCGGGATGTTTGGCATACACCAGATCCAGGCCTTCGTTGGGATCGGAGGCGGTAAAGATTTCGAGGCCCTCGCGGCTGAGCGCGCTCGATAGCATTTCCAGGCTGCCGAGGTTATCGTCGATGATCACCAGCGAAAGTTTCGATCCGGGAGTGCTTGGCGCCGCCATGCATTCAGCCTATCAAGCGCCGCACTTCGGCGCGCAGGGCGGCCAGCCGGATGGGCTTGGTGATGTACCCGGAGAAGCCCGCGGTCATGGCGTGCTCGCGGTCTCCATCCATGGCGCTCGCGGTCAGCGCCACTACCGGCGTGGCGGCGAAGCGGGGCTCGGCGCGCAATTGGCCCACAGCGCCGAATCCATCGAGCACCGGCATGTGCAGATCGAGCAGAACCAGATCCGGAGCGGTCGCCAGGGCGAGCGCGACCGCTTCGGCGCCATCGGACGCTTCCGTCACTTCGTAGCCGGCGCGTTCCAGCACCGTGCGCACCAGCTCGCGGCTCGAGGCCCGGTCGTCGGCTATCAGGATTCTCTTCACTGCGCTTCCTCCGCGCGCTTCTCCAGCGGCATCGTGAAGGCGAAACGGCTTCCCTTGTCCGGCTCGCTCCGGAGCCAGATTCTTCCACCGTGGGCCTCCACCAGTTGCTTCGAGATCGCAAGGCCCAGACCCGTACCTTCCTTGAGCCCCCTGGTGGTCGACCCCGCCTGATAAAACTTGTCGAATACCGGCGCCTGTTCCGCCGCCGGGATGCCCACGCCGGTATCGCTGACCGAGATCTCCGCGACGCTGTCCTCAATGGCGGCTTCGACCCGGATGCGCCCACCCTCGTGCGTAAACTTCACCGCGTTGCTCAGCAGGTTGTACAGCACCTCCTTGAAGCGCAACCGGTCGGCGTGGAGCGCGATTCGCGCCGGCACGGCAGCCGCAAGGTCGAGCGATTTCGCCACGGCCTGCGGACGGATCGTCGCCATCACTTCCTCCACCGCCTCCAGCATGTCGAAGGCGCCCAGCCGCAAATCGAGCCGGCCGGCTTCGATGCGGCTCAGATCCAGGATATCGTTGATCAGCTCCAGCAAGTGAAGCGAATCCTTGTGGATATACGCGGCGAACCGCTTCTGCTTTTCATTGAGCGGCCCCTCCAGTTCCTCCGCCAGAAGCTCCGCGAATCCGATGATGGTGTGCAGCGGCGTCCGCAGCTCGTGGCTCATGCTGGCGACGAATTCGGTCTTCAGGCGGTTGGCCCTTTCCACTTCGCGATTGCGCATCTCCAGTTGACGGTTGGCCTCGGTCAGCTCCGCCGTGAATTCATCCTGCATCTCGCGCATCTGGCGCTCGGCGCGTCTGCGCTCGGTGATGTCGCGAACGATGGCCGTAACGCGCATCTCGCCCTCGTAGTTGACCGGGCTGAGACTGATTTCGACGGGCACGCGCGCGCCACTCTTGCATTGCAAATGGAGATCGAGGCCGCTCCCCATGGAGCGCACGGCCGGATGCGCCCAATAGGCGGCGCGATGCCCTTCATGCCGGCCGCGCAATTCTTCGGGCGTGAGAATCTCCATCGGCTGCCCCAATAATTCGGAGCGGCCGTAGCCCGACAATTTTTCGGCGGCGGCATTCACCAGCACGATGCGCCCCGAGGCGTCCACCTCCAGGATGGCGTCCGGCGCCGCTTCCAGCAGATCGCGAAAACGCCGTTCCGCCCGGATTTGAGCGCGGGCCTTCTCCTCCTGGGCCGCCAGCTCGCGGTATTTCCGCTCGACGGCATGGGCCGCGGTAATGTCGGCGAGAATGGCCACGTTGCCGCTGATGGTTCCATGCGCATCGCGAAGCGGCGCCGTCCAGAGGCTGGCATCGACAACGCTGCCGTCCTTGTGCCGGCGCCGCACTTCCACTCCGGCATGGGTAGCGCCATGAAACTGAGACTCCAGCAGCCGGCGGTATTCCTCGCGCTCTGAGGGCGGTACAGTGGGAAGCTCGAGCCCCAATACTTCCTCGGCCCGCCAGCCGAAGATCTGCTCCGCGCCGCGGTTCCACATCACTACTTTGCCGTCCGGATCGAGGCTCATAATGGCGAGCGGGCAGGTCTCAAGCATGGCCTGCACCTTGCCGGCCGCTTCCTGGGCGGCTTCGTCCGCCCGGCGCCGTTGCTTTTCGATCATTTGAAGGGTAGTGGCAAGTTGAAGGCCATTGATGGCCAAGTCGAACCGCCCGGATCGCAGCCTCTCTTCGAAGGCCTCGTAGCTCGCGACAATCTCGGCTTCCACTTCGAATCCGGCATCTTCCAACTGAGCGATTACATGATCGGTACTGGCGCCCTGCGGCCGGAGCAAAAGGATTTTGAGGGGCTGCCGGAGTGTGATATCGAAATCGGGCATTATCGGACCGGAGATTCTTGCTCTTTTCTCGAGTGTACCGCCAGGCCGTTTTTGGGTTATGCGGCGCAGCGGCACCGGCGGCCTGCGCATTATGGCGCACGTGGATGCCTCACCGTTTTGGGGGCGTGGCTCAGAACGCGGTTTAGCGTGTCGTATTCACAGTGCTATGTCGCCGAGGACAGCGCGAGTCAAATTGGTTCGCGCGTGGTGAGTGGGGTCGATTATATTCAATTGTCAAAGAACTGGTGGGAACGGCCGGGCGAAATACATCGAGAGCCGGCCACAGAATGAATTTCGGGT
>PLDF01000491.1 GCA_003135055.1 Bryobacterales bacterium | reverse complement strand
TCTACTCGGCGGATTGTGCGCCAGCATCGATTTAGCTTCTTCATCGGTTATCTAAGATGCCGGCGCACTTTCCGCTGTCGATGCCGCGCCGTGATCCCAACCGGAAATCGATGTCCAGCGCATAGGTAGCTAGGGCTAGTACCGTGACCGTTCGCCGCGCCTCGGATCTTTGACAAGTGAATAATATCGACAGGCCGGCGCAGGCGAACCATGATTGTCTCCGCGCCGGCCAGTCGGCGGCGCTCAGCCGCCCAAGCCCCTTTGACGCAGTTACCCGGCACAAACTCCTGTTGTTGCTTCACTATTCCGCCGTCATCGCCCAATCACAGCCCGTATCCTTCGCCGCCCAAGCCGGTCGATGCCCTCGATATGCCGATTTACCAAACGACCCTAGTCCCATAAACGGACACTATTCCGCGCCAGGCCAGCCGCCCAAAAAAACGGCCGGCCCCAGAGTCTCAACCCTGCCCACACTCATGAGCCGCACTCGTGCCTCCCCCACTGCCCCGAAATTCCCTGAGAGCTTTTCCCCGCCCCCGCCACTATCCCTACTCAGTGAGCTTCTTCACAGCGTGTCTTGTCGCCTTGGCTGCCTGGATTCTTCTCAGCGGCCTGGACGACCTGTTCATCGGGATCGTTTCATTCCTCACGCGGCGGCGACAGGCGCCCCGGCCGCCGCAGGCCGAGCTGGAGTGCGCCCGCGAGCGCCGCATCGCCATCTTTGTGGCGCTTTGGCACGAGCATAAGGTCACCGGCCAGATGCTCGACCGCACCGTCTCCACCGTTCGCTACGGGAACTACGACGTGTTCGTCGGCGTCTATCCCAACGACACTCTCACCGTGCGTGCGGTTTCCGAAGCGGCGGCCCGCCATCCGCGCGTCCATCTCGCCATGCTGCCGCACGACGGGCCCACATCGAAGGGCGACAATCTCAATTGGATTCACCGCCGCATGCAAGAGTATGAGCGCGAGCACGGCGTCGAATTCGACGTCATCGTGACTCATGACGCCGAAGACCTGATCCATCCGGAATCCCTGCGGCTGATCAATTGGTACTCGGCCGATTACGCCATGGTGCAGATTCCCGTGCTCGCGCTGCCCACGCCGGCGCACGAGTTCACCCACGGCCTCTATTGCGACGAATTCGCCGAATTCCAGCTCAAGGACATCCCCGTCAGGCAGATTCTGGGCGGGTTCGTGCCGTCGAATGGAGTCGGTTGCGGCTTCGAACGGAAAGCCCTGGAGCGGCTCGCCGATTCGCGCCAAGGCCGAATCTTCGACCCCGACAGCCTCACCGAGGACTACGAAAACGGCTTCCGGCTCCATCAGTTGGGATACCGGCAGATCTTCGTTCCGGTCCAGTTCGATGCCGGCGAGCCCATCGCCACGCGCGAATATTTTCCGCGTAAGCGCGGCGCAGCCGTCCGCCAACGCAGCCGCTGGATCGCAGGCATCGCGCTGCAAGGTTGGGAACGGCTGGGATGGCGTGCGCCCTGGCTGCAGCGCTACTGGTTTTGGCGCGATCGGAAGGGCCTGGTGGGCTGCTTGCTCGCCCCGGTGTCCAATCTGACCTTCGTCTGTGGCCTGGTCCTCTGGCGGCCGATTGTCCAGGAAACTCCGTGGATGGCCTGGTTATATGCCGCGACGCTCGTCACCGCTGCGTTCCAAATCTCCATGCGCATGTACTGCAGCTCGCGCATCTACGGCTGGCGGTTCGCCTCGCTCTCGCCGCTGCGCGCGTTCTGGGGCAATGTGGTGAACTTTCTCGCCACGGTCAAAGCGATTTCGCAATTCACCGCCGCGCATCGGCGGCGCCAGACTCTGCGATGGCAAAAGACCGAACATTCGTTTCCGGTGCATCCTTTGCAGGCGCCAGGGCGGCAGCGCCTCGGCGAGGTGTTGGTGCGGATGCATTGTTTGAATATGGAAGACGTGGAGGGCGCGCTGCGAAGTCTGCCAAGCGGCTCGCGCCTTGGCGAGCACCTGGTGCGATTGCGGAAGCTCACGGAAGAGAACCTCTACCGGGCGTTGAGCTCGCAGGCTGGTATCCCGCTGGGCGCGCCCGACGACCGGGAAGTCAGCCGCATGGCTTCGCGAATGCTTCCCGCGGAGATGGCCAGGCGCTGGAGGGTGCAGCCATATCGCGTCGATATGGGGCAGCTCCATCTGGTAACCACCGAGGTCCCTTCGGACGAAATGGTGCGGGAATTGGCTAGCGCATCGGCGCTCGATTTGCGATTCCGACTGACGCCGCCGCGGGAATTCCAGAGGCTGGTGAAACTGGCCAGCTAGTAGGACAGACCATCGCCTTTAGTGGTCTGTCGTCTCTCAACTTCTGGTAAGATAGCACTTGACCCCGGCTAGTCTTAGTAACATACTCGTAACTGTCTCCTTAGTTGGCGTTATAGGGCCCGCATCTGGAATTTTGTTCTCGTTGTGTGTGCAAGTTCATTCCATTCAATCGCCCGCCGCACCTTCCGATTTCCGGCTTCTGACTCCTGACTCCCTCGACTCCCGTATCCCGCGGGGATATCAAGGGCGAAGCCCTTCGCCAGTCGCCTCCGCTTCCGCCTGTCCCCAGCAGATACCCGGCGCCGTTGCAACCAGTCCCGTGTCCGTCACTGCGTCGAGCGGCGTGCTCCGCGCCGACTTCGTGTTCCGTACTCTTGTCGATGTCTACGGCCTGCGGCATTACTGCTACATGTACGGCGACGGCGTACAATCGCCCACCCTTCGGGTCCATCCGGGCGACGAAATGGTCCTTCGTCTTCGCAACGAATTGCCTCAGTCTGGCGATCTATCGGCGCCGAACGAGCGCCCGTTTCCTCACGCTCACAGCATGGAAATCGCCGGACCCTGCGGCGGGGGGCGGTTATACGCATCGTCCACCAACCTGCATTTCCACGGGATGCACATATCTCCCGCTTGTCACCAGGACGACGTCGTCTCCACGCTCGTCGAGCCATCCGGCGGGTGGTACGAGTACCGTTTCAAGATCCCCAAGGACCAGCCGCCGGGGTTGTACTGGTATCATCCGCACCCGCATGGTTTCAGCGAAGCGCAAGTGCTCGGCGGCGCCTCGGGAGCGCTGATTGTCGAAGGCATCGAGCGTGCCAATCCAAAGGTGGCCGGCCTCGGCGAGCGTGTTCTGGTGTTGCGCGATCAAGTCGTGCCCGGTTTGACGGAAGCCACGGAGGACGCGGGGCCGGGCAAGGACATCTCTCTGAACTTCGTGCCCGTCATGTATCCCATTTACCGGCCGGCCGTCATGCAGGGCCGCTCCGGGCAGCGCGAATTCTGGAGAGTCTTGAACGCATCCGCGGATACATACTTCGATCTGCAACTCCGCACGGGACAGACCATCCAGAATATCCCGTATCCACAGAGGCTCGAAGTAGTTGCGCTGGACGGCGTTCCGTCGCCTTCCGCAATGGTCACGCACGTCCTCATTCCGCCGGGCGGCCGCGCCGAATTCCTGGTAACCATGCCGCCGCAAACCGTATTCGCTCAACTGGTCACACAGAGATACGATACAGGCCCCGACGGCGAATCCACGCCTTACCGCGTAATCGCCAACATCGAATCGAAACCGGATGGCCCATTGGCGGCGTCCGTGATCCCCGGCGTTCCGCGAGAGTGGGTCACTACGCTGGTCACCCCGCTAGCCGCCGCGGCGTTGGCCGCCCTGAAACCGGCGCGCCAGCGTAAGTTATATTTTTCCGAGACGCATCAGGACCCCGAAGACCCGGCGAGTCTGGCGACTTACTACATAACGGTTTCAGGTCAAACACCCAAAGCATTCGACATGAATTTCAAGAAGGCGAACATCACCGTGAAGCAGGGCACGGTAGAGGATTGGGTGGTGGAAAACAGGGCCAATGAGGCGCACGCATTTCACATTCACCAACTCCACTTTCAGGTGATGGAGCGCGACGGCAAGGCGACTTACGACCCATCGTTGCGCGACACCATCGACCTGCCGTTCTGGAATGGCAAGGGCGCGTATCCCAGCGTGAAACTGCGCATGGATTTCCGGAGCCCCGAGATCGCCGGCACGTTTCTATATCATTGCCACATACTGGAACACGAAGACGGCGGCATGATGGGAGTCATCCGCGTCAAACCGTAGCGCCGGCGGTCTATGCCGCCGGTCAAACCGTAGCGCCGGCGGTCTATGCCGCCGGTATCTTTGCGGTTGGCAACCCAACCTGTCTGCCAAAGTAGTGCCTAGGCCCGCCCCACTTTGGCCGTGATACTTTACTTACATGCTCCTACGCCGCACCCTGCTTGCAGCCGTCAGCTTCACCCTCCTTGCCACCGAACCAAACGATGCGACGCGCCGTTGGTGGTCCCACGTGCAGGCGCTGTCCAACGACGGCCTGGAAGGCCGCGATACCGGCAGCGAGGGCTATCGCAAAGCGGCCCGCTATGTCGTCGCGCAGTTTGAGCGCGCGGGCCTGAAGGCGGCTGGCGAGAACGGCTTCTACCAAACCGTTCCATTGCATGTGGTGCGCTTCCGCGCCGATCAATCGGACGTGGAGTTGGTGCGCCCCGGCGGCGTAACCAAGTTGCATTGGCTGCGGCAAATCTCGGCGCCGGCGCGCATGGGGCTTCCGGAAACGCTCGAAGCCCCACTGGTTTTCGCCGGATCGGGCGCCCCGCCTGAAGGCCTGGATTTGCAAGGCAAGATTCTGGTGCAACTGAGCGTACCGAGAATGGGAACGGCGGGCGCGGGCCGCGGACGCGGCAATGCGGGCGACCGCGCCGGCATTGTGGCCACCATTTCGGTGGATAACCTGGCGGGGCCGGAGCCGCCTCGCTGGCCGGTGCAGTATGCCGTCGCGATGACCATTCGGGACGCCCAGGCGCCAGCGGGCCGCGGGGCAGGGAATGGCGGAAACGCCCCGCTGGCGCTGCGCTTCAATCCGGCGGATGCGGAATTGCTTTTCGCCGGCTCGGGACATACTTATCGGGAGCTCAAGGATCTGAGCGATTCGCAGAAGCCGCTGCCCTGGTTTTCCCTGGGCGCCACGCTGAAAGCGCACATGAAAGTGGAGAGCGCCGATCTGCAATCGGACAATATTCTTGCCGTGCTGCCCGGCTCCGACGCGGCGCTCGCGCAGGAGTACGTGGTGGTCTCGGCGCACCTCGATGGATACGGCATTGGAGAACCGTGGGGCGACGACAAGATCTACAATGGCGCCTTCGACGACGCGGCTTACGTGGCTACGCTGATCGATATGGCCGAGCGCCTGCATGACGCGCACGTGACGCTGAAGCGCTCGCTGCTATTCTGCGTGGTGACAGGCGAAGAGAAAGGCCTGCTGGGGTCGAAATATTTCGCCTCGCACCCGACGGTTCCCACGAATCAGATGGTGGCCGATATCAACCTCGACCAGTTGCGTCCCATCTTCCCATTGCGCACGCTGACCACCCTGGCCCTTGATGAATCCACGCTGGGCGAGACGGTGAAGGCCGTCGCTGGGACCATGGGCATCCGCATACAGCCCGACCCGGAACCGGAGCGCAACCTGCTTCGGCGCAGCGACCACTACAGCTTCATGCAGATCGGCGTGCCGTCGGTGGGCTTCGTGTTCGGGTATGAGAAGGGGTCGCCGGACGAAGCCGCATATCGCGAATGGTATGCGAAGCGCTATCACAGTCCGCTGGACGATTTGAGCCAGCCGTGGGTTCCGGATGCGGCGGCGAAGTTCAACGACTTCTTCAACCAGTTGGTGGCCACGCTTGCGAATGCGGACCGCCGGCCGGAGTGGAAGGCGGGGAGCGCTTTCGCAAAGTAGCCTCCTGCCAAGTGGGACGGACGCCCCCGTCCGCGCGCGACCCCCTGGTCGCGCTCTTGTGTCCGTTGTTACCGATTTACGCCAGCTAGTACCCTGCCGCGATCTTTGCGCCGCTTTCGGGAGGTTACCGGCGTTACTATAGGGGTTTCGGAGGAGTTATCCATGAAGACCATCAGATTTCTCATGTTGACCGCGATTGCGGCCCTGGCGGCGCACGCGGATTTCAGCTATAACACCGTGAGCAAGACTCCCGCGGGTGAGCGCACCAGCAAGCATTACATCAAAGGTCAAAAGATGATCACCGACGACGGCGATCGTATGACCATCATGGACCTTGACGCCCAAACCATGACGACCATCAACAAGACGCAGAAGACGTACTCGGTGAGGCCGTTTAGCGAGCTGTACAATAAGTCCGCGACGGCCGGAATGAGCGTGAATGCGGATATCAAAAAGACCGGCCAGCACAAGAACATCAACGGCTTCGACGCGGAAGAGATGGTGATGACGATGGTGGTGGACAGCACCCAGGCCCAGCGGCCCGGGGCGAAGGGGCAGCCGGCGCAAATGCAAATGGAAATGCACATCTGGTTCGCTCCCGACGTTCCCGGCATCAATGAAGCGCACGCCTTCTACGAGAAGAACGCCGACCGCATGCCGTGGGCGGCAATGGCTGGCGGCAACGCGAGCATGGCTGAGATTCAGCACAAAATGGCTACGATGCACGGCATCCCTGTGCTTACGGTGATGAAGATGGGCAGCGCCAACCCGCAACAGCAGGCGCAGATGGACCAGGCGCGAGCGCGGATCGAAGAAATGAAGAAGCAGGGCGGCCCGCAAGCGGCGATGGCCGACCAGATGCTGGCGAGGATGGGAGGCGGGTCCTCCGATATAACCAGCGAATCGAGCGGCTTCTCGGCCAGCCCGGTTCCCGATTCCGTATTCGCTATCCCGGCCGATTACCAGAAGGTGGATAAGTGAAGAGCGGGTTAGTGCTGGCCGCTGCGCTGTCCTTTGCCGGACTGGCAGCGGCGCAGGACAGCCAGGTCGTCAAGGACAGGCAGAACCTATGCCAGATTTCGGTGCCTTCGGACTGGACGCCGGATAAGTTGGTGCATAGCATGGCAGCCTCTCCCGACAAGAAGAACAGCTCCATCATTAGCGCTCTGCGCGCCGGGGCCAGTTACCAGCAAGCGGTGCAAGTGGCCAAATCCACTTATACAGTGACTAAGACGGTCGAAGAGTCCGATGCGCGCACCGTATTTGTGTATGCCAACCGCAACGGCAAACCCGGCGGCGGCATCTATGTAGCGACCGGCGGCTCGCAGATCTGCGTCGCGACGGTGGACTTCGGCGACCCAGCCTTCGAAAGCCCCGCTCAAAAGATCGCCGCGTCTGTCAAACCCGTGAAATGACCGGTGGGGCGGGCCCATGGCCGGCCCGGTCCCGAGCCGCTCCGAGCGCTCGGCCTGCCGCTATGTGGGGCAGCCAATCCTGGCTGCAGCCGCCTTTCAGGCGGCTCATAGCGCTGCCACGAAACTTGAACCCGATATACGTGCCCGCACTGATACCCATTAGTCTGAGCAGGGTATAAGCTGAGATAACAAAGATGACTCCCGGAACAATGGTCCGGACCAAAATCTAAGAGCAGTAGAAACTAAGTCCGTCCGCACTATCGAGTCTCACTGAACACTCTGACAGCGGCGGCTGGCAACCGCCGCGCAGTATGCATCCTGCCCACATCGGCTGTCACTCAATTACCCCAGGGCAGGAGGGGGCAATTCCAGTGAAGCAGTTGCGCCGTGTTCTCGGGCTGCACGCTTCCGGCAGCAGCGGCCAGGTTCCGCGCGCGCGGCATCCACCGCCCTCAGATATACTGAAACCCATGAGACAAAGTTTGTCCGCGTGCGCGCTACTGGCCTGCCTGGCAGCCGCAGTCTCCGCCCAGGGCGCCCCAGACGCCCGTTCCGTTTTCAACGTCCTCGATTACGGCGCCAAACGCGATGGATCGGGCTCTTCAACTGCCGCATTCCGCGCCGCCATTCAGGCGTGCGCCAAGGCCGGTGGCGGCACGGTCTTCGTTCCCGCCGGGCATTACGTCTCGGGCGCCATCGAGCTGGTCAGCAATCTGACCTTCTATGTGGATAGCGGCGCGGTCATCCGGTTCGCGGCCAATCGCGAGGAGTATCCCATGGTGCAGGGGCGCTTCGAGGGTACGGAAATGCGGACGCCCTCGGCCATGATCGGCGGCCATAACCTGGAAAACGTCGCCATCACCGGCCACGGAACTCTGGTGGCCGATAACTCCGAATGGCGGCAGCTCATGATGGGCCAGTCCGCGTATCGCACCGCTTTGAACGAGGTTCTGGCGCTGATCGAGCGCAAACAGCCGGTTCCGGAAGATAAGCGGCAGGCCTCGGAAATGGCTCTGCGGCCCGATTTCATCCGCCCCGTGGAAAGCAAGAACGTGCTCATTGATGGCATCCACATCTTGAGCTCGCCCATGTGGGTGCTGCACATTCTCTATTGCGAAAACGTGGTGATCCACAACGTCGTCGTCGAGAGCTTCCCCGGCGCCAACACCGATGGCGTCGATATCGATTCCTCGCGCCACGTGCGCATCTCCGATTCCTACTTCGACACCGGCGACGACGCCATCTGCATCAAATCCGGCAAAGACGCCGACGGGCTGCGCGTCAACCGCGTCACCGAAGACGTGGCCATCACCAATTGCACCATCCACCGCGGGCACGGCGCGGTGGTGCTGGGCAGCGAAACCTCCGGCGGCATTCGCAACGTGGTGGCCAGCAACATCGTCGCCCAGGGAACCGACCGCGGCATTCGCATCAAGAGCACGCGCGGCCGCGGCGGTCTGCTGGAAAACATCCGGTTCGACAATTGGGTGATCGAAGACACGCCTAACCCCGCCATCGAAGTTACCAACTATTACACGCGCGCGCCGGCGGAGCCAGTCTCGGAGCGCACGCCGGTCTTCCGCAATTTCGCCATCAGTCACGTCACCATCAACCGGTGCAAGACCGCGGTGAGCATCGAAGGGTTGCCGGAGATGCCGGTCGAAGGCTTGCGTCTTACCGACATAGTGGCCAATGCCAAGGAAGGTTTGCGCGCCTTCAACACTAACGGCCTGGAGCTGCACAATGTGCGCATCAACGCCGAGAGCGGCGTGGCGTTCCTGATTCGCGATGCAGCCAACCTGGATATGGACGGCGTTCAGACCCGTGCTCCCAAGGCGGACGCCCCCGTGGTGCGGCTCGATCGCGTGAAGGCCGCTTCACTGCGCAACAGCATCGCGTGGCCGGGCACGGGAGTGTTTCTCTCATTAGCGCCAGACGCCAAAGTAACTTCGACCGCGAACGATCTCAGCGCCGCCGCGACGCCGTCCAAGACGGAAGCTTCCGACTATTGGAAATCGATCAGAACGCCGGACAAGTAGTCTGTGCGAGCTTGTGCGACAGGCCTCCGGCCTGTCGTTCCGGCCCGTACTCCCGAGTCACCCGAAGACGACAGGCCGGGAGGCCTGTCGCACGGGCCCGGAGGTCTCACCTCAGGATACCGGGACAGTCAGTGAGCCTATCTGATTAGACTTCGTATCTACTATTATGATCCGCACCTGGCGAACACCCTCGGGCGTCTGCAAGTCCTCAGCTACTGGGATTCCGTCTTTGGCAACGTTGTCGTATTGCTGGGCGGTCCAGTCCAACGTGAGGTTTGCCGGCTTGGAGAGTTGCTTTGCCCCTTCGGCCGTGAGGCCGGCATACAGCACCGCGAGTTGGCCGGCGTAGCGGCCGTTCTGCTGCACAATGGTCAAGCTCGATGGGTCGATCCGCAACTGAATGCGCACGGTGTGCGGCGTGGCGCCGGGAGTTACTGTGGCGTGCAGGCCAATCGCCGGTAAGTCGGAATTGCCGGTGGCGGCAGCCTGCATCAGCGTGGTTGTTTCATCCACCGGCGCGGCGGCTATGTACCCTTGTTCGAACTGAAGCTGCATGCCTTTGCGTGTACAGTTCACCTTAACCTTATGGTACTTGCCATCCCAACTCTTGGGCGCTGGCTGGTAAGCGATGGTGTAACTCAAATGCAAGGCTTGCAGCGCGTCCGGGATTGCGGTTTTCGTTCCGCCGCTGGGGTAGGAGCGGCCCGCGGTCATACCGGCGAATTGATCGAGAGTCTCCTTGACCATCATCCGGTCTCCCCCGTCCACGTTCCACTCATCCACCGGATACATGGAGACTCCAACCTTGTCCAATTGCCCCGCCAAATACCGCACTACCGGGCTGAAATCGACAAAGTTCCCCGTGCAAGGGGCGGTAACATTCCAGACCACAATGTTGCGGCACAAGCCGCCAAAGTTCGCCTGCAGAGGGAAGCCGTTGGTGATCCAAACGACATTCTTGCGGCCCGGCAGGGCGGCTAGCTCGCCGCCAAGATCGTGCAGGACGTTGAACGTAGTGACCACCCGAACGCCGATGTCCCGGTCGTCCACGGGCCTGAAGCCATAGACCTTCTGAATCGCAGCGTCCAGCAATGCCTTAGTCTGGCTGGTCCAGTTTTGCTCCGGCGCGGCCGCCTCCGCTCCACGCTCGGGCAGCGCGTGAATGGGAAACAGCGTGCCGTTGTTCGTCAGCAGATACAGGTAAACATTGCCCGGGGATTCCACGTTCGCCAGCGCCTTCACCAGAGTGCCCACCATGTACTCGCGGTCGGTGAAAGAGCCGTTCAGCAGGTCGAAGAGGATGATTGTCGCGCCCATCGGGGTTCCCGGCGGCCGGTTCGTGTACTCATGCGGACCCAGCGCAGCGGGCGCCGGATGCCGGCTGTCATTCACGCGGAACTGCACGATGGGTTGGGGCTTGCCATCGTCCAGTACCTGGAAATCCTCGGCTTTGAGGCCAGTGACGGGCTGACCTTGTTTATCCATCGTCACAACGGTCAGGCTCACCACTTGCGGTTGGGCAGGCGCACAACAAGCGGACGCTATGAAGATGGCCGCTCGAACGATAAAGCTCTTCATGCTTCTATATTTGCAGTATTTCGGGCCACTTGGGAATGGCCCTTTTGGGACAGCGGTACAAAAACGGGCGCGCCCGCCATACGGCAGAACGCGCCTGTTACTTACCCGTGCTTCAAGAACCACTCCCTCATGTTCGTGGCTCCGATCGGAACTTACCAGACCAGGCGGATGGCGGTCTCGAGGCGTCGTGGCGTATTTGCCTGGCTGCCGATTGTCCCAAACGCCGAATTGGTCGGCGTGGTATTGACAGCGCCGAACGTCACGTGATTCGCAACGTTAAATGCCTCAAAGCGGATCTGCACATACCTTCGTTCGGCGAACTTGAAGTTCTTATCCAAGGACGTGTCGATCTCATTGGTATAGTTGCGCCGCAGGTTGTTGTACTGCAAGTCGAACGTCTGGATGTTATCGGCAAGCTGCTGCGTCGAAACGGTGTTGAATTGGGCGGTATTGAAAGCCGTGCCGTTGGGTTGATTAGACTGGTAATTCAGAGGGCCGCCATAGTAAATGTAGTTTCCCCACGCAAGCACAGGGCCGGACTGCAAAGTAAGCACGCCGCTGACTTGCCAACCGCCGGCCAGGAAATCGGCCAACCGGTTATGCATATCAAGTTTCCTGCCGCGGCCGATCGGCAACTGATAAGTAGCCAGCATCACGTCGCGCAAGGGCCGGGAATCGGTCGAGAGCCGCTTTTCCGGCGCCGGGTCGGAAGGATTCAGGTAGGCCAGCCTGTCTTCCAGCCTGTCCCAAATGAAGTTATTGATCAGGATCAGACCGTGGCCGTAACGCTTCTGGAGACGAACGTTCAGGCTCTGATAATAACCGCTGCCGGCCGGGTTGTTCTGCTCTGTTATGCCGGATCCGGGGGACGAGCCATAAGTAGCGATCGGGAATTCAGGGTACTGGACTAACAGTTGCTGCAGGGCGATGGTCGATCCGTTGAACGATGAGATGGCGGGAATCAATCCCTTGAAGGGATTGACCACGCCGGTCGCGGTCGTCAGCAGATTGATCGTGTTGGTCTGGCTGGCATCGCGGGAGAGCGACGTACTCAAGTCTTTACGCGGGATGAAGTTGATTTGCGTGTTGATCGGCTCATGCACGGTGTGGCTGCCGATATAGGCCACCTCCAGTACCATCTGGCCCGGCAGTTGCCGCTGAACGCTGAGCTCCCACCGCATCGTGTAAGGGTTAATGATATTCGGATTGAAGAATGTGAGAGCGGTGCCGAGGAAAGTGCTGGCGCCTTTCGAAGACCCCGACGGCGCCAGGAACCCGTTCGGGAACGGATTGGAAAGAGTGGCGAGGTTCCCGATGTTGGTGGAGGGGACCGGGACTGTGGTCTGCTGGCTGAAGCCTTCCTGGTTTGGCGCGGAAAGTTCGATCGGGTCCACCAGGATGCCGGCGCCGCCGCGGATCACGGTCTTGTCTCCCATCATGTGCGGAGTCCAGGCGAAACCAATCCGAGGGCTGAGGATGTGAGACTTGGTGTTGTAGATGTCGGGATTGCCGGCGGTGGGATAAGTGAGTCCGCCATACGCCGAGAACAGGCTCGCGGGAAGGTTGGCGTTCGGGCTGGCCTGGTAAGCCGCCATGGCTGCGGTGGTGGTCGAGTTTACGGCGGTCGGGCTGAAACCGTTTACGGACCGGTTGAAGCGCTCGGTTTCCGGGAAGTCGTGATCGAAGCGGAGCCCCAGGTTGAGTGTGAGGTTGCTCTTCACGCGCCAATCGTCGTTGATAAAGACACCCATGTACTTGGCTTGCGCGGTGCTTTGCGTATTCAGATCGAGACTTCCACTGGTCGGAATTCCCAGCAGGAACTGCGCCAGGTCCTGACCGAAGACATTGGTATTGCTGACTGCCGGGTCGTTGGTCCAAGTACCTGTAAATGCATACGTGCCCGACGGGTTTCCGAAGGTATAGGCGCTCCATCGATACTCGCGGGCGTCGCCACCCATTTTCAGAGTGTGATTGCCGTGGATTTTCGTGATTTCGCCGAATGCCTGGAAGATGTCGTTAAAGTTGGTGCCGTCGGAGTTGTACCCCAGCGGCTCGTAGGACTGTCTGGCCCCGGCGGAAACGCTGGTGGTTAAAAACGTGATGTACGGCAACATTTTGAACTCCGACGCGCCGTCGATATAGGAGGGGAAGCCGAGCGATGACGGGTCGACGCCATCGGCGGGCGACGAATGGTTCTCGATGTAGCGGGTCCAATTGGCCCGGACGTCCATAACCAGCGTAGGACTGATGGTGTATACGTCGTCGAGAGTCGCGCCCTGATTGATCCGGTAAAGGTAATTGCCAGTGGCGGCGTTGTCGAAGTAGTTGCCCTTATTCTGTTGCCGGTAGTTATGGCGAGCGTCAAACGAGAGGCGGTTCCGATCGCTTATGTTGATATCGAGCCGGCCGAGCTCATTGTTATAGCCATCGCTGTCGATCGCGACGATTCTGTAGTCTTGATTTCCATTGGCAAACGTAGTGTTATTGGCCTGAGGGAAATAGGTCAGGTAGTTCATCGCCACCGGGTTGATACGGTTGGTGGGAATGATGTTGCCCGGGAAGGGCGTGCGCGAGACCAGCGTTCCCGAGAGTACGCCCGAATTCGGATCGTAGATGGTGACTGAATTGCTTGGCAGGCCTAGAAACTGAGAGAAGTTGCCTTGACGTTCGGCCGCGGTGGGAACCGAGGTATAGTCCTCCGGGCTTCCGGTTTCGGCCGGCGAATCCGCGGGGTCCGAGTCTCGCATACCTTCCCAGCCGAAAAACCAGAAGACCCTGTTCTTGCCATTGAAAACCTTTGGCACGAACACAGGGCCGCCACTGGTGATTCCATACTGATTCTGGTGATACTCCGGCCTGGGGACGCTGCTTCTGTTATTGAAAAACGTGTTCGCATCCACGGCCGAGGTCTGGTTGTAGATATACGCCGACCCGTGCAGGCTGTTGGTGCCGCTCTTGGTCACTACATTCACCGTGCCGCCCATAGTGTGGCCGCTCGATGCATCCATATCAAAGGCCTGGACGCGGACCTCGGTTACGGCGTCGGCCATCGGGCTATAGGCCATCTGGTTGGTTTGGCCGGCATTCGGCGCTCCGTCCAACAGAACCTCGTTTCTGGTTGCCGGTACGCCGCCGATGCTAATGTCGTTGGGCGCGCTGTTATCGAACGGGCGCACCGGACCGGGCTCGTAGGTCGAAACCACCCCCAAGGCCAGGTTGTCCAGCATCATAGGGACGCGGCCGTTAATTGGGATATCTTCCACTTCGGCGGTGGTAATTACCTGACCTAGAGATGGATTAGACGTTACCAGAATCGGCGCCTCGGAGGTAACCGTTACGGCCTCAGTTATAGAGCCTACTTCGAGGTGGATATCCACCACCGGGTGCTCTCCGGCGCTGAGGGTTATACCCTGTTGGGTGAATTTTTTGAATCCGGCCGCCTCCGCGCTGATGTTATATATGCCGGGCGCCAGGAATGGTATCGTATACTCTCCCGTGGTTCCGGAATCGGCAGTGGCTTTTGTGCCCGTGCGTGTCTCGGTGGCGACAATCTTCGCCTTGGGGATAACGGCGCCTTGCGCGTCAGTGACGCTGCCGCTGAATGTTCCGCGGAATTCCTGGGCGGACAGCAACGCTGCCGTACCCAGCAGCGCAAAGAAGAAACGTCTCACATTGACCTCCTGGCGCTCTTTCACGGAGCGCGACCCTTCAGTGGTATTAAGCCGATTCTACACCAAAATGTACCTATTTCATGAAATATTTGATTAAGAAGGCGGGCCTTCGGGCCGAATGATACAGCAAGCATTCCCATGCAAGCGTTCACAGTAGTTTCATGAAATGAACTCTCACTTGCGGTTTTCGCCCAACTTTACCCCTAAAGGCGGTCGCGGGCGGGCGCCGGCGATGAGCCGTTGATTCTGCACCGCGGTTTTTCCGGTGTCTGATCTCGCGCGAGAACCGAAAGCGTTCACACGATTGTGTGCTGCACGCAGGAGTGCGTGCGCCACGAATTGCCCCCTCAATACAAGAGGCGCCGTGCGGATGCGGGCTTGCGACCCGATTCCAGTGTAGCGCGGGGAACTCGTGGAACACCGAGACTTGGAGGACTGGGACGTTAGTGGAGCGGCTGCCAAACGGGGCGATTCTGGCGCGCTCGCCGAAAGTGAGGAACCAAGCCACCTCTGATGGAAACTCGAGGCGCCAAAGCCATTCACAACGTCTTGAGAAACGCGATCAGCGCGCTTCGATCCTCGGCTGAGAGCTTCAAACCGAATTCGTGACCCTTGACGGCCCGCGTCGTTACTTCGTATCCCTTAAATCCGGTCGGTACATAGTCGTCGCGAAGCCGCCGGGGGTCAAACCAGTCTTCGAGAGAGGCAACCGAGCCGTCGTGTTCAATTGGTCCTCGATACCAAAGACCCTTGAGCGAGGGAACCTTGTAATAACCTGTGCCGCGGCGAGTCTTCAAAGCAAGGCCGGGGTCGGTGCCCACGACTATCGGCATAATAGTGAACTTCTTCGCATGCTCCGCCGGAGGTCGAAAGCCGATTGCCGGCGTCAACGCGTTGTTCGTATAGAGCGGTGGCGTGTGGCAGCCGGCACAGCCTTCGCGCTCAAACACCTTCTTTCCCGCGGCCGTAACCGCATCCGCCTTGTTTGGATTCTCGGGCGGATTGAGCGAATAAAGGAATAGGGCCAACGCATAGAGTTGCTCGTCGGCGTAACGGCCCTGGGTGAGCTTGGCAGGGTCGGCGGGTGCTTTGCCTAAAAGAAACGGTACCGCCTCCCTCGGAACAAAGTTGCCGTACCGGCTCAGTAAATCTGTGTCCTGATTCATCGCGGCATAACGCATCAGGTCTCCTATGTCTCGATGTTGGGTCAGGCCGGTGGCATCGAGGTAGCGCCTGTCCCGAATTCCGATCAAGTCCGGAACCTTGGCGGGCGTGCGCGAACTGGTTCCGTGCCGTCCAAGGACACCCGGCGGGATTGCGCGGAGGTGGCCCAGAATCTCCTGGAAACCCGGATTCGCATCGGGTTGGATCCACGGTGCGGAGAAAAACATTTGCCCGAAGCGGTGGGCAAAGAATGCTCTGGTCGGCAATACCATGTAGAAGGGCACGTTCTCCAAATCCCAAGCGATGGCGCGATCGAACGGAAAGTTTCCCTGAGCGCCCTTTACCACGGAACGATCCGGCATCACGCGGGTATGACACATCCCGCACGAGAGAACACCGATTTCAACCTTGCCCTTTTGACGGATCACATAGCGGTAAAAGGGCAGCGAGCCATCCTTTAACACTGGCGCCCCGGTAGCGCGATACCAATCCGGAACACGGAGGTAGAGATCGTCGACGCCCGGGCCGATATGGCCGTAGGCGATGGGAGCGTCAAATACTAACTCGCCGGCCCGAATCCAGTCCGCTTGCGACTTCAGTTTCGCGGCATCAAAGACACTCTGCGGGTCCTGCTGTTTCAGCCAGTTTATGTATCCGGCTGGTTCCCGATCGGGCCGGTAAACTGGATAGCTCTTGTAAACGGGCCGGACAGGAATGCCGTAATAGTATCTGGAAGAAATCTGCACGGGTGTCGCGGCTGGGTCGGCCAAGGGCATCGTGACGGAGGCAATTGCGGTGTCATCCCACACCCTGGGAATGGGCCCCTTAAACTCCTGCCCCGCGCCTGCCGCACAAATAAAGACAGCGCTCAATAATAAATACTTCATTGCCTCAGCACCAGCTTTCGAGTTCATCCTAAGCGTAAACCGGGATGCGCGCCATAGTCCCGATCTGTCTTTAACCTTGACACGCAACCTCTTGATTTCCATAATCGTTTCGTGAAGGTGAGTTTCGGCCCCTACGAGCTCGACCCGGAAAGCGCCACCTTAAGGAAGCACGGAACCGCGCTGCGCTTGCGTGAGCAGGCCGTCCAGGTTCTCGTCGCACTGGTCGAGCGGCCGGGAGAACTCATTACCCGCGACGAACTGCGCCGCAGGCTTTGGAACGATGGCACAGTCGTCGACTTCGATGTAGGACTGAACACGGCCATCAGCCGCTTGCGCCAGGTTCTGCACGATCCGGTAGGTTCCCCGCGTTTCATCGAGACCGTTCCCAAGCGCGGATACCGGTTCATCGCGTCTGTTCCGAAGTGGAGCTCGTTAGCCGTTATGCCGTTCGTAAACCAAAGCGCCGAACGCGAGGGCGACTACTTCAGCGACGGTCTTACCGAGGAGCTCATCCGCGCGTGCTGGCGCATAGACGGCCTCAAGGTAGCCGGACGCGCCACCGTCTCGCGCTTTCAGAAGCAGCCGTACGATCCGATTCGCGCTGCCAAAGAACTGGGAGTCGACTCCATCCTGGAAGGCACTGTTCGGCGAATGGCCGACCGTATCCGAATCAACGTTCATCTCCTGAATGGAAAGGACGGTTTCGAAATCTGGGCCGAACGATTCGACGCCGATTGGAAGGATGTATTCGCGCTACAGGACCATGTTACGGAACGCATTGCCGCGGTCCTGAAGACGCGATTGAAGGCGCACCCGCCGGACAACCGGCCGGGTAACACGGAAGCGTACACGGCCTACTTGAAAGGCCATTTTCTGGTGAAGCGGCACAGTCCAACCAATTCCGCAAAGGCGCTCGGGTACTTTGAAGAGGCAATTCAGGCCGACCCAGGCTACGCGCTTTCTTACCATGGCGCCGCCGTCGTCCACATTCTCGACACGCTGCTGGGCGCCTCCGCGCCGTGCGACGGCATGGCAAGAGCCGAGGGCCTCCTGGACACAGGCCTGGCGATTCAGACCGATTCGGCCATGCTGCAGAACACGCTGGGAATGTTGAGAATGTTCCAGTGGAGATGGCTGGAATCGGAACAGGCTTACCGGCGGGCGATCGCTCTCGAGCCTTCCAACCCGCACCCTCATATGATGTTCGCACTGCATAACAGTTTCTCGGGGCGGCACGATGAAGCGTGGCAGGAGGCGCGGACAGCCCTGGATCTGGACCCGGTCGATCCGATGATGAATTTTCGGGTGGTCCAGGCAGCCTACTACGCCCGACGTTACGACGTTGCCATTCAGAGCGCGCGAACGGCCATTGACCTGGCGCCGGATTTCCAGCCGCCATGTGCATACTTGGCGTCGGCTCTGCTGGCAACGGGCCATACGGACGAAGCCTGGACGATGACGCGGAAGGCGAAGGAATTGGGGCGTGGCCTGCCGTTTTGCGAGGGCGGATTCGGATATATCGCCGGCACGCTGGGGCACACCGCGGAAGCTCGCGATGTAATTGCCGATCTAACTGCCCGTCGCGACCGCTCTTATGGTTCGGCCCTCCCGATTGCCTGGACGTGGCTGGGCCTGGGTGATGTCGACCGCTGCCTGCAATGGTTGCAAATCGCGCTTGACGAACATGAGCCTTATTTGGCCGCCGCCGCCGTTTCGCCGATTTACGACCGGCTGCGGCCGAACCCGATATTCCGCCGGTTATTGCGGTCTGTGGGTTTTGATTTGTAAATCGGCCGGAACACGCGTGCCGGATGTGACGCTCAGGTGGCCCATGGAGTTCGTGCGAGATAGCAAAATCTCCTATATCGCGACTCGGGGACAATCTTTGCCCGATCCAATGCGATCGCGCGGCCGGTCGGAAAGATCACGCCGGGACCATTCTGACACAATGAAATTGCGGGTAGAAAGGGGTTCTGTGACGACTGATCGCCAACCTCCACCGGTCCCGCCAGACGAGGCTGTTTTGGATGCTTTTCAGGTAAGACAAATCGAACGAAAAAAGAATGAAGGCTATCCATCGGACACTGCGCGCTTCGTTTAGAGCGAGAATCTGCTATTCGGCGACGCCGGCTTCATGACGCCTTGCGCAATTCTTCGCGGATCGCGCGCCGCACGATCTCTTCGATTTGGGGCGCAGCCTTTTTGCCCTCCAGGTATTCGCGCAGTACGGCGTTAATTGCGGTCTGGTAGTTACCGCCGCCGGCGAAGCAGGAACATGAGGGAACCGGCGCCTTCGCACTGCTGGCCGGTTCCGAGCGACAAATAGGGTGGAAGGCCGGCCATCTGCGAACCGGAACACTATCAAATCTTCGGGTGCTTGCGGGGCGCACAAGGTTTCCGGGATTCTTCTCCCTCCGCCGCGAAATCCCGTTACCGTGCGGCCAACCGGGTTTCTCCCTACAATACAACTATGCGGAAGGGCGGGCAGTTTTGGCGGCGGCTGGGCCGCATCGAGAAGGCCTTTCTGCTGTGCGCGCCGGTTTTTCTTGTCCTTTACTTAACCGGCGTCTCGCCGATCGCGGAATCGCTATTCGGTCTGGCGGGCATTATGCTCGGGCTAATCGCGCTTTTTCGCGCGGCGCAGCGCGCCTTGAAGCGGGCCATCTGGCGGCTGCGTAATCGCCTCATCGTGGCCTATCTCTTCATCGCGGTGGTGCCCATCGTTCTCATTACGGCGCTGCTGGGCCTCGCGGGCTACGCCGTCATCGAGCAGATGTCCATCTATCTGGTGAACCGCGAGCTGGACCATCGCGAAACTTCGCTGCTGCGGCCCGCGGAAACGCTGGCGCGCTTTCCCATGCGCGACCAGGAGACGGCCGTCAACCGCTTTCTCGCCATGACCCGCCCCGCGTTTCCGGACGTGGAACTGCTGGTTACGGGAAAAGAAGAACTGCGCTATCCGGAGAACACCGAGATCGGGCATCCGCCGGCGGAGTGGTCGAAGAGTCCGCGCGCTTCGGGGCTGGTGATCAAGAACAACAAGCTGTATGCGTGGGCGCATGTAGTGGCTGCGGGCAATGAAGTCACGGTGCTGGCGCCATTGACTCACGAATTGCTGGCCGGGTTTGTGCCCGGCTTGGGCGACGTGAATTTCTTCCCCGTGATGGGCCATGCGCGCGCATCGCACCTGCCGCCGCCGGTGAATGCGCTCGATTTTCGCGTTGGCGGCATCTACCCGGTGTCGGCGCCGCACTGGGAGTCGCCCGATAAGGAAAGCCAGCTTTTCCTTATGGTGGATACGCGCCTCTCTGCGGTGCTGGGAATCGTGTTCGGCCAAAAGCAGCAATGGGGCGAAAAGGTCCTCGACTGGCTGATCTTTTTCGCGGTGTTGTTTCTGGTGATGGAACTTGTATCGCTGGTCGCAGGTATCCGGCTCAGCCGTACCATCACCGGCGCCGTGCATGAGCTCTATGCCGGCACGCAGAAGGTGAAGGAAGGCAACTTTGCTTATCGCGTTCCGGTGAACGGGTCCGATCAGCTTGCCGAGCTGACCACCTCGTTCAACACCATGACGGAGAACCTCGGCCGGCTGATC
>PLDF01000128.1 GCA_003135055.1 Bryobacterales bacterium | reverse complement strand
GGTACTGACCGGCTTGAGTGGTAACAAGCACGTCGATGTGATTGGTAACAAAACATTCCCCATAGAGGGTTAACGAATTTCCGCCGATCTCCGAAGAGTGAAGCGTGAGCTGGATGGAGAGTTCGGTGATGGATGAGCGCTTGCAGTTCATCGAAGAATGCAAGAGCCGGGAATGGAGCATGGCCGAGGTTTGTCGGCGCTTCGAAATTAGCCGCAAGACAGGATACAAGTGGCTCGACCGGTACGAGTCTGGGGGGCGCGGATGCGCTGCAGGATGGCTCGCACGCGCCCCATAGCAATCCGCGCCAGGTACTGGAGGAAGTCGAGGACGCGATCGTCGAAGCGCGCGGCAAGCACCCGCACTGGGGCCCGGTGAAATTACGCGCCTGGCTGGATCGAACCGCGCCGGAAATACAGTGGCCGGCGCCCGGCACCATCGGCGAGATTCTGCATCGGCATGGCTTGGCCGTACCCCAGAAGAAGCGGCTGAAGGCGACGCCCAACAGCGAACCTTTAAAGCATGCCGCAGGTCCGAACCTGGTTTGGTGCGCCGATTTCAAGGGGTGGTTCCGTTGTCGGGATGGAAGCCGCTGCGACCCATTGACGATCACCGACGCTTACAGCCGGTTCCTGTTGCGGTGCCAGGCCGCCAAGCATCCGGATACAGGGTATGCCAAGCCGCTGTTTGAGGCGACCTTCCGCGAGTACGGATTGCCGGAGAGCATCCGCATCGACAACGGCGCGCCGTTTGCCAGCGTCGGCATCGGGGGACTGTCGGAATTAAGCGTATGGTGGATCAAGCTGGGGATTCGTCCGGAGAGGATCGAGCCCGGCAAGCCGGCGCAAAACGGACGGCACGAACGCATGCATCGGACGCTGAAACAGGAGACGGCTCAACCACCCCGCGCCAATCCGCGGGAACAACAGAAGGCTTTCGATGAGTTCCGTCAAGAGTATAACTGGGAACGGCCCCATCAGGCATTGCAAGGAAAAAGTCCCGCCGAATGTTATCGGGACTCCCTGCGCCCTTATTGCAGCCGCATTCGTCCGGTCGAATATCCGGCCGGCTGGCAAGCTCGTCAGGTCAGTCCGGGCGGACAGATCCGCTGGAATCAAGCATACGTATTCGTCGGCCGGGCTCTGAGCGGGGAACCGATCGGCCTCGAGCTGGTCGGCGACGGAAAATGGCGGGTCTGGTTCAGCTTCTACGAACTGGGAGTCTTCGATGAGAACAAGTTGCTCATCCGCGCCAAACCATCCAAGCCTCAAACTTCCAAAGCCTAACCGGAGCTGGCTCCTGCAAACCGAACCAACACCTATGGAAAAAGGCTCTGAAATGGGGGCTCCGCCCCCAAACCCCTGGGGATTTACCGCTTTCGCCCCAAGATCAGACCTCCTGATCTGGGGGAAATCAAGCTGACCCGAGCTTGAAAACCATGGTGAGCTGGGTACCTGGAAACACGGTCTGCGTAGCATTGAGGTCGGCGAGCATTTTCTCGATAGCCTGGTCGCGAACGGCATGCGTGAGATGGTGGAGCCTGACGGTCAGTGTGTTGGCGGCCAAGTCGGGCGTAAGATCGGCGTCGGTCTGAAAGACCTGCCGCAGGAGCGCGCGGGCATCGTCACCGCCGCGGGCCAGATGCTCGCGTAGCAGCGAGGCCATGCTGGATTCGGCGCGATAGGCGATCATCTTGAGCGTATCGATGAAGTGCTTCCGCTCGCTTCGCAAGCGAGTGAACCGGTCCTCTTCCGGCAGCGACTTCACCTCAAGGTGATGCGGCGTGCTCTTGCGAAGTTGTTTGCGCTTGTCGATCTCCAGGTCCAGAGCCTGAATTTCTTCTCGCAGTTGTCCCTTGCGCTGCTGAAATCGGTGGAGCTCGGAGTCGGCGGGGTCCTCGGATAAGGCTAGCGCGCCGAACTGAGCGGCCAGCCGGTGGCGCTTGCCGGCTTGGGAGCGGACCTGGCTGTCGAGCTTGCGCCACTGTGGATTGACCACCGAAATCGCATCAGGAATGGGCTCGGTTCCATACTCAATCAGGCGGTCCAAGCTGTAGTGTTCCCGCATGTAGCGGAAGAAGTTTTCCTGAGACCATCTGGCGAATAACGACGCCGCCAGCGTGGGCATCGGGGCTTGAAAGTTCGTCGTCAGAATCGAAGTCTGATGCCCGCTATCGGTGAGTTTGCGGATCTCGCGCACCCAAAGATGATTGGAGAGTTCGGCGCCGCGCTCGGCCAGTTTCATGGTCACGGTTTCGCCGCCGGCCAGTTCGACGCTGTGCGTGGCGAACTCTTCACTGCGCCAATCGTCTTGGGGAAACTTATGATAGGTCAGAATGGCGATCCGCTTCTTCCACATCTGCCCGAAGAACTCCGGACTGTACGCCTCCCGGTCGAATACCATAGTGAACCAGTGATCTCGCGCATCTTCCGCCAGCCGCCGCTCCTGCTCCGGCGTCTTGGCCACGTTCGCCTCCAGCCACGGAATCACATCTTGTTTCAGTGTGGCGATCAGCCCGGGGTCCACTTCCTTGTTCACGTAGAGGAATGGCTGGCCGTCCATGGCGTTGATCCAGTAATCGGTGGTGGCCCGCAGACACAACCGCTCGCGGGCCACGTAGTGGCGCGGTAAAGCGGTCTGGTCTCCGTGATACGCGCGCACATGGCCGTCGCAGTAGAAATACAGTTCCGTGGCGTCTTGCCGGGCAATCCATTCCTGCGCCAAGGCAGCGTTCCAACGCATTGCCTGCCCCAAGTCCTTGCACAATAGTTTCAATTTCGCGCGCAGCGTGCGCGCTTCCGGGATGCGATCCAGCCCCAGCAGTTTGCCCCATTCGCCGGGCGCCTGGTAACGCAGTTGTTCCAGCGACCGGATGCGCGCCAGCGCCATCAAGCCCAGCAGCAGGAAGATGCTCTCGATGCCGTAAAAGCCCTTGGGCAGTTGGTAGAACTCAGACGTACAGCGCAGCAGTCCGACCGCCAACAGGGCCGGCAGCGCCAGTAACACTCCGCCTTGCGCTACGTCGCAGGCGGCTTGAAATTCGATTGGCGCGGACTCCAGTTCTCCGATCGCCGCCGCCACTCGTTCCAGCGAACGCGTCGCCCATTGCCCATCGCCGCCTGACTGTCGGCCTGGCTGCGTTCGCTCTGGTTGGTTACTTCCGTTGCAGCGCTGGTCTTTTTTTGGCAAGCCTCGTAAGCGGCCGGCGCGGATCGCCTTGTGCAACGTGTTCGTCAACACCTCCAGCACCGCCGCTACTTCTGGCACGTTCCGCCCCTCATCCAGCAACTGTTGCGCTTGCTCCAGCACTTCCCCTTTCAGCACCGAGGCCGAACTGTGGCGCGGCTTCGCCTCGTAGAAACCTTTGCACCCATGCTCCCGATACAACTTCATATACCGCTTCACCGTTATCATCGGCACGCCGAACGCCTTCACGATCTCTTTGGGTTTTACGGTCCCACCTTCGATCATCTGGCTGGTGAACATCCGGAAACTCCGCACGTCTTGCTCCTCGTGCTGGAACACCGGCAGGTGACCGTGGAGATAAAACACCTGCCCGCCTCAGTTTGTACTGCGATCTGGTTGTTGATCTCCGTCACCCCGGCGGGGAATAGCGGCAGTTGAAGCTGTGGCACTCTTCTCTCTTATCCCAATGCAGCCCGCTTCGCAAATCCTTTCGGATCATTCCGTTTTCACTGGCCAGCGAAAACTACGGGGGCGAGATGGAGGTCTGAAGCTGGATTCAGGGGTTCTCTTTTCACTCGAAATGTTGCCGCTTGTGGCCACGCGTATTCGGGCCCTCCATATACTCCGCGCCACTACTCGGCGCCAGCGGCTCCTCCCCGATTAGCCGTTCGCTGCGCCTCCGATCTTTGACAATTGCATAAAATAAATCGACACTGGCCGGCGCAGGCGAGCCATCATCGCTTTCGCGCCGGCCCAAGCCGTCAGTTACGCGGTTCAACTGTTCAACTCCTGCTCCTACAGTCACTTTATTTTCGAAACGGGATCCCGTGAACGAGGGGGAATGAGGGATTGCCCGCTCCATCGGATGCGCTCTTCGCCTCAATGGGTCGATATGCCAAACGACCCCAGTCCCATAATCGGACAGTGGGGTAGGTCCATGGCCTGCCTTGTCCCGAGCCGCTCCGAACCCTCAGCCTTCAGCTGTAAATCGGTGATGAAACTTGTCGGCCTAACCAGCTAACCTCTCGCCAATGCCGCCTTCACCCTCTCGACAGTAAATGGAACGCTCCGCAGCCTCACCCCCGTCGCATCGAAAATGGCGTTGGCCAAGGCCGCGGCCACGGGAGCGCTCGCCGCTTCGCCCGCTCCGTAAGCCGGCTGCTCCGGCCTGTCGATCAGCTCCACCTGCACCGCGGGCGCTTCGGGGAAAGTCAGGATGGGATAGCGGACCCAGTCCACGCTAGTCACTCGCGACTGATCGAAAGTCACTTCTTCGTGAAGCGTCCGGCTCAGCGTCTGCAGGATATTCCCTTCCACCTGATTGCGCAATCCATCGGGATTCACCACCAGGCCGCAATCGTGCGCGCAAACTACCCGGCGCACCGCGATCTTACCCGTCGCCTTGTTCACCGCCACGGTCATGCCGATGGCTACATAGTTTTCGGCCTGTTTGTAGCGCATGTACGCCATGCCGCGCCCCACCAGCAGGTCGCCTTCGGCCGCGTGCGGATTCGGCGAAGGGCGCGTCTGCCAATCTATCTTCCCGGTGGTCCGTTCGATAACTTCAATGGCGCGCGCGTCGGTAAGTCCGCGCAGACGGAACGCAACCGCATCCATTCCGGCGGCCGCGGCCAGTTCGTCGGCAAAGCTTTCCACCGCGAAGACGTTGGCGATCTTGCCCGGCGCGCACAGATTTGAGAGCCGCAGCAGCATTTTCCAATCGAATAATGATCCTGAAATGAGGTTTCGTTTCCAATACAAGATGATCCTGAAATTGGGGTGGGTTTAAAGGCTGGGGAGTGGTTCCTTTCTGGCTAGATTTTTGATGCTTTCGGTGCCGACCAGCGGAAGGCCGCGGTGGCCCCCCATGGCGGTGTTTTTGTTTTTCCTTCATAGAAAGGTTTTGATCTTGGTCTTGCCTGTTAATCTTTAAGGTATAAAGTTCTTTAATCCCTATTTCGGGGTTTGGGGGCGGAGCCCCCAATTGAAAAGCCGGATTCCTTCGGTTTGGCTGTCGCCGGCGCGCCGCGCTGTCAGAGGAAACGCGGCGGAAATGGCGCTTCGATTTTGCAGGATTGCAACAGCTTGCTTTTGGCTGCACCCATGCGCTTGGCGCATTCGGTGTCGCTCATGCGGCTGGCTGCTTGGTCCATCTGGGCGAACGCCAAGTTGGCTTTCAAGTATTGTTCCGCCTTGGTCAGCGATTTCAGTTTTTCGTACGGCGTGGCATAATCGCTTGGCTGGTAGCGTCGTTGGCGCTTGCCCCGCGCATCCACGCCGACCGTTGCAAATCCGCACGGCCGGTGATAGTTCAAGTATGGGTTCAGATGCGCCGTGTAAAACTTCTGCATCGCTTCGGCATGCTGGCTGGGAATGTGGCCGTAGCCGATCAGCTTGCGGATCACCGCGCCGTTCTTGCCCTCCACCAGCGCATTGGCGTACCTTGCGGAAGAGGCGCGGTTGAAGCGGTCGCGGAGCCGAAAGCGGGCCAGAGCGACGAAGAAAAGTCAAGATTAGAGTACGGGCCGAAGATTCTCAGGGACGACCCGCGAACCGTGGGTGAGATCGGCCGCAAAGCCGGTTATCAACTCTGCGGGATCGGCGGCGTGGGAAAGAGCGCGCTGGCCGGACGCGCGATCGCTCGTCTGGCGGACTTGAACTGGATCGCCGCTACGGTCAGTGGGAAGTGGAATCTGGGGCAGCTTGCCTTATACATCGCGCTGGCGCTGGGCGATCATCCGGAACTGGCCGACGTGGCGCGGTGTCTGAAGGACCCTGGGATCGAAGATAAGTCCAGGATGCTCTTGCTGGGCAACCTGCTTGCGCAGCGCTCCGTGCTGCTGGTGCTGGACAATTTCGAAGACAATCTGACGGTGGGCGGCGCTGAATTCCTGGAGCCCGCGATGGAAGCGGTGATGGAGTTTCTCTATCGTACCGCCCAGCGCGGCAAGCTGCCGATCACATCGCGATACCCGCTGCCGGGCAGCGAGGCCTGGCTGGCCACCGGGAATCTTGGCCCCCTTTCACCAGCGGAGACGCGCAAGCTTTTCCTCCGCCTGGCTGGACTACGCCGGCAGGGGTCTGAGAGCCTGAGCCTGGTTCAGCGTGTGATCGGAGGCCATCCCCGAGCATTGGAGTATCTCAACGCCATTCTGAATGATGGTCGTGCACGGATGCCGGATGTGGAGCGGCGGCTGCGGGCGCGAGCGGGGGTGCTCGGGTTGAATCTCGACGACCCCGGCGTCACGGTGGAAGCGGCTGTTCCGCGAGCGCTCGAGGTGGCGGCTGACGATATTCTGCTGGACGAGTTGCTGGATATTTTCGCGGCGGATCGGGAGGTGCTGCTTCAAGCCTCGATTTTTCCGATGCCCGTCCCTGGCGCCGCGGTGGAGCTCTGTATGGCGGCGGTGGAGGGCAGTCTTCGCTCGCCTTTGGACCGGCTGGTTCAATCTTCACTTTTGACCCAGCTCGATGGCGGCAAGGTATGGGTGCACCGCTGGTCGGCGGAATGCCTGCGGACGCGGATGAGTGAAGAGAGCTTCCGCGAACGCTGCCGCCGGGGCGGCGAGTATCTGCATGGCCGCGTGGCGCAGTCGCATTCCCTCATTGATGCCACAGAGGCTGTGCGCCTCTTTTTGTCCGCGGGCGGGTACGACCGTGCTGCCGAGATTGGGGAAGGCGTGGTCTCTTTCCTGGAGCGATACGGCCGCGGTACGGACACCGCCATGCTCGCGCGGGAGATCGCGCAGGGCCTTCCCGAGGATCACCCTCGGCGGTTCTTCTTTGTGGGAAGCGAGGCCGACGCTCTGCTCTCCCTGGGATTTACCGCGGAGGCCACGTCACGGTGGCGATGCATCATGGCGACGCTTGAGAGGCTGTCGCTCGAACATCCGGAGCGGGCGGACTACCTGCGGGACCTGTCGGTCTCCTACAACAAGATGGGCGATCTGATGGGCGGCCTGGGCGAGGGCGAGCAGACGCGCCAGTTCTACCAAAGGGCCCTGGAGATTGCTGAGCGGCTGGTGCGCCAGGAGCCGGATAGGGCGGACTACCTGCTGGATCTGTCGGTCTCTTACGAGC
>PLDF01000362.1 GCA_003135055.1 Bryobacterales bacterium | reverse complement strand
AGAGACGAGCAGCTGCTCCTCATCGACTGCCTTGCGAACCGCACGGCCGGGAGTGGACGAGGGAAAGATCAGTCTGCTGATCAAAGCATTGGTATCAATGACCAGGCGCTGGCGGATCTTCATCGGAGAGCAGTTGCTCCAGAATTTCAGGGGTCATGCCGCGAGCAGCGGCCTTTTCCGCAACCCGGTCGCAGAACCGCTGAAATTCGGCCACACGCAGCGCGCGGAGACGCTCGTATTCCTCTGCGGACAATATGACGGCGACATCGCGATCATGGCGACGGATCACCACAGGCTCGCGCTGTGCCGTGTCGAGCACGGCGGCCAGATTTTGCTTGGCCTCGGTAGCAGAAACGGAACGCATCAGCCAATTTTACTACCAAAATGAGCTAAATAGACAATTTAGACAAAATAGACCGATTGGAACCCGGGCCCCTGATCGGGCATTACTTGCGGGGCGGGGGCTCTCTCCTGCCGGAAATGCTCCCACCCCCCAGGATCGACTGCGATGCACCGGCCGTCGCGCGTCTTCAGAAGGATCAGCGGCTGAACACGGCTGGGCTTGCGCATCGTCCCGATGCGATGAATGGGCACTCCGGCGATGGTGTGTGGGATGCGTACGGAGGCGGGTGCGGTAAAGAGCAGCTCGTAGTCCTCGCCGCCGTTCAGCGCCAGGCCCAGCGGATCCCTGGACTCCGCAGCCAGCGGACGGATGGGCAGCGCGGCTTCGTCAATCGTTGCGGCAACGCGCGACTCCTGGCAGAGGTGCGTCAGATCCGTCGAGAGCCCATCGCTGATGTCGATCGCCGCGTGAGCCAGCTTGCGCAGGCGGTGCCCGACTGCCAGACGCGGCTCGGGATAGAGATGCGGATGGCCGTCCACAGCGCGAGTCAACTTCGCAAATTTTCCTGGACTCTTTTCGAGAGCCTTCAACTCCGCGGCGGCTCCACCCAATTCGCCGGTGACATAAATCGAATCGCCCGGCCGAGCGCCCGAGCGTAGCAACGCCTGATTGCGCGGCGTCTGGCCCACCGCCACAATGTCGGCGGCGATGAGCCCGTCGCGTCCCCTCGCAATCGCCGGCGACTCGGACGTGTCGCCCCCGGCCAGCGGAACGCCGTAGCGGCGGGCCAGCGCGAGAAAGCCGTTCATGAATCCCTCCAGCCACGCCGCGGGCAGCCGCGAAGGAACAGCGAGCGACAGGAATACTGCCAGCGGCTCCGCCCCCATCGCGGCCAAATCGCTTAGGCCGCGGGCAAGACAACGATGGCCAACCGACTCCGGCGGATGCCACTCCCGCCGAAAATGCCTGCCCTCCAGCGTGAAGTCCGTTGTCACACAAATCTCGTGACCGGGCGAGGGTCGAAGAACAGCGCAGTCGTCGCCGATACCCAGGCGCACAGCCCGCGACCCGGACCCGGCCCGCGCAGCCTGACGCCGGATCGTCTCGATCAGCTCAAGCTCACCAGAAATTACTCGGGATGGCGCTGGGCGGGCCAGGAAAAATTACCTGCGAACAGGATACCTGCGATTTTCTTACCCAGGCACGGGTGCAATTTCTACGACCTGGCAACGCGGCGTACGATTGAACGCTTTCATATCAACAGAATGCCCTGTTATCCACTTGATTTGCACAACATCCGGCGACTGTAATGGAGTCCTGCCCGTGCAAGCGGTTGGAGGTGTTTATGGCGAAGGAAGCCTGGATGGACCACACTCATGTGCGCGTGACCTCTGAGGACGGCAGAACCTCATATTTGTACGAAGTCGATTCGGTCGGCGACCGGACCTGCACGGAAATCGCAGAGCGCAGGGCGGATGGCACGACCGACGATTACGTCCCCTCGAGAGCGCTCGACGACTTATTCTGGGGCGCCAGCAGCCAGCGGAAATAACGGCAGCATTCCCCCAGGTCGCCGAGTTGCAAACATCCTGTCCCGGTCTATTCTGAACAGACAACCATGTCTGATCCATTCGAATACCTGAGGACAAGAATCGAGAAATTCTCTGCCGCGGGCGGCGACGCCGGCGGCGATCAAGGGGCCGCAGAGGTATTTCTGGAACTGCGGCTCTTGCTTGAGGCCGGGACAGTGCGCGCGGCGGAGCCGGATTCCAACGCACCAACCGGCTGGCGCGTCAACGCGTGGGTCAAACAGGGAATCCTGCTTGGGTTTCGCATCGGTCAACTGGTGTCCTCCGGTGACGGCCTCTCTTTCGTCGACAAGCACACCTTCCCGGCGCGGCGCTTCACGCCGGAGCAGGGAGTGCGCATCGTGGCGGGCGGATCGTCGGTGCGTGCGGGAGCTTACCTGGCGCGGGGCGTCATCGCCGTGCCCCCCATGTACGTGAACACCGGCGCGTACGTGGACGAGGGCGCGCTGATCGACTCCCATGCGCTGGTCGGCAGCTGCGCGCAGATCGGCAAACGTGTTCATCTGAGCGCGGCGGCTCAGATCGGCGGCGTGCTGGAACCGGTGAACGCCAGTCCCGTGATCCTCGAAGACGATGTCCTGGTCGGCGGCAATTGCGGCGTGTATGAAGGCACGATCGTGCGCCGGCGAGCAGTTCTTGCTGCGGGAACCATCCTCACCCGGGGCACTCCCGTTTATGACGTCGTGAAGGGCGAGATCCTGCGCGCCGAGGGGGACAATCCGCTCATCATCCCCGAAGGCGCGGTGGTGGTGCCGGGAGCGCGCGGCGTGACGAAAGGCAAAGCCAAAGAGTGGAAACTCAGCGTCTACACGCCGGTCATCGTGAAATATCGCGATGAAAAAACAGAGCTGAGCCTTGCGCTCGAAGACCTGTTGCGTTAGCCGGCGCTACGCCTGTTTCTCAGCCGCTTCGTGCAGGAAGGGCAGCGGGGTGCCGTTTTTGGCGGCCCAGCGAATACTGGAGATCAGGTCGCCCATGTTGGGGACCGTGATGCCCTGCACCGGAAGATACAAGCCCAGGCAGTTTTCGTTCCATAACTGGTTCGCCATCAGGAACAGAAGCTTATA
>PLDF01000052.1 GCA_003135055.1 Bryobacterales bacterium | reverse complement strand
GGAGCGCGCAGTCGATCTGGTCCGCAAGCATCCCGATGCCGCCAACGTAGCTCTCGTCGCGCGGTATGGTTTTCCCGGGACGACGCTGGCTGTCGTGGACGCACAACAAATTGAGCGTGCGATTTACAACATTCTTCTCAATGCGTGCCAGTCGCGTTCTCCATCCCCGGCGGTGATTCACGTTACCGCAACGCTCGAAGTTCAGGAGGATCATATTGTTCTGGAAGTCACGGATGACGGGGCTGGCGTTCCGGACGATATCCGGAGCAGCCTCTTCGAGCCGTTCGTGAGCCAGGGCAAGCAGAAAGGATCGGGTCTTGGACTGACGCTGGCGCATTGCATCGCGGCCGAACACGGCGGCTATCTGGTACTGGTGAGCAGCCGCCCCGGAGAAACCATTTTTCGTATGAGCATTGCGCGCGGGTTGGCGGCGGAGGAGTCTGTCTCTCCCGAGAGTTCAACACCAGAGGTGGCCAATGAGGCGAAATTTTCATAAAGCCATATCTCCCTGGCTGACAAGTTTCACAGGCTTGCGGCGCACGCTGTTGGTTTCCGCTCTTTTGTGTGCACCGCTCGCCGTGTTCGCTCCCACGAGTTATGGCCAGACGGACATAGACAACAAGGTTCAGCTGCTCACCGATGCCCTGAACCGGGCGCAGGACCAGCTGAGCCAGGCGCAGGTGCAGCTCCAGGACCTGCGCCGTCAGATTGCCGATTTGCGCGAGCAGGTCAGCACTACGGCTGAGAGCGCGTCTGCCTCGGCGGAGCAGCAGCGGTTGTCCTCGCAGGTGGAAGCGTTGAAGGAGAACCAGGAGTTGCAGGCGTCAGAGATTGCCACGCATGAACAAGCCAAAGTGGAAAGCGAGTCAAAGTATCCGGTTAAGGTCACGGGCATGGTTCTGCTGAATGGGTTCGTGAATACGAACGGAGTCGACATGCCGGCCACTCCCACCGTTGCCCTTGGCGGAGCGGGAACCACCGGGGCCTCTGTGCGGCAGACGGTGCTGGGTCTCGACCTGCTCGGGCCCCATCTGTTCGGGGGCCAGAGTCACGCGGATGTGCGGGCCGATTTCTTCGGAAGCACGGGCAGCAGCAATAACGGAGCCTACAACGCGTTGGGGCTGCTGCGCCTGCGGACCGCCCACGCTGCGCTCGCATGGGACAACACGGCAGCCTGGTTTTCACTCGATCGGCCGATGGTCAGCGCCAACGAGCCCGCGTCCCTGACCGCTGCGGCGGTTCCGCCTCTGTCATGGTCCGGCAATCTCTGGACGTGGAACCCACAGGCAGGCATCACGCGCGATTTCGGCGCCTCTTCTGCGGAGCGCGTCCGCATTCAGGGCGCGCTCATCGATGTATCGGATCCCCCCTACGCCGCCAACGCCAGCCCCGCAGTGTATCCCGCCTCCACCGCCGAACAAAGCCGGTGGCCAGGGGTCGAGGCGCGCATGGCCTTCGGTTCCCAGGAGGGCGCGGGCTTTCGTCTCGGAGCAGGCGGATACTTCGCGCCGCATCGCACAATCTATGGCGGGGAATACGATTCATGGGCGGGAACGCTGGACTATCGCCAGCCGCTGCCGGGCAGGATGCAGTTCAGCGGCAACTTCTATCGTGGAGCGGCCCTGGGAGGGCTGGGCGGCGGAGCATACAAAGACTACGGGGTACGCGCGGACCTGGATGATCCCGGCGTATTCTATATCCGGTCGCTCGACGCGGTGGGCGGTTGGGCCGAGCTGAAGGAGCGCGCCACCGAACGGCTGGAATTCAATGCGGCGCTTGGAATCGACAGCGTGCCGGCCGGCGAACTGAGAGAATATCAGGCGATCGCCGCACCCGCCTATCAAAACCTGGATCGGACGCAGACCTTCACCGGCAATGCAATCTACAGCCCCAGTGCGTGGCTGCTCTTCTCACTCGAATATCGTCACCTGGAAAGCTCATCNNGGGTGCTCCCGCCGCGGCCAGCAACATTATTGGTGTCGCGGCAGGATATAAATTCTAACTATGCGGCGACTGCGCTTCCTTATCGTGCTGGCCATCGCGGCGGCGCTTCTGCTGCCGTGTTCGGTGGTGTTCGCGCAGCAGCCCACCAGCGATGTGCATCTGCGTCTTGCCTTCCCGGGCAATGCCAAACGTCCCGCGCCGCCCGCTGTTGTGTGGCTGAAGCCGCTGCAGCCCATGCCCGAACTGCAGTTCCCGCCGCACAAGACCTATACCCTGCTGCAGAAGAATCGGACCTTCATCCCGCATCTGCTGGTGGTTCCCGTAGCCACCGAGGTTTTCTTCCCTAACGCCGATCCCTTCTACCACAATGTGTTCTCGCTTTTCGATGGCAAGCGCTTCGATCTGGGATTGTATGAGGCTGGTTCTACCAGGGGAGTTACCTTTTCCCGGGAGGGCGTCTCCTATATCTTCTGCAATATTCATCCGGAAATGAGCGCTGTGGTGGTAGCTCTCACCACGCCGCTTTATGCGATCGCCGATTCCGCCGGAGCGATCGATATTCATAACGTCCCCGCGGGTGAATACGAACTGTATACCTGGGTAGAGGGTGTGCCACAGCCCGTCCTCGATCGCCTGACTCGTCGCGTATACGTTGGTCCAAATGGTGGCGACCTCGGACTGGTCAGTGTGCCGATTGCACCGCTTCGCGCTACTGCGCACACCAACAAATTCGGCCAACCGTACGATAAGGACACCAAGCCGACTTACTGAGTTGTCCTGGCTGCTGTCAGTTGCAAATAGCCGATGTGACTTCGGACGGGATTGCGTGCCAGACCGACCGCTTCTCGAAGTCACGNNAGTCACGCGGCTGATGCGCTATTCGGAACCTGTTTGTCTCAGGATCGGCGATGGCTGGCCCGATGTAGTTGCCAGCTTTCTCTCCGTGTGCGCTGTTCGTCTGATGCTGTAGGTGCGCATACCGGTCAGTTGCAGCATGATCTGCCAAAGAAAAACCGGGTTATTGCGCAGATAGCGCCGCCACAACCGGTGGGGATCCTGCACCAGGCGATGAAGCCATTGCAGGCCCGCATGCTTCACCCATTTGGGCGCGTCTTTGATGCGCCCGGTGTGAAAATCGAAGGCCGCACCGACTCCAAACATGAGCCGAGTATCGAGCTTCGGAAGATAGCGGTGCATGAATGCTTCCTGCCGCGGCGTGCTCATCCCGACCCAAACAACATCCGGCTTCAGGGTACGAATCTTTGCGACCAGCGCATCTTCTTCTTCGGGGTAG
>PLDF01000273.1 GCA_003135055.1 Bryobacterales bacterium | reverse complement strand
TTCGGTGTCGGTCTGAACTGCCATATCGCGGTTAGGAGACGACGCATCATTCACTGCGGACGCCACGTCATGTCCAAACGCACCGGTATTTCGTTCTTAACGGGGACCGCTAAGAGCGATGGCGGGTCAATCTTGAAATCGGATAGCGTGGCCGGAATCGTTCCCGATATCCGGATCTGGTTTCCTTGCGTCGCCAGTTGTAACAGGACCTGCTTGTACTGGACGGTCTGGCCGGCAAACTGGATCTCCAGATCGACATGGATGGCTGCCGATGCAGATGCCGTTTCGGGTAATCGGGCGCGCACGCTGACCATTGGAAATTGCGCACCGCGGGTCACTTGAAGCATGTGAAGATCGCGATTGCTGTCTCCTGAGTCAAATGACTTAACGGGCGCCGCGATCAAGAAATCGCACTGCCCTGCGTGACACACGCCCTTACCTCGGGCTGCATGACTGACGCCGTCGGTCTGATGCAGCGGGTGTGACACATGATAGGTGAGAGTGGATTGCTCAAGGACCCATTGGCTGTCCGCTAAAGCATAAATAGGCAGTGCGAAAAGCAGAGAGAGTATCAGTATCTTCCAATTCATAGACCGATTCATGAACGCTTCTCAGAATTTAATCGACACGGACAAAACGGCGAGGCCAAAAGACGCGTACGTCACAGTGGCCACCGCCGAATGCGCCATGGCGATCCCATGAACCTTTTCCCCGCGGTTCTCTTGACTGAAAGCCATCGCCCCCAAGATGGGGGTCAGGATCATTCCCGGGCCGTGAATCCAGGCCAAGGCCTTGTGCAAGCGGATGGGGCCGCGGGTCGTCGCTCCCGGTATCGTGGGCGCGCGGATGGCATAGTAAGCGGTCATGAAATACATATCCGCCGTAAACGAACCCAGACCGCCATGCACATCTCGGCCAATCGCGGTGCTGTGCTTTCCGGCGGCCATGTTGGAAGTGGCGATGGTGGCGATCAGAGGAGCCAGGGTTATCAAACCGAATCGCTGATGCATCTTGAGCATGTGCGACCGTTTGTTGAGTCTCGCCTGATCCTGGGCATTTCCCTGCGTCTGAGCCGGAGGGAAGCCCAGATCGTCCAACGAAGGCGGCGCAACATCGCTCGAAGGCATTAAGCCCAGGTTCGTCGTTTGCGTGGCCCCTGCGGTGACCGTCACCGTGACTGCTTTGGCGCTGAACCCTTCCGCCGAGACGGAAACCTCGTAATCGCCCGGCGCGAGGTCCGATACGCTGTACATTCCGGCCGCATCGGTTTGAGCTTCCTTCGATTCACCGGTGGCCACATTCTTGACGGAAACTTTGGCGTTGGCAACGACTGCTCCCGAAGGGCCGGCGATGGCTCCGGACAGCGTGGCGCCGGCGAGTTGCGCCCGCAATGGGACCGCGAGCAGAAGAGCGAGCATGGGTATCCCGACCCTAAGGGGGAGCCTTAACGCGTTCGTATGCATTTGAGGAGCGCTAGTAGCACGTTGGTTTCCGCTCGCGCACGATCTTCGTCCCGATCCCATCCTATTGATCCGAAAGAGCGTCCTGTTTCCCACGGGCGAAGCGCCGGCGTAGGACAAAGGCGTTGGGCGGCAATTTGCCACCCGTGTCGCTGCCGGGAAGCGTCAGTCTTGCTAAGACATTGGATGATATTGACGATATGAGAATCAGAGGTTTGAATGATGAATCCAATAACCGCAAGCAGCGTTACAGCTTATGAACCAGCTCCGACGCGCAATTCGCCGTCTACCGCACCGCAGCCTGCTAATCCGGCGCAGGATAGCCTGCAATTGAGCCCGCAGGCTCTTTCGGCTCTCTCGGCAATGTCCGGAGGCGACGTCGATCACGACGGCGACTCTCACTAAACACAGTCTGTCTACTCACATCAGTGAGCCAAATGAGTGGGGTACGCCTTCGCTTGCCATCGCCGTGCCGCTAAGCGGCACGCGGTTGGCTTGGCTCGGCCGGCGGACAAGCTAAAGAGTATCCCAGCAGTGGCAGCGGCAGTTTGCCGCCCTGTTCCGCCGTTCTGACTGCGGCCCCAAGATCCAGTAAGAGGTTCGCCGGTCTGTTCGCGCCTGGGCCTGGTACTTGCCGTGCAGCGCGTGAACACATGCTCGTTCATGGCCGCGTTTTACTCGCGGCTCTTTTCACGGTCTTATCGAGCCCTTCGCTGGGCCAGCAGGCCTCGCCTGTGCCGACTCCGACACAGCCGGCGGACAAGCGAATACTCTGGATCATTCCGAACTACCGCACCTCCTCGAGTTTGCATCCCTACAAGCCACTCACTCCCGAGGAAAAATTTAAGATTGCTACGAAGGACTCCTTCGACCCCGGCGCTATCGCTCTTGCCGCGCTGTTCGCGGGCGAGGCTCAGTTGACGCACGCGACTCCGGCGTTCGGGCAAGGCGCGGAGGGTTACGCTCGATACCTGGTGACGTCATACGCTAATTTCGCGATCGGGGATATGATGACGGAGGCCGTCTATCCGGTCGTGCTTCATCAGGACCCGCGCTATTTCCGGCGCGGAACGGGCAGCGCCTGGTCGCGCCTGGCAAGCGCGGCCGGCCAGGTCTTCCGGACTCACACGGATTCGGATCGCACGCAGTTCAATTTTTCGGAGATCGCCGGCAGGTCAACAGCCGTGGCGATTTCGACCGCTTACTATCCGGATAACCGGACGGCCACCAACGCCGTCTCCAAACTCGGTGTCCAGCTTGGGGTCCACATGGCGTCGAACATCTTGAAGGAGTTCTGGCCGGACATCAACCGCAAGCTTTCGCGAAAGCAACGGGCAGGGAAGAGTGGCACGCGATAAGGTACATTCACGGCGTCAGGAGAAGCACTTCCCTTGACGAGAAATTCACCCGGTTCCGAGACTGCGTCTCGGGTGGATTGGCGCGCCGATGCCCAAGCGCCGAAGTTTGCGAAGCAGCAAGACGGAGGGGCCACACGTCGGCGCGGGATTAGCCTCAACTACTCACCGTGCAAATGGAACGTGTAGCGCAGCATCAAAGTGTTGCCTCCGGAATCGGCCGTATAAGAAGTGGAGTACACGTATTGCACAGAGAAGGCATTGGAAAAGCGCCACCCCGCGCCGAAGTCGGAGGACTGGCGCGGCAGCCTGTAGCCAGTGGCAGTCAGGGGCAGGAACGAGTCTGTAATGAGCACCGTATTCCCCGCACTGCCCGGATAGATGGCCTGGCTCAGATCGTAACCCTGCCAGATGGCGAGCAGCGACGCTGTCAGGAACAGGCGTGAGAACAATTTGGATTGAACGCCCAGGTTCGTCGAGAGGAAGCGGCTGTTCTGGCTGCCGGTCTGGAGCAGAGCGCCAGTGTTCCTCTCCGTGCGGCCGGTGCTTGCGCGCGAGGCGCCGCCGGCGAAATCGACGCTCAGCACCGTCCGCCGATTGAGCGCATAGCCGAGACCCAACGCTCCGGAGCTTCGCTGCGCACGGTCCCGCTGATACGAATCGGCTGTGATAGATCGCGTGAGATCGTCGCTGAGCGCCAGCCCGAGCCAGGATGCCTCCACTCCATAGAAAAACCTCCGGCTCAGCGGGCCGCGAAGCCGAAGACCAAACTCGGACGAATGGCCTGAAGAGCGCGTGGAATCGAGGGGCTCCGGAACGTTGTTCAGCGTATGACTGGCGTCGCTGTCCTCCGCCTGAATTAAGCCGAAGCGATAATAAAAGCCGAGCTTTTGACCACGCGGCAGATCTCTTTCAACGCCCGCGGAAATGCGCCTCTGCGAGACTGTGGAACCGGAGGCGATATGCTCAATGGAGCCGTTCGGCTGTCCCGTCGAAAGAATCTGCGCGGCCAACGATCCGGTTCCGCGCAGGCTCTCGATTTCGATCCCAACGCTGGTGTTGGCGCCGAAGCGGCGTGCGGCGAGAAAAGAGCCCGAGTAGAACGCGCCGGTGGATGAACCGCTGGTTTGTAAGCTGGCCTGGGATACGGTCTGACCCAAAATGCTCGACAAGCCGAGATCGGATGGCGCGCCCTGCACGCCGCTTCCAATCGTCGATCCCGTGATGTTCCCGCCGATGACAAAGCCATTGGCCAGCGGAACCGCCACAGAAAGCTGCGACACAGCGCTGTAATCGAGCGAACTGACCGGGGACAATCCGGGCGGAGCGGGGTTCTCATCCAGGCCGCCGCTCCCGTTCAACGAAGGCAGGAACACGACGCGGCCCTCGGCCGATTTGAACCCGGTGGCGTAGGCTGGATTCTCCAGACTATCCAGATGCGGCTCTGCAAAGGCACTGTACCGCGACAGAAACGGAGCCTGACCGATATCCGATAGACCGGCGATGTATTGCTCGTAAACGCTGGCTACATTGCGCGGCGAATCCCCGTCAAACTGGCCGGTGTGGCTATCTGCGCTGGACGCGCCGGACCCATGATCGTTGCGCCCGCCGCCCTGCTCTGCGAGCTCGTGGCTGGGGAGCACATTGAACAATTGAAAGCCTTGCCCCGGAACCAGCAGCACGCCGCGGTCGGCTTCGACGACAACGGATTGTGCGGGGTCGATGAGACTGGTTACTTCGACGGAGCCTTCGTAGACCATGACCTGGGTATCGCCCCGGCTGTCTACGGTGATGTTGAAGTCGGTTCCGCGCACGGCGATCGAGGCGGTGGGGCTGTTTATGCGATACGGATTGGGCCGCCCTCCAAAATGATTGATCTTCACCCGCACGCTGCCCAGCATGATGTCAAACAGCTCACGAAGTGAGACGGCGGCGCGGAAATCCTTGATCTCAATCACAGATTCCGGCTGTACGACGATCATGCTTCCGTCGGTCAGCTCGATGACCACCCGGCCGCCGCCGCGCGTGTCCACCCTGTCCCCAGGGCCTAATTCGTATCCCGGCGCCAGCGTGAGGGCGGAGGCTCCTTGGCCGTTCGAAAGCAGCACGCGTCCGGTAACGCTAGCGGCCCGCGCCACCACAAATTGAGCGTCCATGCCAGGGCTCAACACCAGCGCCGCGCCCAGAATCAACAAGGCGCGGCTGGCGATGGTCGCTTGGGCTTGGTGTCTCAAGGTCTCTATGGCCGGCCCCTCTCCGTGCGGCTGTTATTCTTCGGTATTTTCGGCATCCCCCTCCGCATCGCCTTCCGGGTCGGCAACTCCTTGAAGTTTATACCGGGCAATGAGGCGCTGGATGGTTCGGCGGTCGAGGTGAAGGACGGCGGCGGCCTGTCTGCGGTTCCAGCCGGTCTCGTCGAGAATGAAAAGCAAGTATCGCCGTTGCAACTCATCCATACCCGGACGGTCCGCGATTAATCGCTGTTCGGCGGTGCTATGACTGCCGGGCGTGCGGCCGAAATCCGATATCTCCGAGGGAAGGCAGTCGGCCGTGATGAGGCCATTCGAGGAGAGCGCCACTGCGCGACGCAAGGCGTTCTCCAATTCCCTCACATTGCCGGGAAAGTCGTACGAAGACAGAGCCGCCATGGCTTCGCGCGAAAGATGCAGCGGCAACTTCGCGGAGTCGCCAAATCTATGCAGAAAGTGGGCGGTGAGCAGCTCGATATCTCCGGCGCGGGCGCGCAGCGGAGGCAGTTCAATGCTGAAAACGCTGAGACGGTAGAAAAGGTCGGTCCGGAAAGTTCCGGCGTCCACCAACCCGCGCAACGGCGCGTTGCTCGCGCCGATCACGCGCACGTTGACTTGACGCGCCTGAGTAGAGCCGATGCGGCGCACTTCCCCATTTTGCAACACACGCAACAGGCTTGCTTGAAACGCCGCGCTTGTAGATGCCAATTCGTCGAGAAACAGCGTGCCGCCGTCGGCTGCTTCGAAAAGGCCTCCGCGATCCGCTGTGGCGCCAGTGAAAGCTCCGCGCATGTATCCGAATAGCTCCGATTCGAGCAGCGTATCCGTCAGGCCCGAGCAGTTCACCGAAAGAAACGGGCGGCTGGATCGCGTACTGAAATCATGAATGGCGCGCGCCACCAGTTCTTTTCCGGTTCCGGATTCACCCAGTATCAGCACTGTCGCATCGCTGCGCGCGGCTTGCGCGATCAGCTTGTAGACCATCACCATCGGGGCGCTTCGGCCAGCCAGTCCGGAACGCGAAATAACGTTCTCGATAGCCGATGAGGCCTGCGCCAAGCCGGCTTCCCGCCGTGCGCGCAGATGACGCCGCAATAGTTCGACTACCGCCGCTACGTCAAATGGCTTCCCAATAAAATCGGTCGCGCCTTCGGCCATGGCTCTCACGGCAACCTCGACCGAGCCCTGCGCGGTCATCAGGATGATCGGAATCGCAGGATCGATCCGGCGGAGATCCGCGATGAGTTCGAGACCTCCTCCATCCGGCATGTAAATGTCGCTCAGCACAGCGTCGATGCCGCCATTCCGCGCCACTTCAAGCGCTTTGGAACCAGTGGGCGCCGATGTTACGCGAAAACCGTTCAATTTCAGGCCCGCCTCAAGCATCAGACGTATGGAGCGCTCATCGTCCGCTACCAGAATGTGCGAGGACGCGCTGGAAACAATTCTCTCAATCATCGTTCATCCCTCAAAACACGGAACCCAAAGCGTGAATACGGAACCGGCGCCCACCGCACTGCGAACCGTCACCGATCCGCCATGCAGCTCGGCGATCTCCCGCACCAGGGCGAGACCAAGACCCGTGCCGGGAACATCCACATCTTGCACCCGGGGAACGCGATAGAACTTTT
>PLDF01000444.1 GCA_003135055.1 Bryobacterales bacterium | reverse complement strand
CGCTGCGCGACGAAGTGGCGCAACTGGTCTTCATTCCGTTTTATGGCCAGGCGCCAAATTCGCGCACCCGGGCCTACCGCAACTTCATGCGGCTGATCCACGATACCAAGGTGGGCGGCCTGATTCTGCTCAACGCCTCGAACGGCCGCGTCACGGTGAAGGCCGAACCCTACGCGCTGGCGGCGTTTTTGAACCGCATGCAGCGCTTCGCCAGAGTTCCCTTGATGGTGGGCGCCGATTTCGAGCGCGGCGCTTCCATGCGCGTGGACGGCGTCACGGTTTTCCCTCACGCCATGGCATTCGGCGCGGCGGGCGACCCGGCGCNNTTCGCGCTTTGAGGGCGAGGTGACCGCGCGCGAGGCCCGCGCGTTGGGCATTGAGTGGGTCTACTACCCGGTAGCCGACGTCAACAACAACCCCGACAACCCCATCATCAACATACGCTCCTTTGGAGAGAATCCCCAGGACGTGGCGGCGCAGGTGAAAGCGTTCATCGAGGGCGCGCATTCCGATAAGAAGAACTACATTCTGGCCACCGCCAAACATTTTCCGGGGCACGGCGACACCGCCGTGGATACGCACCTGAACCTGGCCACCATCCCCGCCGATATGGACCGCCTGCAGCGTCTGGAGCTGGTGCCGTTCAAGGCCGCGATCGAGGCTAACGTGGATGCCATCATGACGGCGCACATCGCCGTGCCCGCCCTCGCGCCACCCGATTTGCCGGCCACGCTTTCGCCGGCGATTCTGACCGATCTGCTGCGCAAGCAGCTCGGCTTCAAGGGTCTGGTGATCACCGATGCGCTGGACATGGGCGGCGTCGCGCAGGGTTTCAGCGGCGCCGATGCGGCCGTGCGCGCGCTGGAGGCCGGCGCCGACACCCTGCTTATGCCCGCCGACCCCGACGTTGCCATCCGCGCCGTGGTTGCGGCGGTGGAAAGCGGCCGTCTCACCCGTACGCGCATTCGGGAAAGCGTGGTGAGAATTCTCGCCGCTAAAGAGCGTACCGGACTCGACCGCAAGCGGTTCGTCGATCTCGAGGGCATCGGCGACGTGGTGGATTCGCCGGAAGACAACGCGCGCGCGCAGGAGATCGCCGACCGCGCCGTGACCCTGGTGCGCAATGCCGGGAACGCCGTGCCGCTGGCCGCGCCGGACCGCGCATGCTTCGTGGTGATGCCCGAAGGCCGGTATTCCGCCGAAGGCCACATTCTAACGCAGGAGATTCGCAAGCGCACGCGCGGCGCATCCGTCACGCAGGCCGATCCGTCCATGTCGCGAGACAGTCTGGACGAGGCCATCGGCAAGCTGCAAGCGTGCGATAACTTTGCCATTGCGGCATTTTCTTCGGGGGGCTCGGGCAGCGGGCAAGCGGGCCTGTCGGGAGAGTTGCCGCACGTGATTGAAGCGCTCATCGCGTCGGGCAAGCCGGTGACGCTGGTGGCGCTGGGGAATCCGTATCTCTTGCGCAACTTCCCGAATGTAGCCGCGTATATAGCCACATTCAGCACTGTTCCGCCATCTGAGATTGCGGCGGTCAAAGCGCTGTGGGGTGAGATCGAAATTCGCGGGCACTTGCCTGTGACGATTCCTGGCATCGCTAATTACGGCGAAGGAATACAAGTCCACGCACGTCAGTGAGCGAACCGTTCGTGGCGCCCGCACTCATGCGTGCAGCGGTCACAATCGCGTGAACGCCCTTCGGTCCTCACGCCACGTCCGGATGCAGGCGCCTTCGACGCAAGCCCTACTTCGCCTTCCGCATCGAATACTTCGTCAGCAGTTCGATGAGCTTCGCGGACGCGGGCGGAGCAGTCGCGCCGCTGCCGAGGATCTGCTTGCTGGTCCACCGCTTGCCGTACATCGCCTCGTTCTCGTCGATATCGCCCCGCAGAGTGGCGCCGTCGAGCGAGATGCCGACAAAGACTCCGCGCGACCGCGACCAGGAGAGAATCTCGGCGGTCATCATGGCGTCGGTTTGCGCGCTCGCGCTGCGGCCCACGGGGCCGGCGGCGGCCGTGGCGTCGGCGCCGATGGTGAACTTGTCGGTAGTGAGACGCTGCATCCCGCGTTCGTTCATCACCAGCAAAATCAAGTCCGTGGAAGAGACGCCAATCTGCGCTCCGAAACTGCCTCCTTCCATGCGTATCGCGGCCGGCGGTCCCCACCCCTGTCCGCCCGCGCCACGGCACAACGCAAAGCCGCGGCCCCATTGCGCGCCCACCACGAACGCGCCCTTTTTCAGGCCGGGCACAAGCACGACGCAAGCGGCCTTGTTGAGCAGATCCTGCGGGATGGATTTGTCGGGCGCGGACATCACTTCGGAAAACAACGCGGCGGAATCGTCGAGGCGCCCGGCAGTTTTATCGCCGGCGGCGGAAAGCAGCGGCGCGCATAGCAGCGCGGCGGTTAGAGAGTAGGATAGCAGTCGCATGAACCTATCGTAGCAACCCACTCTCGTGGGGTAGGCCCATGGCCTGCCCAGTCCCGAGCCGCTCTTAGCGCTCGCGTGTCGACTGGTCCGGCCAGAGGGCCAGCCCGCGCTACTCCAACGCAAACACCACAATCCAGCCGCCCGATGGCGCTTCGTTCTTTCCGCCGCCGCACACGATCGCGATGTACTCCCGCCCGTTGACCTCATAGACGGCCGGCGTGGCGTTTCCCGCCGCCGGCAACACCGTCTCCCAAAGCAACTTACCCGTCGACTTATCGTAGGCGTGGAACTTCTTGTCGAAGCTGGTGGCTCCGATAAGAAGCAATCCGCTCGCGGTAACTACCGGTCCGCCGTAGTTATCGCTACCCGTGTTCTTCATCCCTTTCGCCGCTAACTCGGGATACTCTCCAAACGGAATCCGCCAGCGTATGTCGCCTTTGTTCAGATCGATGGCGTTCAGCGTCCCCCAAGGCGGCGTCATGGGCGGATAGCCGTCCGGATCGCGGAACAGCAAGTATCCTTCGTTGCGATACTTCTGCCAGCTTGGGTCCTTCGCCGCCGCCGGATCCACTATGCCGTTGTCCTTACCCGTAATCAGAAACTCGACAATCTCATTCACCTTGCCGCCCAGGAACTCGCGGAATCCCGGCATCCGTCCCGTGCCCTCGCTGATAATGCTCCGCAGCTCTTCGCGCGACCGCCGTTTGCCGATATCCGCCAGCGAAGGAAACGTCGGCGGCGCGCCCCGCAGATCGTCTCCATGACACTCGCCGCAATTGTTCTTATACAGCGACTTGGTATCATGCGTCACCATGCGAATGATCCACGGCTGCTCGTTCGAATTGACAAACAGCAGTCCCGACGCCTCGTCGAATGCCGCGCCGCCCCACTCGCCGCCGCCGTCCGTGCCGGGGAACAGGATGGTTCCGCGCAGGCTCGGCGGCCCAAAGAGCGCGCTTGGGTCAAGCTGGCGCACCATTTTCAGCACCGCCGCGTGCGCTTCCGGAGTGCGGGTGGTCACAATGTCTTCGGTGAAACCGTGCCGCGCATAAGGCGGGGGCCTCACTGGATACGGCTGCGTCTCCGCCAGCTTTTCCCCGTCGAGCGACGACGCTGGCGCCTTCCGGTAGGCGATGGGAAACAGCGGCTCGCCCGTGCGCCTGTCGAAAACGTACACGTACCCGGATTTGGTGATCTGCGCCACCGCTTCCACCTTCCGGCCGTTGCGCATCACCGTCACCAGATTCGGCGCCGCCGGAAAATCCAGGTCCCACACGTCGTGCTTGACGCCCTGAAAATGCCAGATGCGCTTGCCGGTGCGCGCATCGAGAGCCAGCACGCAATCCGCGAACAGGTTGTCGCCAATGCGATTGGAACCGTAGAAATCGAACGAGGCCGAACCTGTGGCCGCGAACACCATCCCCAGTTTGGGATCGACGCTCAGGCCCGCCCAGGCATTCGCGCCGCCGGAAATCTGGTACGCGTCCTTCGGCCAGGTGTCGTATCCGAATTCGCCTGGAAAGGGAATCGTGTGAAAGATCCACCGCTGCTTGCCGGTGTTCACGTCGAACGCTCGAATGTGCCCCGGGGAGCCCGGCAGTGTCTCCGGCACGGTGCTTCCCAGTATGATCGTGTCTTCAAAGATCACGCCCGGACTGCTGGCGCTGATGCTGATGCCCTCGGGCGGCCGGCCGAGTCCCTGGCGGAGATCGATGCGTCCGTTGTCGCCGAAACTCTGCAGCGGCTTACCGGTCCGCCGGTCCAGCGCGCACAGGAAATTGCGGTAGGTGAAGAAGACACGGTCCCGATATGCGGTGACGCCGCGATGGCGGTTGCGCCGCTGTCCGCCGGAGCCGCCGCTCGGGTCGAAGCCCCAGATCTCGCGGCCCGTTGCCGCATCGAGGGCCACCACACGCATCTTCGGTGTGGTGGCGTAGAGCACGCCATCCGCTATGATCGGGTTGCTCTGCATTTCCGACCCCTGAAACGCATCGTGCGAATCGTAAACCCACGCCACTTTCAGCTTCGACACGTTGCCGCGATTCACTTGCGTCAGCGGAGAATAGCGAATGTTGTACGGGCCGCCATTGACGGGCCATTCCCCATCGCCTGCCCAGGCGGCGCTCAGCGCGAACAGGCAGAAAATCAGTCTAGGCGCTTCATCGGTCACTCAATCAGTATAGATGCGCACCCAGTATCGATGGCGCGCCCAGTATCGATGCGCGCCCAGTATAGAAGCGCGCAGCGGGCGTCGTGGCGCGCGGGGCGCCCTCTGGGCCCCTGCGTGCAGCGTTCACAATCGTGTGAACGCGCTTCGGAACTCCGGCGCCACCTCGGAATGGCAAGGGCATTAAGCGACATGTCCCACTCGGCGATAATGTAACGGAGAGTTTATGGAGACACAAACCGTCACCGCCTATCCCGTCGTCCACGATGTCCCCGCCCTCATCGCCTTCCTTGGCCGCGTCTTCGGCGCCACTGAGAAGCTCCGCGCGATCGGCTCAGCCGGCGGTTATCACGCCGAAGTGCAAATCGGCGATTCCACGCTGATGATCGGCGGCGGCGGCCCGGATGTCGCCTGGAAAGGCGGCGCGCGCCCGATGGCCTTCCACATCTACGTGCCGGATATCGACGCCACTTACCAGCGCGCGTTGGATGGCGGCGGCGAATCCCTGCAAGCCCCGGCCGACCAGGATTGGGGCGAGCGCACCGGCAACGTCAAAGACCCATCGGGCAACTGCTGGTACATCGCAACCTTCCAAGGCGGGAACTACTTCTCCGACGGCGCGCCTACTATCCAGCCTTTTCTGCAGCCGCTCCGATCCGAACCCGTCATCGAATTCCTGACGCGCGCCTTCGGAGCCGTTGAGCTCGGCCGCGCATCTGCACCGGATGGCGTAATCCTCCACACCACGCTGAAGATCGGTAACTCCTCCATTGAACTCTGCGACGCAAGTGGTATCTATCAGCCCATGCCGGGCATGTTCTATCTCTATGTGACGGACGTGGATGCCGTCTACGCACGCGCCCTTGAGTCAGGCGCCGAATCGACCTCCACGCCGGCCGATCAACCCTATGGAGACCGCAGCGCTAGCGTCAAAGACGTCGCCGGCAACACCTGGCATATCGCCAGTCGTCTCTCAAAATGAACCTCTTCCCCGGTCGCTGGGAACTGTCTGAAGCTTTCTACGCCCGCGTGGCCCGCGACAAATCGTCCGCACTTCGCCTGAGACTCTGTAAGTAGTCACTCGATGTCCGGACTCGGTGCATTCTCTTCCGGTTAACGCTCTTCCCTTCCCCTCCGTCTTACCTGCAAGAGATGATTCCCAATGCTCCATCATTGCAATTTTCTTCTGCAGGCAGCCGGCCTCGCCGTCTCAGCCCGTTTGCTGCCCGCACAAGACGACCCATTCGAGTCTCTGCCCGCCACCGTCTGGCGGAATGCCCGCAGCAACGGCCTGGTGATGATCCACCACCCCACGCCTACCCTGCTTTCCGCGCGAACCCAAATCGCCCGTGACGACGAGCCCGGCGATCGGCTGATCGTCGAAGGCCAGATCTTCGCTCCCGACGGCCGCACCCCCGCTCCCGGCGTAACCGTCTACGCCTGCGCCTTCCAAATCCGTCTCCAATGCACGACCAACTTCCATTAGTTCTGGAAGGCCGCTTGTGTTTTGCCCCGAAGCCGGCCGGAGACGATAACGCTTACAGAGCTTGGCGTAATTGAGTGACAATCCGATGTGGTGCGGCGGTTGCCAACTCAGTGCCGCTTACTTAGCCCACTTACAGCATTTCTGCATGTGCTGTGGGGCAGGCAATCCTGCCTGCAGCCGCCTTTCAGGCGGCCTTTTCGAGCTATGCGCGAGCCTTCGCAACCGATCAGCGCCGGCTGAAAGCCGGCGGCAGGATTGGCGCCAGGATTGGCTGCCGCACAATTCATGTCGAATGGTCGCCGGCATCCAAAGTAAGCGGCATCAGGTTGCCAACCGCCGCTGTCACCGTATTCAGCGAGACTCAATAACGGCCGATGTCAGTAGCCATGTTATCCGGCTGTCCGAAGTCAAGTGCGCGTCGATCGCCAGTGTTACCCGGTAATGCAGCGGCTAGTCGGATCAAGACACCCGATCCGGCGCCTCACTTCTTCAGCGGAGGGAGCCCGGCCCAGCCCATCTCCCCGTGAGTCAATGTCTCCCAGCTCATGTGGTGGTTCACGCAACGTAGGCCGATTCCCCGAGATCGCTGCCGCCATCTATCGGAAGACTGCTCCCAGCCGATTGTGGTCTCCGGAGCGCGAAATCGCCTGACAGAATCAATGCATCCGCGGCGTCGGCCCCGTCACGCCGCCCATTATGGTCCGCCATTCGCCAGCAGCACCTTGCCGCCGCTCCGCAGCACCACGTGCAGCGCCGCCTCGCCCACCAATGCGGTGAACCGCGGCATCTGCTCCTGGTCCGCCACAATGTAAGATCGCTCCGGAGCCAGCCACATTCGCTTCCACTGCTCGTCGTCCAAAAACACGTCCGGAGCGCCCGGCGCGTACGAACCGTAGACCAGATTATTGAACCGTCCGTTAAGCAGCCACGCATTGCGGTCCGTATAGAAAAACACCGAGGAAAATGTGTAGTAGTGATGATCGATCGTCAGCGTCCCCGCGGGCGACCGCAGCAGCGCCTCCGCCAGCGGCCGCGACGAAAGATACGGATCGAACGTCACCAGCGCCATCCGCGCCGCGTGGAAGAACAACACCATCATGGCCGCGGCCGCCAGGAATGCCGTGCGCTCGCGCCACAACATCAGCCCCAGCACGCCTATCGTGAACGCCAATCCCGCCACCAGCAGCGGCGCGCGCAGGTACGCGAACGATTGGATCGTCAGGTCTTCCATGTGCCCCAGCGACAGCGTATAAACGCCGGGATTGTGGCTTAGCGCGCTCGAAATATCGCCCGGAGCGGGAGTGTCGCGGACCAGGAACCACAGCGTGAACGCCGCCAGCGCCGCGCATGCCGCCACCAGCGCCAGCGCGCGCGTGCCCCATCTCACCCAATTCCCGCCCGCCGCCATGGCGCATCCCAGCAGCAGCGCCAGCGCCGGATAGCAGGGCATCGAATAATACTCCTGCGTGGTGGAAAACGTGAAGAAGACCAGCACAAAGCCGATCCAGCAGAGCGCCAGTAATCGCATCCGTCCGGCGCGGGCATCGCCACTCCCAACCGCCGGCCGGTAGGAAAGCTGCAGCGTCGCCGGAAGGTAGACGCTCCACGGGAACAGCCACAACAGGTGGAACAGCCAGAACCACAGGCGCGGCACGGTATTGTAATCGCGCGGATATCGCAGGTTCAGAAATCGCAGCAACTGCTCATTGATGAAGAAGAACCAGAAGAACCCGTGATACTCCCCGGGCGCGCTGTGCATGGTGAAGTCGAAGTGCGGCGGATTGCGCAGCGTCGCCAGCACGTGCCACGGCGCGGCGATCGCCAGAATGATCGCGATGCCGCTCCACGGCCTCAGCCGCTTCCAAGTCTCCCGCGAGAAAAATTGCCGCGTGAAGAGAAGATAGAGCGCCGCCGCCGCCGCCGGAAACACAATCCCTATAAGGCTCTTCAGCAGCAGACCGACTCCCAGACTGGCCGCCATCGCCGCCGCCCACAGCCGCGGCTTCTCTTCGCGTTCGTCCATCGCGCGCAGAAACGCCCACAGCGACAGCGTAATGGACGCCGTCTCCATCACGTCGGGAATCTGTATGCGCGTAAAGAGAAACAGCCCGATGCACGTCGCCACGCACAGCCCCGCATAGAAGCCCGCGCGCCGGCCGAACGCCCACACGCCCATCGCCGCCGTAAGCCACGCCAGCCCGATGGACGCCAGCGCCACCGGAATGCGCGCAGCCCAATCGTGCACGCCGAAAACCTTGTAGCAGATGGCGATCAGCCAGTAGATCAGCGGGGCCTTTTCGAGATAGGCGACGCCGTCTATGCGCGCCGTCACCCAATCGCCCGAAGTCAGCATGTTCCGCGCAATCTGCGCCTGAACCGCATCCACGTCGTCCATCAGCGAGGGTGGCGAAACAATGCAGCCAAGGTAAATCGCCGCCGCGATCAGCGCCACCGCTATGTAGACGTAAAGATTCCTCCGGCCATCCTGGGACTGCTTTCCGAAACCGGCGCCGTCTGTATTCCCCATCTCTTCATCCATAGGAACAGGATCGTCAACCCCCACAGATGATACCCGACATTCGCGCGCCGTTCGAAATGGCAGCGCATCAAAGCCTCCATCGCCGCCGGCCGGAAGAGTTGCCCATGCGATACCAGCGGACCGCGCCTTCGCACCACTCCAGCCAGTGCCGGGACGAAGCGGGTCCGCGATGAATCATTGTGGGACAGCTTCCTGGATGCGGCCCGGAGCCACCCGGCGCCCCGTCTGGGACCCCAGTCTGGGATCTAAGATGCGTGAAGCCGGCAATGCCGCACAACGTCCGTGCCCCCTGGCGCGAGCCGCGCGCAAGAAGAGCGATGCAAAGCCCACTCTAGCATACGGATGTAACTAAAATCGTTGTAACTATCCATACCATCGCCCGCGTCTTAAGAGCGAACATGATCTCGCCTGCGGTGGTCGTTCTTGCGGTAGCGGCAATCCCGTTCATCTATTATTTCATCGCGTTATACAGTTCCTGGCGCTACTTCCGCCAACCACGCCAAACTGCGGCCGGCGATTTCACCCCGCCGGTGAGCATACTTAAGCCGATCCGCGGCATCGATCCCGACGCGTACGAGAATTTCTCAAGCTTTTGCCGCCAGGATTACCCTGAGTACGAGATCCTGTTCTGCGTCAGCGACCGCGAGGACCCCATTCTGCCCGTGATTGAGCGGCTGCAGCGGGAATTCCCCCAGCGGCGCATCCAGGTCTTTTTCGGCTCCGGCCGCACCGCTCCCAACGATAAGGTGGCGAAGCTGGCGCGCCTTGTGGAAGAGGCGCGGTATGAGTACGTGGTGATCAACGACAGCGACGTGCGCGCGCGGCCCGATTACCTTCGCTCTGTCGTCGAGCCGCTCCAAGACTTCAGCGTGGGCGCAACCACCTGCTTCTACGCGTCGATAGGCGAAAAGACTTTCACCGACGGCCTGCAGACCGTGGGCATGCTCTCCGATTTTTACGCCGGCGTACTGGTGGCCTGGCAACTGGATGGCGTGAAGTTCGCGCTGGGCCCGACCATCGCCACCACGCGCGGGCACCTGGCAGGTTTCGGCGGTTACGCGGCCATCGAAAACCGGCCTGCAGACGACCTGCTGGTCGGCCGCCTGATCGCCGAACAGGGTCTCGAAGTCCGGTTATTGCCCTACGTGATCGATACCGTTTCTGATTTCCAATCCATGCGCGACCTTGTCCACAAGCGTCTGCGCTGGATCGTAGTGATGCGCCACATGCGCCCGTGGGGTCATCTGGGCCTGCTGTTGACGCAAGGCTTGCCATGGTCGCTGGCGGCCGTCGCCGTACATCCCACGGCCGCGGTGGCATGCGGTTACTTGGGGACATACTTTGCGCTGCGTTGCGCCATCACCTGGCTCATCGGCGCGCATGGTTTGAAGCGGCCCGCACAGTGGAAGCACATGCCGCTCATCGCCGTTTGGGACGCGCTGGCATTCGCCATCTGGGTAGCCAGCTTTTTGCGCCGCAGCATCCGCTGGCGCGGCGCGGATTACTACATCCGCGAAGGCGTTCTGGTTCCCGCTGGCGGAGCCGCTTCGCAGCCTTGAGCTTGAGCCAGCGATTTGGCCTGGCGCCGTGACCGTTGGTCTGGTGCTCTCGATGAGAATCACTGCCTTATGGTCGTGGCTCCGATCGGAGCCGCGCGCGTGAGCAATCGCTACTTGCGCCTTCGTGCGTTGGCTCTGCGTCAGCCCCCAGTACCTCTAGGGTTGACCGACACAACTCCTGTAGTGCATTCTAAGAAGAGTAGTTGGAGTCTAGCGGGTGATCGTCTGCCAACCCGGCCCAATGCCAGACGTAGGAAGTGCCGCCTGACGACCTTGAGTTTTTCCTCCTTGATATTGTCTCTACCGGCTTTCACGGTTTACCGGTCTTTGACCTCAACACTGTCCATTTAGGCCTTTGTCTTAACTGCCACATTCCCCAGTTCACCAAGCCGGAGTTGATTGCGGCTCTACTGGAGTGTCATGAGACCGGCGATCTTGAAATCGTTGTGGAACAGGCAAACGGGCGCCGATCGGCGTTTCGACCCAATGCGGAGGAAATCGAGGCCGGGATCGCTGGCGCCGTCCGCATGTCCTATCGCTTGACGCCTCAAGGCGGCGAGCGCTGGGCGCAAATTGCGGGCATCGATTGGAAGCTGTGGAGCGGCGATTGCTGGGGGCACATCGGCTCAATCACAGCAGCGGACCGCCAGTTCACCGAGTTCCTGTTTGAATGGGAGATCCGGCGAGGGAATGCGGTCAAGCCGATCTCGTGGAAGGAGGTGCGGCCCTGGAAGCCCGTGTACTGGCGCGAGGAGCCCGTCGGCTACCAGGTCCGCTATCGCTCAAGGCAAGAGGGCGGACCCGCGGGGCCACGTCGCTTTCCGTCAGACTGGCAAGACTTTCGGGCCGATACAAGACATGCGCCGGTGTTGTCGCCCCGCCGGCAGCGGCGTATTGCTCCGGAAGTCCGGCCGTTCGAGTCGCTCAGGCAGAAACAACTGGAGGGTCGATTGAATCATCGGTCGGATCTCACGCGGCTTGCGGCCGCAACCGAGCTTGGACGGCGCCCTGACTCGACGTCCCTCCTGATCGAACTCTTGGAAAGGCGGTGCCCGGCCACTCGCTTCGCGGCGGCAAGGGCACTGGGTCGGCGGAGAGTCAAGGAGGCAGTGCCCGCCCTGCTGGGCGTGCTGCTTGGAAGCCAGGATACCGCCGCCGCGGACGCGCTCGGGCGTATTGGCGACAGGCGCGCGTTGGGGCCGCTGCTGACTCTATTTGAGTGGTGGCATAGGCACACTTCATATCCAGAACCTAAGTTCTTCGAGGCGGTGGAGCGGGCCGTTGTCCAATTCGGCGACAAGGCCATCGGGCGGCTTGAGAAGCTGGCGCAAAAGTCACCGGCGTTGCGGACAAGGCTTCTCTGGGCGTTGAGCCACAGCAGGTCGCAACACGCCATCCGGGTCCTGATCGAGCAGATGCCCGAGCGCTTTGAGACAGTCGCGGAGGTGTTGGCGCGCATGGGCGACGATGCACGAGCCTGTCTCTTCCATCTTGCGGCCAATGAAACTCAGCCAACCCGTTCCCGTGAGGCGGCGGCTGAGGCTCTGGCAGAAACTCCGGGAGCTTTTCAAGAGGAGGGTCGCCGCATCGCGGAGCCTCTCCATCAGGGCCGGACGCTATCGTTCCTTCGGACAAAAATAGCGCTCGCTATCACGGGAGACGCTAAGAGCAAGGTTAACGACCCTGTGAGCGCCCTGACCCTGCTGTTGCGGCATGCCGCGTGCGCCAAGCGCCGCGCCGCGGTTGACTTACTGGCTGAACTCGGGGCCAGGACGGCCGCTCACGACATCGCGCAACTCGCGAGTGACGACCGATGGGAAGTCCGCGCCAGCGTGGCGCGGGTTCTGTTGAGGTGGGGCGAACCAGGGGAGGCGATTGAGCGGATGCGGCTGGACCCGGACATCATTGTCCGCGGATGCGCGCGGTGGCTCGGCTAAATCGCGTTGCGGGCGCGCAACGCTGTCGAAGCTTGTTGCTGGCCTGATAGTCCGGACGCATCCGGAAAAATCAGCGCACATCCCGCACGCCGCGCACGACTTGCGCGGCGCTCCGTTATGCCGGGATCCGCTTTGCCCGCCAGGTAAGTTCCAACCATTCCCGCATGGTCGGGCGCTCCGCTGCACACTCCAATTCCTTCTTGATGAAATCGGAGAGACTGATGCCCTCCCGAGCGGCACGAGCCTTCAAAGTGCTGTGGACCCGGTCTGGAACGCCCCTTACCTGAATCACCTTCGACATGTTCTTAGCTTACAAACATGTACGGCACATGTCCATGCGCCGTACTCGGGGACACATTGTCTTCTTAAGCTATTGCTTCAGAATCGGATCTTCCTTCAACACCAATGTCCCTGTCGCGGCGTCGCTGCCCAGCGTCAGCTTGAGCGAGTAAGTGCCCGTTGCAGGGCGCGCCGCCGCGCCACCGCGGCCGCCGCCCGCGCCACGTCCACCGCCGCCTCCGCGCCTACCGCCGCCGGTTGCCGGCGGGGTCTCCATCCGGCCGTCCCAGGCGTAGCGCGTAATCCCAGGCTCGGCGGGTACTTGCAGTGAGCGCGAGTGTCCGTCGGGGCCGGTGACTTCGAGCGTTGCGCTGCCAGTTGCATTCGGACCCAAATAGAACGTGATTACCGGCGTGTCGACCAGATGTGTGCGGTCCCGTTGCTGGAAGTTGATCGGCTGCACGGATGGAGGATTCTGGCCTGCATAGGTATTGTCGCCGAGTTGTCCGCTACGGCTCATATCTACCCAAATCGTCGCTGGCCGTTGCGTAAACAGATGCACGGGTTTCGCGAACAAGGCCGGCTTCCACTCTTCGAGCGCGGTAATGTCGTCCAGAATGTAAATACTTCGGCCGTGCGTGCCGAGAATGACGTCGCGGTCGCGTGGATGGATCACAATGTCGTAAACGGCAACGGTCGGCAGTCCGTTCATCATGGGCCGCCACGTAAGCCCGCGATCTAGCGACGCCTGTAGACCGAACTCTGTGCCAACGAAGATTAAGTCGGGATTCCTGGAGTCTTCCTCGATGACATAGACCGGCTGATTCGGGGCGAGGCCGCCGGATAAGTTGGTCCAGGTCTTGCCGCCGTCGGTCGTCCGGAAGAGCCATGCTGCGCGATTATCGCTGCGATGGCCGTCAAAGGACACATACGCCGTGTTGGCATCGTGAGCCGACGCAACCACGCGGCTTACCCACAGACCTTTGGGAACGGCCGGAATGCTGCTATCGACCTCGGTCCAGGCAGTACCGCCATCGCGTGTCAGCCACACGTTACCGTCGTCGGTGCCCGCCCAGATCGTGCCCTTCGCGATGGGCGACTCGGAAATCGAATAGAGCGTTCCATATCCCTCCGCGCCAGTCTCATCCGGCGTCAATCCGCCTGTGCCTATTTGGTTCTTAGTGGAGTCGTTCTTCGAAAGGTCGGGACTTACAATGCGCCATGTTAGTCCCTTGTCGGATGTCTTTAGAAGATAGTTGGCGCCGTAATACACCACTTTGGGATCGTGCGGCGAGATAATGAACGGCGTAGTCCAGTTCAAGCGCAACGCTTCGGCGGCCCCAGGCGACGCGGGATCTTTTCCGGTGGCTTCCTTGAAGTTGACAATGTTACCCGGCGTCGCCCGGCGCGGCGTGTCGGTGTGACCGATGGGATCGACAACGCGGAACGTGCCCTCGGTGCCCTCCGAATAAACGGTGCGCCAGTCGGTGGGATCGACCGCGATGTACTGGCCGTCGTCCCAATGCATTTTCCACGATGCGTCGTTGCGGATGCCGAGGATGTCGCGCGTGAAGCTCATGGTCCCGATGGAGCCGTTATCCTGCAAACCGCCGTAGATGGCGTATGGCTCGCGCAGATCCGTCGCGACCTTGTAGAACTGAGCGATGGGCAAGTTATCGAAGAAGACGAACGACGCGCCGTGATCGTAAGTTAGAGTCAGTCCCTTGTCTTTGCCCAGATAGAACCGGTCTTTATTGGTTGGGTCGATCCACATGGCATGGTGATCGTAGTTAGGGCCGAACGGCGCCTGCGCCTGCGATAGAGTCTTACCGCCGTCTCGCGACCACATGAAGGCGGTCGTCAGGACGTAGACTAACTGGTCGTCTGATGGATTGATCCGAATCTGGCTGTAATAGAAGGGGCGGACGTTATAGCGATTGAGATACTTCCACGTCTCGCCGCCGTCTTCGGATCGGTACACGCCGGTCCCCAGCTTAGTCATATCGGCGCACTCCGGGCTCGGGGCCGCGGCTCCACGCCCGCCGCCGCATTGAAAACCGTGCTCCACGATGGCCATGACGATATTCGGGTTTTTACGATAGACATCCAGACCAATGCGGCCGGTGTCGCCCGCGGGCAGCCCGGTGGTGAGCTTTTTCCAGGTCTTGCCGCCATCGGAGGTCTTGAAGATGCCGCCGTTCGGACCGCCGCTATCGAATCGCCACGGCTTCCGTAGACGCTGATAGAAGGCGGCGTAGAGCACTTGCGGATTGCCGGGGTCCATAACGAGATCGGTAGCGCCGGTCTTGCCGTCGTTCGGCAGCCCCGATGTCAGCTTCTGCCACGTCTTGCCGCCGTCGGCCGTCTCGAAGACGCCGCGGTCGCCGGTGTAGCCCCACAAGTTGCCGACGGCCGCAACGTAGACGGTCTGCGGGTCGGTTGGATGAGTCACTACGCGCGCAATCTGAAACGTGTCTTTGAGGCCGACGTTCTGAAAGGTCTGGCCGCCGTCAGTGGACTTGTAGATGCCGTCGCCCCAAGCTACGCTGTTGCGGTTGTTGGCCTCGCCCGTGCCCACCCACAGAATTTGCGGGTTCGCCTGGAACATGGCGACTGCGCCGATGGAAGACGCGCCGTAGCGGTCGAAAATGGGGGTCCATGTGGTTCCCGCGTTGACGGTCTTCCATACGCCGCCGGATGCCGCGGCGACAATGGCGTAGCGGAAATCGCTATCGAGAGCCTTGACGTCCGTGATGCGGCCGCCGGCCGAAGCGGGGCCGATGGATCGCCACCTGTAACCGCGCAAGAGCGACGCGGTCTCGTCGCCCGATTGAGCGCGGACGAGCGGCAAAACCCACGCAGTTCCGGCGACTAACATTCCGAGGGCTACAAGAAAGATGCGTCTGCCAGTCGGGATCGCCGTCTCCGAAGACAATTCACGTTCGCGTTGGCGTCTCATAAGGTTCTCTTCAGACCGATCATACTCCGGCACGCTCCTTCCCATACGACAGCATCCCGAAGATTCGCAGGGTTACTTCTTAGACTTCCTGCCATCGGCAGCGGAAGGCGCCTTATAAACCTTGCCTGCTCTCATCACAAAGACGACTCTGCGGAGCGCCGTGATGTCTGCCGACGGATCGCCGTCGACCGCAATGATATCGGCTTCCATTCCGGGCGCGAGAGAGCCAATCTTGTCTCCCATGCTCATCGACTCGGCCGAGAGCGACGTGCCGGAGACGATGGCCGCCTGTGGAGTCTGGCCTCCCTTTTCCACCCGGTAAATCAACTCTTCCACATTATGCCCATGCGCGCCGGCGACTGCATCGGTTCCGAACACGATCTTCAAGCCCTTGGTCGCCAGCGCCCGTTTGAACATCTCAAGACTGGCCGGAATAAGCCGGGTTTCCGTTCCCTTGAGACTCTCCTCGGTAAACCCGCCGACTCCGATGAATCTCGCTTTGTTGAGAACATAGTTTTGCGCGACTACTCCGATATTCGGATCGAAATAGGTTCCGTGCGCGGACAGAAACTGAAGCGCCTCATCGCCGATCAGCGTCCCGTGTTCGATCGACGTGCAGCCGGCCTGGGACGCGGTCATAATGGCATGCGAGCTATATACGTGGACCAGTGTCCGGAGGCCCTGCGCTCTGGCTTCGCCGCAGGCGGCCATGATCTGTTCGTCACTGAGCGTCTGCGCGCCGCCGTCCCGAAAGTTTTTCGACGCGAAGATTTTGATCAGATCGGCGCCGTCGGTTTTCAGTTGCCGGATCGCCTCGCGAATCTGCTCGGGAGTCAGCCTGGTATCGGTAATCTGCCGCAATGAGGTCAGCACCCGGGGACCGGGGAGCACGCCACGGTTGATCGCGTCGCGTACATCGCGATCAATCGGACTGCCGACGCTTTGCAGGGTGGTAATTCCGGCCATTAAATCGGCATACGCGTTCTCCATCGCGTAGCCCATTGCCGAGGTTTGCGAATCCTCTCTTGTCGCGAGCTTGCCGTCCGGGCCGAAGTGCGAGGCGATGTGGACATGGGTATCGATCAGCCCAGGCATCACCGTCAGACCGGTCAAATCGAATGTCACCCCGGTGGAAGGGCCGATTTTCACGATCTTGCCGCCCTCAACGACAATACTGGTATTGTGTCGAACACGACCCTTGCCGTCGAGCAGCGTGCTCACCTTGAGCAGAATAGGTTGCTCCTGCGCGGGTGCGCAGGAAATCAACAGCGACGCAAGAACGAAAGAAATTCGACTAACCCGCATAAACTAAATTGCCCGCTACACACTGCTCCGGCGACTCGTGGCGCACGCACTCATGCGTGCAGCGTTCACACCCGTGTGAACGCTTTCGCCTCGAAGTCCGCGAGGAATGCGAATTAGTGGCTTAGCCGCCGGTTCTCGAAAACCGTGCCACCCTTCATGACAAACACCGCGCGCCGGGCTGCAGAGACATCCTTTAATGGGTCTCCGTCGAACGCAACGATGTCCGCCAGCATGCCTGGAGCGAGGGAGCCTATCTGGTCCTGCATCTTCAACGATTCGGCTGAAATAGAGGTGGCGGATTCCAACGCGGCCATCGGATCCTGGCCTCCGTCGCGCACGCGAACAATGAACTCTTCATAATTGCGCCCATGAGCGCCAGCCACCGCATCGGTACCGTAGACGATCTTCAGGGTCTTGTGAGTCAATGCTTTCTTGAAGGTAGCGAGAGTGATCGCGAGGCCCTTTTCCATGAACGCAAAGCCTTCCTCGTTATAATTGCCGCTGCCCAGGAATTTCGGCTTGTTTTCGATGTAGTTCTGCAGAACCAGACCGATGTTCGGGTCATAATAGGTTCCGCGTTCGGCCATGAGAGCGAACACGTCGTCGGTGACGTAGGCTCCGTGCTCGATCGAAGTACATCCGGCCAGCGTGGCGGCCTTGGCCGATTCGGCCGAATGCGCATGCACTATGGTGCGCATCCCGATCGCCTTCGCCTCGCCGCATGCCGCCTGAAGCTGCTCGTCGGTCATCGTCTGAGCGCCCCCTTCGCGGATACTCTTCGAGGCAAAGAGCTTGATAAAGTCGGCGCCGTCCTGCTTTCTCTGGCGAACCAGCTCGCGGAGTTTCTCCGGCGGTCCGCTAGTCTCCATCAGCGGCTGCAACGATGTGAGGATCCGCGGACCGGGGATGATGCCGCGCGCGATCGCGTCCCGCAATTCTTTGTCCGTCGCTTGTCCGGGACTCTGAATTGTGGTGAAGCCTGCGTTGAGCGTGAGGATGGCATTGTCGACGCCGCGCAGCATCGCATGAGCGGGAGCCTCGCCCCTGCCCCCGTTCCGCCCGTCGTCGCCGAAGTGGTAACCGATATGGGTATGCGTGTCGATCCAGCCGGGCGAGACAGTCAGCGCTGTCAGGTCATACACAGCCGCGTCCGGAGGCACGGCGCCGCCGATCCGCAGGATCTTGGACCCCTCGACGACAATCGTGGTATTGCGGATGGTCTTTCCCTTGCCGTCATACGCCGTGCCGACCTTGAGCACGATTGGCCGGTCCTGTGCCACAAGCAGCGCTTGTGCAAGTAGGAGAACTGGCAACAGGGCCACTGCGCTTGCAATCCGCCGAAGAGATATCATCATGGAATTTCCTTGTCTGTCGATTCTAAAACTCCAGCCTTGCCCCGAACATGATCCAGCGGGCGCTGGACTGCCGGTTGGCGGGCACCGCGGTACTGGAGATGACTCCGAAGCTCACGGGGCTGCCAGTCAGCGACCCGGCCCCAGCGCTGAAGTTCGGATGATTGAACATGTTATAGAAGTCAAACGTGAAGTCGAGAGCCTTATGTTCCGCGATCGCAACCCTTTTCCCCAGCGAGCTATCGAGATTCCAGAACGGGAGGCCACGCATCGGGTGTCCGTATCCGTCGATTCCTGAACTAAGCTGGACATAACCGAAGTCATTGTACACCGCCTGCGGGTTAGCGAAAAGATTGAGCCCGGTGCCCCCCGTAGCCGGGTTGCCATTGGTGCCGACTCCGCCCGAGCCCGCCACATTCGAATTCAGACCAGTGCCTATGGAGGAAACCGCAACTAAGGGCACCGCCTCGGAGCTGAACGTCGAGCGTTGGCCTCCGCCCCACACCTGACTGCCCTCGGTGACATAGACGGGCGCCCCGCTAAGGGCCGTGAATATCCCCGAAACGTGCCATCCACCCACAACCTGGTTCAAAGCCGCCGGCAACACAGAGTACTTAGTCGGAAGATTGTAGACAAAAAGCGCATTGAAGATCTGTCTGTGGTCGAACTTTGAAGGACCGTAGTCCACGCCGGGTTCGAGCGGATTGCCCAACGTCGACGAGTCGTTTTGCACTCCCTGATCGGTATCGAGTGACTTAGAAAGGGTATAGTTCACGTCAAACGTGAACTTTGTGCCTGTGTGGCGCAGCGTGAGCAAAAGCGCGTTGTAATTCGACCAGCCTTCGTTTACGACCTCCAGCAACTCGTTCACCGACGTCTCGTCATACGGCTGCAACCCCAATTGCGAGCGGATGGAGTTGAGGCCCGGCTGGCTGGAACTGGTACTGTCGAATAGGTTCGCTACCAGACCCGTGGTAAAGGAAGTGGTTTCGCTGCTGGCGAGAAACGCCGTCGACGACGCGAAACCTTTCGTTTTTCCATAACCAGGCAATTGATTCTCAAACCAAGGCTGAGCCGTTACAGCTTGGCCGGCGCGCAATTGGTTGGACACCGCGTCGTAAGCCTGGGCGAATGTCTGCCCCGAAGCGGTGTCCTTAAACATATACGGGCTCGCGCCCAGACCCACGTTGGAGATCAACCTTCTGCCGTACCTCCCGTTCCAGGCGGCTTCGAGGAACATGCCGTGGCCCAGATTTCGCTGTATAGTGAAATCGCCGGTATAGATCCGCGGCAGTTTAATAGTTGGGTCGATGCCAAACGATATGAGTTCGCTGTAACCGTTGGCGGGAATATAGGGGCTAGTGATGGTTGCCGGAAACGTGGGAATTGGAATGTTGCCATCCTGCCCGATCCGGAACCCGCTCAGCCCCGGATTCGCTGTGGATGCCGCATTACAGCCTACTCCCGGAGTGCCCGAAGCGGCGCACGTCGTTAGCGCGGTGGTGATCGAGGAACTGAACCCGGCGGTCAAACCCGGTGTAACCACGCTATCTTCGCTGCTGAGCCGGCTGTAGTAGATGCCAAAACCACCGCGGAATACCGTTTTCTTGTTGCCAATCAACTTTCCGAGCACGCCGCCATCAAACGCCGGATTCCACGCCAAAGCCGCTCTGGGCGCTATGTCGCCGAAATCGGTATTATAGGGGCTGGAGCGCCCGGACTGAGTAAGTGGTACAAAGCCAAGCGTAGGATTGTAGATCTGTCCCTGTTCGGCCGCGGCGAGCTTGGTTTGCAGGTAGGTCTCGGGCGATAGGATTTGATTATTGTTGGAAGTACTGACCAGCAAAGCCTCTTCCTGGTTGGAGAGAGTGTAAGGTGTTTGCCAACTGTACGAGAGACCGTAGGTCAGCGTCAGCGAAGGAAGAATCCGCCACACATCCTGCGCATAGAAAGAAGCGAAGTAGGAAAGGGCGTTCATGTAAATAGGCGTTCCAAAAGGCTGCGCCTGCAATTGCCCATTGCGCACCAGAAACGTGTTGTCGTCGTTCATCAGACCCAGTGTGGTGGCATAGAGAGAATCCCACGACGAGGTCACCGATGACGGCAGACAGTTCGTAGTCAAGGCAGTGGAGCAGGTGGGCGGCCGGTCGGCCGCGGGGATCACTTGGAAGGACGAATCGGCCGTTTCCGTGGCGTTCAACGAATTCACGGAGCCACCCACTTTCCCTGTATGAACGTGATACTGCGGCAGCCGCTGGAAGTTCCCGCCCACCTGGATGAGGTGCCTGCTCTTGGTCCAGTTCAGATCGTCCGTGAGCTGAGTGTTCACATTATTGTTGTACTGTGTACGCACGCTATTGCTCATGCTGATCGGCGGAGTGAAGGTGTTCGGCGTGACCGCCACGTAACCCGCGGAGCCGTCGCTGGTGCCGGGAAGCCCTAACTCCGCGGCAATAGACGATAACTGGGGACGAAGGCCGCCGTTGCGATTGCGGACATCGCCGAACCGGAGGGTATTTACCAGATTGTTGGTAAGCTGGCCGGTCAAGCCGAGGATGATGGCGTTGGTCCATGAAGGCGTAAAGTCCTCGTTCAGGATATCGTTCGGATTGCGGATATCTTCCACCAGCGGCGACGAGTTATAGGTAAGGTCACGCGAGTAACTGAAGCTTCCGTTAGCCCGCCACTTGGAGCTAAAGTTATGATCCAAACGAAAGGTGACAAAATCGTCGGTTAGCGGAGACTTGGCGTTGCCCGTGAAACCGGTGGTATTCAGCCCGTCGCCCAAGCTTGTATTGTTCCCAACCGGGTCAAGCGCCATCATAGCCTTCATCGTCGGGCTGATTCCAAGTCCACGCGGATCGCATGCCTGATTGCCGGTGGCGCCGCACAGCGCGGAAGTGGCAAGATTGTAGGGGACCACGTTCCCGGAGGCGTCTCTGAACTGCAGGATACCCTGGCGGAGCGTGGCCGTGGGTACCGTTGCAGTCACTGGAAAAGTTTCGGGATAGCGTCGCGCCTCGTATTCGACGAAGAAAAACGTCTTATCCCGAATAATCGGCCCGCCGACACGGCCGCCGTACCGATTGTCCTCCACGTGCGGCTTGGCGATCTTCAAGCGGTTGTTGTCCCAGCTATTGGCATTCAAATCGCTGTTTTGCGTATACCAGAACAGCGATCCATGAACCTGGTTGGTTCCGCTTCTTTGCACCAGGCTCACCTGGCCTCCGGAACCGCGGTTAAAAGTGGAATTGGCGTTGGCCACGGCGACCCGGAATTCGTCTGTCGCTTCCACCGAGAAGATCAGCACCGGTCTGGCGCCCTGGTCGCTGTTGATGGTGGAATTCGTGGAATTATCCGTGATATCGATTCCGTCCAGCGTGAAAGTGGTCTGATCGTTCAACGCCCCCGCGATGGAGCCGCCGTTATCGCTGCCCGTCTGGGGCGTAGTTCCAGGCTGCAACAGCAGCAACTCCTGAGCCTGGCGCAAGCGCGTGGGCAGACTGAGGAGCGGTTGCGTGCCGATTACATCGCCGAGTGTTGAATCCGCTGTCTGCAACTCCACTTGAGCTTCGGCGGCGGTTACCGAAACAGTCGAGCTGATCTCTCCCAGAACAAGTTTGACGTTCACGGTGGCGCTCGCATTAACCTGAACATCCAAATTGGTGACTGTGGAAGTGCGGAATCCTTTGGCGCCTACGGTGATCGCGTATGTGCCGGGATTAACTCCCGGAAACGCGTATTGGCCCTGCGCTCCAGTGGTTACCGCCGACTTGATTCCGGTGGCGGAATTTACCAACTCCACATCCGCCCCGACTACGGCGGCGCCGGCAGGATCGGTTACCGCGCCCAGGACTGCGCCGGTCGCGGCCGTTTGCGCCCAGCAGGGAGTCACATTGAGGCAGCAAAAGAGTGCCAGGAATAAAACGATGAGTCTTGCGTTCACGACGCCCCCTTAGATACCCACTAANNAAGAAAATTATAAAGTTACGCTTCGAGTAATGTCAATCGATATTTTGGCGATCTTGCCTCGGGTTAAAACCCCTCCCACGCATAAGCCGAAAACTGCCGTGCGATGCGGAAGCCCACCCGCTCGTACAGCGCCACTGCATCCGCATTCGCCGACGTCACCGTCAGGCTCGCCGATTTGCAGCCCGCTTCTTTAAACGTCGCCAGCGACCGGCGCAGCAGCTCGTGTCCCAGCCCGGTGCCGCGCGCGCCGTTCGAAACGCAAATCTGCGTGATGTGGCCGCTCTCCGGCGCCACCAGGCTGGCCAGCGAAATGCCGGACAGCTTCCCCGTGTCCGCTTCGAATGCCGCGAACGACGCCGGCCGGAAAAAGGCCCCGCATCCGGGAAACTGCACGATGTTGAAGAGGAATCGCCGCGCCCCCATCGCACTGCGGTACTGATCGTTGATGCGGCTGTCGATATGCCCGGTATACGCCGCGGCGATCAACTGGGCCGCCTCATCGTGATACCGGTCCGTCCAATTTTCGATGTACGCCGGACGCCGCAGCTTCCCCGCTCCCAGATCCGCCTCCCGCAAATCCACGCGCATGAAAATGCGCTCGTAGGCGTGCGCGCAAGCCGCCAATGGCAACCGCCGCGCCGGATCGTACTGCAGCATGAGAAGCTGCGATTCGATCCGGTTGATTTGCCGGTTGGGCGCAATCGCCTCCACTGCCGCATGCAGCAGCATATTCTCGCGCTCCACGGTGCGAAATTCGCGCTGCAGGTAGAGATCGCCAATCAGCGCTTTATTGTCCTCCAGCACGTAATACATGTACCCGGTGGGCTTGCCCTGCTCAATCAGCGCGCTGCCGGTGAGCGCTCTCAGATCCACAAAGCGCCGCACCAGGCTGGCCGAGAGATCGAACTGCCACTCCAACTCCTCGCGCCACGCGGCCACTTCCTCTTCGAGCAAAGGTTCCAGGTCCCGCGCCGTGAGGCTGCGCAGGTCGACGAGATCGACAAGGTCATGAGGCCGCAGTTGGGTCAATTGAAGCCGGGCAGCCATTGCAAGCGCTTGTATTGTAGCGCGGACGAGTGTTCAAACGCGGACACCGCGTCCCATAGTAGGGCGGACCCCTGGGTTGAACGCTGGGTCCGCGCGGTCCCCCTGGACCCGCTATTTGCGTAACCAAATCAGCCTCGTGCAATCCGTGAAAGGCCGACGAGGGCCTCGGCCGCGGACCAGGGGGTCCGCCCTACGACTCATGGCCAACGGCGTGCAGTGTCTCATCCCATGCCGCAAGGACTTCGTGCACTCGCCAAGACGCCCGGCTACTTCGCCCTCGCCCTGGCGGCGCTTGCCCTCGGCGTCGCGGCCGCTACCATATTGTTCAGCGTCACCGAATCCGTTCTCTGGCGCGCATTGCCGTTCGCCGATTCCGAACGCCTCGCCCTTCTGTCCAGCCGCAACCTCATGGCCGTAGCCGAAGGCGTAGCCGTTTCCCACGCCGATTTCCGCGATTGGCGCGCCCGCGCCCACAGCTTTACCGCGCTCGCCGCCATGAGCTACGGCGAATCGCACAACCTTTCCGCAGCCCGGTTCGGCGAGCGCGTTCACACCAAAACCGCCTCCGCCAATCTCTTTGAGACTCTCGGCATCGCCCCCGCGCTCGGCCGCGTTTTCCAGCCGGAGGAAGAGCGCTCCGCGAGCCGCGTCGCCGTGCTCACCGACGCTTACTGGCGCAGCCGCTTCGATGCATCCCCAACCGCGCTCGGAACCACCGTGAAGCTGGATGGCGAGGCTTACGCCATCGTCGGTGTTCTGCCCGCCGGATTCCACCTCGAATTCGTCGACGACCCCGATCTCTTCCTCCCGCTCGATCTCTCCGGCGCCGGCGTCAGCCGCCAACGGAGCGAGCTTGCCGTCATCGGCCGTCTGGCGCCCGGCATCGGCATCGCCTCCGCCGCGGCGGAAATGCAAACCTTGGCGCGCCAACTGGCAGCCGAAAGCCCCCGTGTGGCCGGCCTCTGGACCGTCAATGTCGAGAACCTGCGCGCCGCGGCAACCAAGTTCGACAGCCGCGTGTTGCTGCTCTTCTTCGGTTTCGCCGCCCTGGTGCTGCTGATCGCCTGCGCCAATGTCGCCGCCCTGCAACTGGTCCGCTACACAGGCCGTCAGCGGGAGATCGCGGTGCGGATCGCGCTCGGCGCCAACCGCCTCGCCCTGCTGCGCGAAGCCCTTGCCGAAAGCGCCTGGATCGCTATTCCCGGCGCCATCGCCGGTTCGCTTCTCGCCGCTTGGGGCGTGGAAGGGCTGCGCAGCCTGATGCCCGCGGGTGAATTCGTGCGCGCCGGCCAAATTCGCATGGACCCGGTGGCGCTCGCGTTCGTGCTCGCCGTATCGTGCGCCGCCATGTTGCTGTTCGCGCTCGCTCCCAGCTTCACGGCGCCGAACCTCGATCTTAACGATACGCTGCGCGGCGCCTCCAAGAGCATCGGCGCCAACCCGCGCACGCGCCGCCGCATGGATTTGTTGATCGCCGCCGAAATCGCGCTTTCGTTTCTTCTGCTCTTCGCCGCCGCGCTCTTCGCCGCCAGCCACCAGAGCCTGCTCAACGTCCCCTTGGGGTTCGATCCGCACAACGTGCTCGCCCTGCGCATCGCTCCGGGCGGCGACCGGCGGATGACGCCCGCGGAATCGCGTGCCTACTATCGCCAGGCGCTGGAAGCAGCGGCGAACATCCCCGGCGTTCGCGAGGCCGCTATCTCCGGCGCGCTCCCGCTCGATTTCGATTCCAGCGTAATCTTCAAAGGGCTCTCCAGTGGGCTCTCTAGGGCACCCAGCCCGCAGGCCAATCAGGCGGTCAATCAGGACAGCCTGGCCCGTGTGGTTTCGCCCGGCTTTTTCCATCTGCTGGCGATTCCGCTGCTGCAAGGCCGCGCCTTCACCGAGGGCGATTCCGAAACCGCTCCGCGCGTGGCCATCGTCAACCAGAACTTCGCCAGGAAAGTCTTCGGCGCGGAAAGCCCGGTCGGCAAGATCATCACTCTCGAGCCGGGCGGAAGCCTTTCGATTCCGCCGGGACCCGTGCAGATCGTCGGCCTCGCCGCCAACATCAAGGAACTCGGGCTTGACGAGGTGGTCTTCAGAGACATCTATCTGCCCTTTGCGCAGAATCCGTCGCGCTCCATGTACCTCGCCGCCAAGACCGGCGTCGATCCCGAGACTCTCATTCCCGCGCTGCGCGGCCAACTGCGCGCCGCCGATTCCGAAGCCTCCATCTACGACGCCGCAGGCATGGAGACTCGCCTGCGCAATGGTCTTCAAGGCAACCGCTTCCGGCTGTTCCTGGTAACCGTTTTCGCCGCGCTCGCCGTGTTGCTGGCCGCCGCGGGCGTCTACGGGGCCATCGCGTTTTCCGTGGCGCAGCGCACGCGCGAGTTTGGCCTGCGCATGGCGCTGGGCGCGCCTCCCAATGGAATTCTACGCCTCGGCGTGCTGCGCGCCATTCGCCTCGCGGCGGCCGGCGCCGCTTGTGGTCTCGTGGCGGCGCTGGCGCTGGGCGCGGTGTTGAAAGACGCGCTGTATCTTGCGCCGGGGAAGCACAGCGGCCTGCTGTCGGGCGTCGCCATCCACGATCCCAAGAGCTTCCTCGCCGCCGGCATCATCGTGTTCACTCTCGCCGTTCTGGCCGCGCTCGCGCCCGCGGTGCGCGCTGCACGTATCGATCCAGCTATTGCGTTGCGCCAGGAATAAGAGAGCAATCCGAGACGCCTTTGTGGGGTACATAAGTCATGGGGCCGGGTCCGCCCGATGGCCAGACAGGCGGAAACTGTTCACTTGGGCGCATAAGTCACCGGCTCGGGCCCTACCATTTGCTCGCTTCTTTACCGCTCGCGACCTCCGGACACTCACCCGACCGTGAGACGTACGGGAAACGCGCTTATCGACAACTCAGACAAGCCTATCGTACTCGCTGTGAGGCCCAATCCGGAACCAGACGATCTCGGATCCATCGAGTTGACCGAGGGCGCGATAGCCGCGGCCGATGGCGTCCTGCTCTTCTCGGGAGAGAGACTCCACGCGCCGCAAGGCTTTTTCCAGAAGGCCAGTCATGTGCCGGCGATAGCGCAGCCGGCAGGCATGCCATGGCAGGTCCCGGCTGGAACGTTGCGGCGGCGGACTCACCGGCGCGGCCATCGGTTTGTTGTCGAGCGCGATGTTACAGTTCCTTGCCGCCGCGCCGCCGGCGAGGCTTCGCGAAAGGGGCAGGCGGGGCGGAAAAGCCTCCGAAGCGTGCGCTAGTATAGTTCAACGTGCCTACTCAAGACGACGAGACTAGATTCATGGCTCCGGTGCAGGCGACGGCTTTGCCGCCGCGATATGAGATGCTCAGCGAACTGGGGCGCGGCGGCATGGGCATCGTCTCTAAGGTGCGGGACCGTGAGACCGGCGAGGTGGTGGCGCTGAAGATCCTGAAGCCCGAGATCGCCGGCAATCCGCAGATTCTGGAGCGCTTCAAGAACGAACTGCTGCTGGCGCACAAGATCACGCATCGCCGCGTGGCGCGATTGTACGAATTCCATCGCGCGGGCGACGCGGTCTATCTCTCGATGGAATACGTGGAGGGAGAGAGCCTGCGCAGCCTTTTGGAGCGCGAGGGCCGCTTGGAAACCGGGCGCGCCACAGAGTTCGCGCGGCAACTGGCGGACGGCCTCGCCGAGGCGCACCGCCAATCCATCGTGCATCGCGACCTGAAGCCGGAGAACATCATGATCGGGCCGGATGGCGGCCTGAAGGTGATGGACTTCGGCATTTCGCGATCGTACGCGGAGGATGTCACGGTGACCGGGAGCGTGATTGGGACGCCGGCGTATATGGCGCCCGAGCAGGCCGAGGGCAAGACCCTCGACCATCGCACGGACATCTACGCCTTCGGGCTGATCCTTTACGAAATGTTCACCGGGGAAGCGACGTTTCACGGGGACACCGCCGTTACGCTGGCGCTGAAACAGGTTCAGGAGCGCCCCACCAACCCCACGAAATTGACGCCGTCGCTGCCCCGGCGCATCGACGCGGCCATCATGAAGTGCCTGGAGAAGGACCCGGCCAAGCGGTTTCAGTCGGTGGAAGAGGCGTTCCAAGCGCTGGCCGGAGTGACGGCGCCGGATAGGCCGAAGGCTTGGCATCAGCGTGCCAAGGCCGGACGGCGCAAATTCGTGTGGGCCGGCCTCGGAGCGGTGGCCGTGATGGCCGCGGCAGCGGTTTGGTGGTACAGCCGCCCGTCGGATTCGGTGGTGTTTCCGCTGGAGAAGTTCACACTCGCCAACGGCCTGACGGTGGCTCTCTCGCCCGACCACGCGTCCCCGACGTTTACCTTGGCAGTGATCTACCGCGCGGGATCGCAGCGCGATACTCCCGGACACGCAGGCCTTGCGCACCTGGTGCAGCACGTTATGTACCAAGGCTCGCCCAACGTAGCACGCGGGGAATATAAGGACCTGATCGGCGCCACGGGCGGCAACCTGAACGGAGATACGATTTCCTCTGCGAGCGTCTTCTGGACCACGCTGCCGGCAAACCAGCTCGAACTCGCTCTTTTTCTGGAGGCCGACCGCATGCGCGGTCTGACGCTCACCCAGGAGGGCCTCAACGCCGCCAGATCCGAAGTACTGCAAGAACGGGCCGCGGCGATGAACACCGGCTATGCGACCGCCCGATTCCAATTCGAAGCGCTAGCCTACGACAGTTTTGTCAACCAGCAGACCGGCTTCGGGACGATCGAGGAACTGAACCGCGCCACCGTGGATGAGGTTCGCCAGTTTTATCAGACCTACTACACGCCGTCGAACGCCGGACTGGCGTTGGTGGGAGACTTCGATTCCGCCAAAGCGCGCGAACAAGTCAAGCATTACTTCGAGAGCATTCCCGCACGCCCAGCGCCTCCCGAGCCGGATCTGCGGGAGCGAGGCCGCACCGCGGAGAAACGCGAGACGGTCGGCGAACCAGGCATCCCCAACACTTTGATCATCATGGCCTGGCAGGTTCCCCAAGGAATGGATCCGGACTGGTTCGCGCTCAAAGGGCTGGGTGACGTGCTGGGTGGAAACGGAGCATCGCGTTTGCAGAACTCGCTGGTCAAGACCGCTGGCGTGGCTACCACTGCAACCGTGGGCGTTGAGGCATCGGCGGGTCCGAATCTCCTGATTGTACAGGTGCTCGTGGCGCCGGGCAAAGAGCCCGCGCAGGCAGAGAGGATGGTGTACCAGGAAATCGATCGCGTGGCGCGGGAGGGCGTGCCGAAGGAAGAGGTGGAACGTGTGGCGACCGACTACCTTCGCAAACGGACGTTCGCACTGGTGACTACCGCGGCGCGCGCGCAGGTCTTCGACGAATTTCTTACCATCTACGGAGGGCTGGAGGCGGTCAACGGATGGGAAAGGCGAGTGCGCCGGATCGGCAGCGACGATCTGAAAAGGGTAGCGCGAAAATATCTGACGCCGGCCAATCGCACGGTGATGATCGTCGTTCCGGGAGGCAAACCATGACCCGGCGGGAACTGCTGGCGATGGCTGCTACGGGAGCGTTCGCCGCGGAGCACTTCAACCGCGCGCCATTTTCGCACGAGACGCTCACGGTAAAGCTTCCGGAGGCCGCGCCGGTAAAGCTCTCGAACGGCGTAACTCTGCTGGCCATCGAAGACAGCCGCCTGCCGATCGCGCTGGTACGCTTTTACGTGGAGGATGCGGGGGCCATCTATTCTCCGCGCCCTGGCGTGGCCGAATGCACCGCCGAGATGTTGACGGAGGGCGGCGGAGGGCGCAGCGGCAAACAGATTGCGGATGAAGCCGCGCGGTTGGGCGCCACATTGACCAGTGCGGCGCCGGCGGCCGCGGAAGCGGCGGCGGTCGAAGCCTCGGGACTCATCAGCCACTTTTCCGAGTGGCTCGATCTGACGGCCGCCGTGCTGTTGCATCCCTCATTCCCCGCCGACGAGTTCAGCACGCTAAAGCAGCGCTGGCGGGTGCGCGGCCGCTTGCGTCTCACGCAGCCGGCGAATCTGACCTACGACGCTTTGCTGCGGCTGATTTATGGATCTCATCCGGCGGCCGTAGTTTTTCCGTCCGCCGAATCGATCGCCGCGCTCACTCCGGAGATGCTCGCCCAATGGCATCGCGAGCGGTATACGCCGGCGAAGACGACGGTGGTGTGCATCGGGCGGGTGCGGACTTCCTCTTTCGTCTCGCGCATGGAGAAACTGCTGGGCGCGTGGAAGGCTGAGGGGGCCCATCCGTCGCCGCCACCTCCTCCCCAGCCGGCTTCGGCGCGGCGCATCGCGCTGATCGACCGGCCCGGCGCAGCCCAAACCGAGCTGGCGATCGGCGGTCTGCTAATGGAGCGCCGCGACCCCGATTACATCGCAATGGCCGTGCTGAATGGGGTGTTGGGCGGAACCGTCAGCTCGCGGCTGGTGCGGATTCTGCGCGACGAGAAGGGATACTCCTTCAACCCGGGCAGCACCTGCACCGCCTACCGCTTTCCGGGATTCTGGCGCGTGAACGCAGCCGTGCGGACGGACGCCACGGCGGATTCGATCGCCATCGTTCTGGAGCAGCTCCGGCGTCTGTGCGACGAGCCGGTTCCCGCGGATGAACTGGATCGGGCGAAATCGAACGCGGTGGGCGTTTTCGCGCTTGGGTTGGAGCAACCGTCGCAGGTGATCAATCAGTCTTACTTGCGGTACCGCTACGGATTCTCCGCCGACTACTGGGAGCGCTATCCCGTGAAGGTGAACTCGGTGAGCGCAGCCGAGATTCAGGCGGTGGCGCAAAAGTACCTCGCGGTATCGCGGGCGCAGATCGTGGCCGTGGGCGACGCGGCGCGCATTCGGCCGGCGTTGGATAAGCTGGGGAAAGTGGAGGCTTGAGCCGGCACGCTGGCGCCTTGCCCGCCGCTTCGGAAGTTCCGGAACCCTCGCTCGCAGAACACGCGCGCACGCTCGTTTCCGCCGCCCGGATCGGCGCAATGGAAGTGACGAGCGTTTACTTCATCGGGGCTTCGGCGTCATGGGGTGGGTCGCGGCCGAGGAATGCGGAGGCATGAGTGGAGTAGCGGGCTCAAGACTCGCTTCGAGATCGAGGATCGCCGCATCGGGAATATCGTTCGAAGGGCCCGGCAAATCGCTCATCGTAAGTGCCCGAGGCCGGCCTTGTTGGCCGTGTAGTCTTGTCGCACAACTGGCCCCCAAAAAGTCGCCGAGCTAAAACCGCCCCACCGTCACATTCTCCCCGCGCGGCGCCCAAACCGCCGGGTCCGTCGGCCCGAATAGCGCCAGCACCGGCGTTCCCGCCGCCGCCGCCAGGTGCGTGATGCCCGAATCGTTGCCCACATACATCTGCGCCCGCGCCAGCCACCGCGCCAACTCGTACAGGTCGTCGATGCGCACCGCCCCTTCAAGCGGCGGATCTTCCGGGCCCGCGCACCAACGCACCGGCATGTCCGCCTCCAGTTGCCGTGCCAGCTCGCGGAAGTTTTCGAGCGGCCAATTCTTGCGCGCGCTTCCGGAGAACGGATGGATGGCGGCGAAATCCTCGCGCGGGGCTTCCGGCGAAATGTCACATGGAATGCGCGGAATTCCGTCGCTTTGGCACGGGGCCAGCGTGCGCGCCTGCGCCAGGTAGAAGTCGGTGGCATGGATGCCCGCGCCTTCCGTCGGCAGCGCCGGGAAGAAGGTGAACGGCAGACCGAGTCTCGCCACTTCCTCGCGAAACTCCGGCCGGTTAGCGCCATACCATGAAACAATCGAATCGAATCCGCGCAACGCCTCGATCAGCATCGGCGGCGGTTCCAAGACCGCCAGCAAATCGAGGCCGGTCGACGCAATCGGCCGCACGCGATCCGCGAATCGCACCAGCGGCGCGTTGGCCGAAGCGGTCCAGACCTCGTAGTAGTCCGTCTGCAAACACTCCAGCGCCGGCAGCGACACGATGAAATCGCCAATCGCTCCCGGACGGATCGTCAACCTGCGCATTCGAGCCCAGTATCGCAAAACAGGAACGAGGACGCCCGTTTTATCCACAAGAGATTAACCGTACATCTCCGTAACTGATTCGAAACACAATGGTATTATCTTGTTGAAAAGTACGGCACCGTACAAAATATTCATTGACGGGAATGTGGCTAGAGGAGCATATTGATGAAGGTTCCAAGAGGTTTGAGGAACAGCAAGCCTCCGGTAACGTAGCGGACCGCGGACGATGATCCATAGCTAATCTAGTAATAGAACAGGCTGCGGGGAGCGAGCGGAGATCGGGCGGAGTCGGAAGGCGAACCGGATGGCAGCTACGCCCATTGAACGCTTTGATCCCGAGGGAGCGAAAATTCCTGGAGGGGAGTGGAGATGGGGAGAGCGGCCGGATGAGTTTGCGGGCGGAAGTGCAACGGGCCTGAAGCGTGGAAGCGGCGGGGATTGGGGCAAACCAGTTCCGGCAGCGGAGCCGAATGGCCGAACGGGCATGGAAACCGGCAGGCGAGATAGCGAAGTAGCAGGCTGGGACCTTTGACCCCGGAATGGAGTCCGCGAAAGCGGGAGCCGTTGCGGGCGAGGGAAAGGCCGTTACGAGCGAACGGTTCAGTTTCGGATTGATAAGCTGCGGCGCGTCTGAAAGCGTTGAAGCGGTGACTGCCAAAACGGTTGCCGGGGAGCAGACAGGCAAGGCGCACGGCGCTTCGGAACGCGATGCTCAGTACGGTTGCATGCCCGTGGTGAGCAAGGCTGGGAATCGGGTCACTTGGAACCATTTCCTTTTTTGGCGCCTGTGGCGCACGCACTCATGCGTGCAGCGTTCACACTTCTGTGAACGCGAGATGTCTCACAGCCGCCTATCCGCGAAATCCCCAAAACAGTTGAGCCCGGTTCCGCAGCCTAGCTGTCACCGTAGCCGTCCTAACTGCCTCTTGTCTCGTTACGGCCTTGAGATCCTCCGAACATATGTCTTCTCCCTAACAGGGTGCTTATAGGATTCCCACGCGTCGCCCTGGCGTCCGAAAATGCGGTCCATGGCGGTTTTTACCAGACGATAGGCGATATTGTCCCTGTCGTCCAGGCGTTCCGAAAGATGTTCCAGCAGCGCAGCCTTGATGGCTCCCCAGGCCGCCCCGTCCGGCCCGCTCAGTTTGCCCATCACCTGGCTGTCGGCGCGCAGAGCCTGAATCGCAGCGGCCTTTGCGGTCTCCAGGGTGTCCACTTGCGCCGGCTCACTGCCCGTTTCCGTATCCGCCTGATTTCCATCCGGGACCAGTACGGTCTGTCGCGGATCTACCGTGTTGGCGAATATCTTGCGCAAATGTTGAGAATAAGTACTTGCCGGCGGCTTTCTATAATCCGGATCTCGCACCGCATACATCAGCTCAAATGAGAGCACTCGAAGGCTCACCGGATAAGGCTTGCCACTCACTGAGCTCCAGAAGACGCCTTGTTCGGGTATCGGTTCGTTGAGAAGCGAGCTCAGTAAGTCGTCGCTGAAATGTGCGTTGGCTCTTTTCAAGCTAGCCAGGTCCGATGCCGACAAGAGATGAAAGATGAACCAATTGTCCCCTTGGCTGAGTATCTCGGCCGGAATGCTGCCCGGCTGTTGGGTAATCAGCACCGCGCCCAGGTCGTACTTGCGGCCCTCTTTCACCCAAGCGACATAGGGCTCGGAGGCGGGTGCATTTTCGTTCAGAACCGACTGGGCTTCTTCCACAACCGCGATAGTCGGTATTGTTTTCGGATTGGCGCTCGTAAATTCCTGTTGGTTCCGGTCGAAGATCCGGCGCAAAATCAACCCGGATAGCACCAGAGACTGGGCGCCCCGCATCTGAGAGACGTCTACTACGCACAGTTTCCCTTCGGATAATGCGTGGATCAGCATGTCCATCAACTGGCTGCCCCGGTCGTGAAGCATCCTCACGATGGCGGTCATATTCGATCGCGCCGCAAGCGCCTCGGCTTCCTGCTTCTGCTCATCCAGGTCCAAAAGCTTGCAGAGATCGCTTAGCGGCGTGCCGTTGCCATTGGCATCGATGAGGTTGACCACACTCTCCCATCGCTCCTGTGACAGTCCCCTGAGCTTTCGAACATTCTGCTGTTCCTGCCGGTCCGGCCCGAGCGCGATGGCGATTACGTCGGAAGGCCGCAGCCTTCGGATGTCCAGCCGGATACCTCCAGCGACAAAGGATTGATAAAAGGCGCTAGTGTTCGCTCTGGGCGTGAACACAACCAGTTTGTCCTCTAACTCGGGCACATCGCATAGTCCGGGTCTCCCTTTGTCATCCGGCCAGAAATACTCGCCGTCCGGGTCGAAGATGACGGAGCCCACCGGCACGCGCCTTCCGCCGCGCTTAGACACGGTAGGCGTACCGCGATACAGCGTACTGAACAGCAGCTTGTTCAGGTTGGATTTTCCGAACCCGGCCCGGGCAAAGATGAAAGTACGCCGCGAAACAAGTGAATCGATCGGGAAGCACACCCGAACCTCCGGTTTGAGGAACTGCATCCAGTCTTGCAGTCCGGCACTCTTGTCGTCCGGAGCGTAGATGTATTCGCCGAATGCCAGGTGGCCGATGTGCGCGCCTTCAATGTTGTGCCCCGCTATCTCTTGTAGGATCTGGTTGGACGGAAACGCTACCGGGCTGCCTACGTGCGGCAGGCGCCGGTGCGATGGCACGAAGGTCAATCCCGAGGCACTCTTGCGCAGAACTCCCAGAACACGGATATTGATCCTGTACTTGAGGTATTGCTCTCTCAGGTCCTCCGGAATCGGGCGCTCTTCCCGGACCGCGCGAATATTGAATTCCTCGCCCGATCCGAACGAGAGCTTGCCTTCAGAGGAAAAGGAAGCAATGCGCCCCAGGACAGCCTCATCCGGCGTTTCGAGTTGCACCAGTACAAACTGACCGTGCATCGGGATGCTCTGGAAGTCGCTTCTGTAAGGGAGGACAAGGTCGGCATGGAACTCCAAGCCGCTTTCCTGCTGGAAGCCGCGGAATATTCCAACTATGTGCTCACGCGGGAACAAATTGAAATCGGCCACGTTCGTCTCTCTCACCGGTATCGTTGCTGAGCTGCATCGGTATCCTGAAGTCGAAAAACGTCCAAGGCGCCGGATTGGTCGCCAAGCGCCGAGCGAACGCCGTCATAGATGTGATCCTGAAGGATATCGAAATCGAAATCCACCAGGGCGGCGTTCTCGTGCGCTTTCTGCAGGCATCGCGGATAAAAGGGGACGGGAAAGCCATTGATCGCATCGGCGAGCATCGATCCGAGAATGATCGGGGCGCTCTCCCGCTGGGGCATGAAGATATCTACCGGCCAGACGGGATCGCGACGGCTACTCCCAAACTTCACCAGAAACATCTTCCCCCCAACGAACTTGTTGACTTCGCCGCCCCTTGATGCGACGTCGTCGCCTCTTGCGTACTCCGGCCATATGTACGCCTTTTCCTCTATGTCCCGCGGCACTTCAACATACGCCGGGTAGTCTGCCTGCAGCACGCCTTCCAATGCCATCGCCAGGCGATACCTTGTGAGCAACTTACTGTGCTTCGCTACGCCTGCCAGGTAAACTCGCCGCTTATGGCGCGTCCACTGAAGCTCGATAAGTCTTCGCATCTCTGCAAGCAGCCTGGGAAATAGAACGGTGGCAAAAACCTTGCTTCTTAGCAGCCCGTCACAGACGATCAGAGTGTCGGTGGCGAAATCCTTTTTCAGAATGGCCAGCAGAATCGCCCACTCAACAAGCTCCCGGTAGACTTGGACCCAGCTCGGTGAAACCGGTTGATCCCGGTCTGCCGGCGGGCGGATCATGTGTGACAACTCGGGGAGAGATTTCGCCCCTAACGTCGCCATCATTTCCCCCAGCGCAGTCCGGGGCAATCCGCCGGGGTGGAACTGCCGCTGGCGTAACCATTCGATCGGCGTCGTTGGTGACAGCGCTTCCAAGCAGTACTCGTTGTTGCTGGAATCGACCACTCTGACGAGCTGAATCAGGAATGGGTCGAATTGGAGCTGATTATTACCGCCGTCCGTGCCCACCAGGGATATCGATGTCGTGGCGCGCGGTTGAATCCGCCGCGTCTGATTGCGTAATGGTTGAATCTCCTTGCGAAGAGCGTCCAGCACGCTGCGATCGCTCCGTATACACTCAGCGATGGCCTGTTTCAACTGTCCTTGCGTCGATGGATCGATCATCCGGAACTCGTAACAATAGTAGCGTCTTCCGGCGCCGACGAATTGCCGGCCGATCTGCTCGCTTGCCTACTTGGTCTTGTCTACCACCACTTCCCCGCCCTTCATCACCCAGCGGACCTTCCCGATGACTACATCGATGTCCGCCAGCGGGTCGCCCTCCACGGCTACAATATCGGCCAGGTAACCGGGACGTAGCGCGCCCAGAGTGTCCGCCATCCCCAGCAGGTCCGCGCCGTTGACCGTAGCTGTTTCGAGCGCCTGCTGCGGCGTCATGCCCGCCTTGACGAACCACCCCAGCTCACGCGTATTTTCGCCGAACATGGTATAGACCGCATCGGAACCCATCGCGAAGCGGACGCCGGCGCGATAGGCCTTGCGCGCGGTTTCAAGGTTGCGTTGGACAAACGCGTTCAGCTCGTCCACTGAGCGCGCGGGGTAGTTGAGTTTGCGGTAGTTATCGGCGTAATACCGGTTGTGATCGATGGTGGGCACGTAGAAGGTCTTGCGGCGGGCCATTTCGGCGATGGTAGCATCGTCCATTCCGGTGGCGTGCTCGATGGAGTCGGCGCCGGCGCGAACGGCGTCGCGCGCGCAATCGGGGCCGTAGGTGTGGATCTCGAACTTCTTGCCCAGCGCGTGGGCGGCATCGACGCCCGCTTTGATTTCGTCGTAAGTAAAAGTTTGGAAGCCGGTCAAATCGCGGCCAGTGCCGGTGGAACCGTACATCTTGATGACATCGGCGCCCGCGGCGATCTGCGCGCGGACCACCTTGAGCACCTCAGTCACTCCGTCCGCGGTTCCCGGCGATGCGCCGCGGCCGCCGCGTGAGATAGTCAGGCCGTAGCCGGAGACGAACATGCGCGGGCCCGCCATAAGGCCGTTGTTGATCAGGTCGCGCATGGCGATATCGGCGTAGTCGGACGCGCCCAGATTGCGCACGGTGGTGACGCCGGTATCGAGAGTCTTGCGCGCATTGCCTTGCGAGAGGTAGACTGTCGCGGCGCCGCGCGCGGATTGTGCGACGGGCTCGTTCAGATTGTAAGTGAGGTGCGTATGGACGTCGATGAGGCCGGGGATGGCGGTGAAGCGCGTCAGATCGACGGCGGCTTCTTTGGCATCGCCTGCGCAGGCGCCGACGCTTTCAATCTTGCCGGAATTGACCGAAATGCAGGCGTCTTTCCAGACCTTGGAGCCATCCCAAACTGCGCCGAAATGGTAGGAAGCGGCGGCCGCGGAGAGCGCGCCACCGAGGGCCGTGACAAGTAAGCGGGCGGACATTGCGCCATCATAGCGAAATACGAGGCGGTAAGGCTACTGCGAAGGCTCGGGAATGAATCGCGGCGTTTGGGCTCTTGGCAGCGGTGTGTCCATGGGCCGTTTATGCACCGCACTAATTCCCGCAAGTCAATCGTTCAATCAGCCCATCAGAAGTATACGAATGACTTGAGCCGATACCCTTTATTGCGTCCAGAAAAGCCTTTACAAGACGAAGATGGATCACTTATCTCGATTCCTTCATCCGTGCTCTTGACTTCCAACGATTGGCAGGGATAAAAATCTTCGATCCTGCGCACCAGCAGAATACCTGCCAACATGACTCGTTCCTGTCGAATAACGACGCCGAAATCAGTGGTAGCTCCTCCGTTAGTCAGATATAGGACTACTCTAGATCCCTTCCATGCCCTTTCTGCAAATCGGTCGAAGCTTCCGGACATGGTGAAGATGCCAAGAAAGACAACGCCTGAGTAGAGCAGTAACGGAACGCCGGCAGCAACGGCAAATGCTTTCGCCCACCGCCCCGCCCGCAACAGCGATATGACAGCGAGCCAGGGGAGCCCGATCGCCAAGGTAAAACCCAGCACATCGTTAGCGATAGTCGAAGAGAATCGAATCACCGGATTCCGGAGCTGCCAAAAGAAAAGTGCAGTAGCAGCAAATAGGACACCGGCTGCCTTCCAGCCCGAAAGTATCTTCCGTGAGTCACCGCCCCACATTCCTAAATCGTAGCCACTCCACACTGATAAGTGTAATCGACGCTAAAGTCTGGCAAGTCGCGGCGCGAGGTGCTTAACCGTGTTGGGGATTTGGCGACTCTGTCGCACTTGGCAGGCGAAAGCGCCTGCCCCGCAAAATCGCAATCCTTGCGCCCCAACTTGGGACAGACGCTTTCGTCTGTCAACTCGGCGATCTCGGCGGTTGTGCCCCAAATCCGGTTAAGCACCCGCCGGTCCGCCCGCGATGCACCCGGCTATCCCAGCCGTCTGTGCTCCTTCAAAATGCACCGGTCCATCACCACGTCGAGTCCCGCCTCAGCGGCGCGGCGCGCGGCTTCTTCGTGCGTCACCCCTTCTTGCATCCAGATGGCCTTGGCGCCCTTACGGATGGCGGCCTCGACAATCTCCGGCACGAACTCCGAGCGGCGGAAGATGTCGACAATGTCAATGGCTTCGGGGACTGAATTGAGATCGGGATAGCACTTCTCGCCCAGAACTTCGCTCACCTCCGGATTCACGGGAACGATGCGGTAACCGGAGCGCTGCATATACTCCGCCACCCCGTAACTCGGGCGAAATCGTTTGCTCGAGAGACCCACCACCGCAATAGTCCGCGATTGCTTCAGTATCTCGGCGACCCGTCTCATGCCTTGGACCGCTCCTTCTTGACTTGGATGCCCTTGACTTGCTCGCCTTTAACCTGGATGCCCTTAACTTGGATCGCCCGCTTCAGCTTTTCCACCTCATCCGCGTCCAGGTAGCGAAACTGGCCAGGCTTGATCGGCCCCAGATCCACCGGCCCTATGCGCACGCGCTTCAGCTTCTCCACCAGCCGCCCAAAATGTTTGAACATGATGCGGATCTGGTTGTTGCGGCCTTCGTGCAGCTTGACTTCGTACCAGGGGTTCTCCGCCTGCCGGATCAGCTTCAAGCCCGCCGGCATGGTGCGGCGGCCGGAGAGCGGGACGCCCTCGCGGAAGCGCTGCTCCTGATCGGCCGTCAGCGCGCCATTGATTTTGACCAGGTAGGTCTTCGGCAAGTGCGTCGCGGAGGACATGACGGCGTTCGCCAGATCGCCATCGTTGGTGAAAAGCAGCAGTCCTTCGCTGTGATAATCCAGGCGGCCGACCGGGTAGACCCGCTCTTTGACGCCGCGGATCAGGTCCATCACGGTGTCGCGGTTTTCGGGGTCGCTGACCGTGCTCACGGTCGCGGTGGGCTTGTGCAGCGCGATGTAGACCAGGTGCTTGGGCGGGCGAAGCAGGCGGCCGTCCACTTTGATGTGATCGCGTTCGAAGTCGGCTTTGGACCCGAGCTGGGTAACTACGGAGCCGTTCACCACGACGCGCCCTTCCGCCATCAGCTGTTCGGCGTGGCGCCGGGATGCCACTCCGGCTTGCGACAGAATCTTCTGCAGGCGTTCCTCGGCCATCAGGACTCCTGGTCCGGCGCGGCGGGCATGGGCTCCGGCGCGGTGGGCCCACCAGCGGCGGGCTCGGGCTTCGGCGCCGGGGCGTGCGCGCCTGCCGTTTCTTGTTTAGCCGTGTCTTCCGCAGCCGCTTCCGGCTTCGATGCCTCCGGCGCCGGCGGTTCGCTCTCCACGGGCTCGCTATCGGCGAACGCCATGCGGCGGATCTCTTCGAATTCCTTCAGCGACGGCAGCTCGCTCACGTCGTTGAGGCCGAACTGAATCAGGAAATCCCGCGTGGTCTTGTAGAGGATCGGCTTGCCGATGACGTTCTTGCGCCCGGCCACCGCGATCAGCTTGCGGTCGAGCAGGGTCTTCAAAACGCCCGTGCCCTGCACGCCGCGGATTTCCATGATTTCGGGGGCTGTAACCGGCTGCTTGTACGCGATGACGGCCAGGGTTTCAAGCGCCGGCAGCGAGAGCTTCATCGGCGGCTTGAGGCTCTTCACGAAGCTGCGGACGGCCTCATGGTGTTCGGCCTTGGTGGCCATTTTGAAGCCGCCCGCCACCTCGCGGATGGCGATGCCGTGCTCGGGTTTTTCAAGTTCGGCGATGAGCTGCCGCAACACCGCGTCGACGCGCTCGGCAGGTTGCCGGAGCGCGGCCGCGATCTGCGCCAGGGTCAGCGGCTCTTCGGCGACGTAGACTACCGCCTCCAGGACGGCCATGAGCTGCGCGTCTTCCATGGGCGCCGCGGCCGGGGCTTCGTCATCCGGCGCAAGCAGTTCCTCCATGGAGACCGCCGCGGCCGGCGCTTCGCCATCCGGCGCCGCCAACTCCTCCACGGAGACCGCCGCAGCCGGCGCTTCGCCATCCGGCGCCGCCAACTCCTCCACGGAGATCGCCGCGGCTGGGGCTTCGGCATCCGGCGCCGGCAACTCCTCCACGGGGACCGCCGCGGCCGGCGCTTCGCCATCCGGCGCCGGCAGTTCCTCCACGGAGACCGCCGCGGCCGGCGCTTCGCCATCCGGCGCCGCCAACTCCTCCACGGAGATCGCCGCGGCCGGGGCTTCGGCATCCGGCGCCAGCCGTTCCTCCACGGAGATCGCCGCGGGCGGCGTTTCCTCAGCTTGCTTGGTTGCGGCCTCTGTCTGGTCCGGGTTTGCGCCTACAGGCTGGTCCGGGCTCGCGGCCTCCGTCTGGTCCGGGCTTGCGGCCTCGGGCTGTTGAGGGGCCTCGCCCTCCGGGTTAATTTCCAATTCTTCCATTTTCGAGTTAGACGTAATCTTTTTCGATCGCCGCAATGGGCAGATCGGAAGCGAACGCGGCTTCAAAATTGCCGTGCCGCGTGAGCGCTATTTCGCCGAAGAGATCTTTCTGCGTCACCACCACCGCCTGCATCCGCACCATTTCCAGCACAGCCAGGAAAAGCGCGATCATGGCGCGCCGCGTGCGCTGACGCTCGAACACCCGCAAGATGAAAACGGGCCTGTCGGGACCGGCTTCGACGAACTGGTCCTTCAAATACCGGATCATTTCCGAAACTGTAACGTCGGAGCCTTCCACTTCGTAAGTGGGCCGGTTTTTGGCGCGTTCGACGATCTCGCCAAATGCCTTCACCAAGTCGAAAAGCGTGACGTTCAGGCCGGGATTGTCGTCCTCGGAGAGGAAGTTCTTGATCTGCGGATTGGACCACACGTTCTCTTCGATCAAGCGCTTCTGCTGAAGCATTTCGGCGGCGTTTTTGAAGCGTTCGTGCTCCAGCAGCCGGTCCACCAGCTCCTGGCGCGGATCTTCCAGGCCATCGCCGTCTTTTTCCAGCGCCGGGTCGCGCGGCAGCAGCATTTTGGATTTGATGTGGATCAGCGTCGCCGCCATGTAGACGAAGTCGGAGCCCAGGTCCATGTCCATTTCGCGCGCTTTATCGATGTATTCCAGGTACTGCGCGGTGATGGTAGCGATGGGGATGTCCTTGATGTCGATCTGCTGCTTGCGGATCAGGTCGAGCAGCAAATCGAGAGGTCCCTCATAGTGCTCCAGATGAATGTTCAGGGGCGACGACACCGTATTTCACGATAGCACGCGGGGTGTGCGGGTCCTGCCGAAGCGGGCGCGGGCGGCGCGGGATCGGCGTTGCGAAGCGACTTCACAGGACTGATGACTACGCGAGCAGTGGTTCTTTTCGACTGGACAGAACAAAGACTGCGACCAGGGCGGCGGCGAAACCCGCCCCAGCGCCAATACCGAGCGCCCAGCGAGGGCCGAAGTGGTTGGCGACCCAACCGACGATCGGGGCGCCAATCGGTGTTCCCCCCAGTGCAATGCCAACCCGCAGGGCCATAACCCTGCCCCGCATCGCCGGTTCTGTCGAGAGCTGCATGATGCTGTTCGTGCCGTTGGTGAAGGTCAGGGCAGCCGCGCCGACGATCATGAGAGCAGCCGCGAACCACCAGTATCCAGGCGCCAGAGCGGCAAGGGTACAGCCGAGCCCGAAAACACCAGCTCCCACTAAAAGAGACGCGAAGCTTGGTCTCTTCCGGCCGGCGGCAAACAAGGCTCCTGAAAGGGTGCCCACGGCCATGATGGAGGAGAGCAGGCCGAAACCGCGTGCATCGGAGTGGAAGACGTTCACGGCCATCGTAGCGATGAAGATCGGAAAGTTCAGACCAAAGGTGCCGATCAGAAACAACATGATCAGGATCGCCCTGAGGTCCGGTCTTCTCCACACGTAGCGAAACCCTTCTAGAAATCCGGAGGTAGTGCGATGCGCTCTGGCGCTTGCACGCAGTTCCGGGAGACGGAAGAACGACATCGAGAGCAGAACCGCCGCGAACGAAAGCCCATTTAGAAGAAAGGCCCAGCCGATGCCAACCGTTGCGATGAGCAAACCGGCAATGGCGGGACCAATCGTCTGCGCGGCATTAAATGAGGTTGAGTTCAATGCCACGGCATTGGGAAGATCCTCATCGCCAACCATCTCTGCCACGAAGGTCTGTCTCACCGGAGCATCCAGCGCAGCGGCGGAACCAGACAGGAAGGCGAATACATACACGTGCCAGAGCCGGATGACTCCTGCGATCGTGAGCACTCCCAGGATGAGCGCAAGCGCGCCCATCGTTGCCTGGGTGAGCATCAGGAGCTTGCGCTGATTGAGGCGGTCCGCAGCCGATCCCGTCCAGGGCAGGAGCAGAAGTTGCGGGGCGAACTGCAGGCCCATCACAATACCCAGCGCTGACGCATCGTGATGGGTAAGTTGCGTCAGCACAAGCCAGTCCTGAGCGATACGCTGCATCCAGGTACCGGCGTTGGAAACCAGGCCGCCAGCCGTCCACAAGCGGAAGTTGAAGCTTCTCAGGGAGCGAAAGGTGCCGGCCACTCGATTCTTCATGGGCGCGCCGGCGTGTTGCCCCCATGGAACTGGCCGAAGTGACGCGCCGAAAAGATGCTGATGAGCAGCGCGCCCAGGCCGAACGCAAGGATGTGGCTTGTTGCCCGCGGATCGAAAGCGCCGACGTGCGCGACCAGCAGATACCCAACTACCGCGTTGAAGAATCCCCAAACAACGTTGACCGTTGCAGAGGAGAGCCCTTGGCCGGGCGGTTTTGCAAAGGGACTCTGAAAGGGGCGTCCCATTGTGCCGGCGACAAAGTGAGGGATGGCGTTTGCCGCAAAAACGCCCCCAAAGAAGTACGACGCAAGCCAAAGCCAATTCATGATGCAGCGTTCCTTTCTTCCAACAATTTTTCGAGTAGCGAGATGACTTCCTTCGTCGACCCTGTCTCACCGACGCGAGGGAAGACGTTTCTGATGCTGTACTCGTGCGCCTCCTCGCGGATATCGGTCATCGCATCGAGTGCGAGGGTCACATGGAACCCCTGCTCGTAGGCCTGGCGGGCAGTTGCCTCAACGCCACCGGATGTCACCACTCCAGTCACAACCACCTGGGTAACGCCTCGGGCCTTGAGCCGACCTTCAAGATCCGTTGTTGCGAATGCGCCCCAGCTTCGCTTGGTGACGGCAATATCGCTCGGTTGCTGATTCAGCAGCGGCAGAAGGTCGGTCCATCCCTCGGAAAACGATGTGTTGCTGCGCGAACCCAGTTCCGTCCGGCCCGGCGCCCGTCCCGCCACATTCACCAGCACGACTGGGAGGTTCTTTGCACGGAAAACATCTATTAACGCGCGCGTCCGGTCAATGACCTCGCCGATGGGATGAATGAAATTCCCGTTGACGATGCCTTTCTGCAGATCAATGACGATCAACGCGGTGTTGGGGTCAAGAGTAGTAAGCGGCATAGGGTTCTTCTCCTCGGATACAAAGTCGACATGGGTAAGAAGCGGGACGCAGCGGGTTCAATCCTCAACAAGCCGCGTAAGCAGTTCGAGTGCCGCCTGAAGCTTCTCCTGCTCGTGAGCGGAAAGCTTCTGCGAGATGGTCGTGGTGAGCCAGTCCTGTCTCGCGGCCCTGCCCTCCTGAAGCCACTTCAGGCATTTGGGCGTGAGAGACATCAGAGTTTGCCGCCCGTCGCCCGGGTCAGGGGCGCCACTGACCAGGTCGGCTTCCTGCAGCGGCGTCACCACGGCGCTCATCGATTGTGGACGCATGCCTTCCGCTCGCGCCAGACTTGAAACCGTAGCCGAACCATCCTTTTCGAGTTGAAGAATAACGGAGATCTGCGACGGCGTCAGATCGCTGCGTCCCCCATGCTCGCGTAAACGCCGCTTGAGCTTGCCGCATACCGTACGGATCTCGGCGGCAAGCGTCGAAGCGAGCCCGGTTTGAGTCGAAGACTTCCGATTGCTCACCAGATCAATATATCATATCTACAGGTAAACTGTAAAGCTTTGCTGCATATTTCCGTGAGCTGCCGCTTTATCTGCGGGTTTCGCGACGCGATAGGTAGCCTGAGAAGCTAGTCCTCGGAAACGCGCTCAGGCCGCCGATTCACCTTGACGGGTTGTCGCCTATGGTGAGAACTGTTTCGGAACGGCGATCTCTGAAGATAGCTCCGCCGCTCCGCCCTAGTCGCGAAGTGTTTACTAATGGCAAACGCTAGGACTCTATCTGGAGTGACCCGGCGTACGAGTGCTGGAGAACGGCGCAAAATCTAGACCGCCGGGTCACTTCGGATAGAGACGTTTGAAGGAAGCCGCCCGCGTTTGCGGCGGACGCGGCAGGTATGGGTGTTGAATCGGCCCGGGTACCTCGGGCGAGGCTTTTCGGGTAGCGGCGAGGGTGCGAATGTGTCTCTGCCAAGGCGGTGACGGCGACGGAAAGATCAGTTCAAGCTTCCTGAGAGTGGAGTTTGGCGTCGCATTTGGGCTTTCGAGGAGGTTCGAGCACACTCCCACTGTGCGTGCCGGAGCAAGCGGATTCTTCGTTGATGAACGACGGCTATGAGGTGTCAGCGAAGCTCTCCCGCCCAACAGATCTCCTGCGGATCTGTCGAGGGGTAAGCTTCTCGATTAGGGCCATGGCGCCCCCGCATAGCGGGCAAAGCCAGGCGCATGGCGGTTTGGGCTCGGACGGCGCCGGCGCCGTCGAACCAGTCAACGTGCCGGCTTCCAGTAGCCGCCGGCAAAGTGGCAAGAGTTCGCGGCGCCGCCGGTTAGCGAGGAAGCCGTAGAAACGGATGCGCACAAAGCCGCGAGGCAAGGTGTGGAGCAGGAACCGCCGCAGAAACTCGTGGGCAGTCACAGTCATCAGCCGTCGCTTGCTCTTGTGGGCATAGTCTTTCCAGCGGAAAGTGACGTTGCCATCGGCAAGGTTCACGATCCGGTGGTTGGAAATGGCGACGCGATGCGTGTAGCGGGCCAGGTAGTGGAGGACATGTTCGGGCCCTCCGAACGGTCTCTTGGAATAGACCACCCAATCCTTACGGAACAGCGGCCGCAGAAAAGCGTGGAAGGCTTTGGCTTCGCCGAGGGGCTTCAGGCTTCCGGGAAACAGTAGTTTCCCGTTCTGGAAAGCGTGCTTGAGACCTTCGACGAATTTGCCGCGAAATACGCGGCTCAGCACTCTTACCGGCAGGAAGAAGGGATAGCGCGGGTGCACCCAGCTTTGGTGATCGGCCGAGAGACCGCCGGAGGGGATCACGCAATGGATATGCGGGTGAAGACACCCACGCTCACAATACC
>PLDF01000031.1 GCA_003135055.1 Bryobacterales bacterium | reverse complement strand
AGCTCCTGGCAGCAGCATTTGTGCTTTTTCCCCGCCTTTCAGGAAATCGAGCCGGCCGCGTAGAACAGGGTCTCCAGCGCGCTTTATCCCGACTCCTGGAAGCACAGAAGAGGAAACGTTATCTTGACAATCCAACCACCTCGGGACTAGAAGAGAGCGGTCCGCTTTTTCGTGGTTCTCCTATGAAAAACACAGTCACGCGCCGAAGCTTCCTCGCCGCTTCCGCGGCTTCCCTGCTGCCGGCCGCCGGCGCCTCCATCATGGGCCGCAACGGCTTTCCGCCGATGCTGGCCGACGATGCCGCAGCGGCGACAAAACCCAGGGAAGATTGGAAGGCCAGCGGAATTCTCGACCTGTCCAACTCCCCTTATGCCCGCCTGAAGACCGTCCCTGTCGCCGCGGTCACGATTCACGACGGGTTCTGGCAGAAGCGGAGGCAGACCAACGTCGGGTCCAGTATTCCCAGCATGCACGACGAGCTCCTCGATCATGGGCGCATGGAGAATTTCCTGCGCCTGGAAGGGAAATCGGATGCACCGCAGCGCGGTCCAGTGTTTTCCGACTCCGATATTTACAAGTGGCTGGAGTCCGTGGGATGGGCTCTTCAGTCAGGGGACCAGCCGCAGTTGCGTTCCGACGCCGAGACCATGATCCGGCAGGTGGTAGCAGCGCAGGAACCCAGCGGCTATCTGAACACCTATTACAACGGCGATCGGCGCTCCGAGCGCATGCTCCCGGCCACCCAGGAGACCGGACATGAGCTCTACTGCCTCGGTCACATGCTGCAGGGCGCGGTCGCCTGGTACCGGGCGACCGGCGATCCGACTCTGCTGAACGCAGGGATTCGGTTTGTCGACAATTTCCTCCTCCCTGGCTATGGCCCCGCTCCAAACCAAAATCCGATCGTCGCCGGACATCCCGAGATCGAGATGTCGCTGATCGAGCTCTATCGCACGACCCGCAATCGCCGTTATCTCGATCTCGCAGGGTATATCCTGCACGGCGACAGCCGCATTCCGCTCACGCCGCTGCAGATCACGTACATGTTTTGCGGTGTCCCCTTCACCTCGCGCATGAGACTCGAAGGACACGCCGTGCGCGCCATGTATGCCTGTTGCGGCGCCACCGACTACTATCTCGAGACCGGCGACACGGAGTACTGGAAGACGCTGAACGTGCTCTGGGAGGATTTGTCGCAGCATCAAATCTATATCACCGGGGGCGTGGGCGCACGCGAGTCCGGCGAAGCTTTCGGCGCTGCTTACGAGCTGCCCAATGCGCGTGCCTATGGCGAGAGTTGTGCCGCCATCGGCAACATGATGTGGAACTACCGGATGCTGGCGGCGAGCGGCGATGCGAAGTTTACAGACGTGATCGAACGCGCGCTCTACAACGGGATCAACTCCGGCATGTCACTCGATGGCAGGACCTACTGCTATCGCAATCCGCTTGCATTCGATCCCACCGGCGACTCCAGGGATCGGCATTTGACCGACGGCAGGATTCGCAACCCCTGGTACGACACCACCTGTTCCCCTCCTAATCTTGAACGCACCTTTGCATCGCTGCCGGGATACTTTTACAGCACCAGCGATGAAGGCGTGTATGTGCACCTTTATGACAACTCCGAACTGAACTGGCATCTCCTCGATGGAACGGGTCTGAACATCGTGCAGACAACCCGCTATCCGTGGGAAGGCGAGGTGCAGATGCGGGTAAGCCCGGCACGTCCCGCGGAGTTTACGCTCTTTGTGCGCATTCCCGCATGGTCCGCCCGGAACACGGTTCGCGTGAACGGAGAATCCATCGCCGCACCCGTTCCTGGACAATATTTGGCCATTCACCGCCGGTGGGCCAGCGGAGATTCCGTCGAGCTCTCCTTCGACATGACGCCACGCGTGCTGCGGGCCAACCCTGCGGTAACGGAAAACACCGGACGAGTCGCCTTCCAGCGCGGCCCCATCGTTTTCTGCATGGAGGGACTGGATCAGGCTACGCCTCCACGGCAGCGCAATCTGGCCGGCTTCTCCGTCAAAGCCTCGGGAACAATCACCGCCGCGTACGACGCGGCTTTGCTGGAGGGCGTCGTCGTGCTGGAGCATCAGGGCAGCCAGGAAGAAGCGCCGCCGTCCACCTCCCTCTACTTCGCCGCGGACACACCGCAGCCCGAGGCGAGTCCTGCTACGCTCAAACTGATTCCCTACTACTCCTGGGCGAATCGCGAACCGTCGGAAATGCAGGTCTGGATACCGTATATTCGCACCTAGGAGACGGCTAAGCTTGCCCGCCGGAGATGTGGAAACAGAGAAGCGGTCGACGATTTCCGTACCATCGCCTGCGCGAGGATTGTCTGCGTTCGCGCTCGTCGGTGCGTTGTGCATTCTGCTCCTTATCGCACCCCATCGCGCGTCGGCGCAACCTCAGGACAATGCCTCCGAGGTAGTTCAGTTGCTGCGCGGCCGGCAATACGACGCGGCCGAACAGGCGGCGGAGCGCCTTCTAACGGCAGCGCCCAAGGATTGCCGCCTGTTGTCTCTTCGCGGTCTCGCGCTGAACGGCATGGAGCGGGCCGCAGAGGCAAAACGCTCCTTCGAAGAGGCCCTGCAATCCTGTCCCAACGATCTGCTCGCGCTGGAAGGGGCCGCGCAGATTGCATACGCACAGAAGCAGCCGGATGCAGCGGCATTGCTGGAACGGATTCTCGAGCTACGGCCGGACGACGTCACGACGCACGCTATGCTGGCCTCTCTGTACCGCGCGCACCGCGATTGCAAGGCAGCGCTGCCTCATTTCGAGGCGAGCCGTCCGCTGTTTG
>PLDF01000058.1 GCA_003135055.1 Bryobacterales bacterium | reverse complement strand
AAAGGCGCATACTACGTCTAAGTGTAAGCGGAGTTGCGTTCGGCCCTGAGGGAACGCAGCCGCCCCGGAGATCTCCATGCGTCCACGAACCCAGTTCGGCGTTGTCGCCCTGGCTGCCGTCGCGCTGTTTGCCTTGGCGGCCGTATCCTCCGCCCAGCAAACCTCATCCACTCCCGCGGCGACGCCGCCTGCAGCAACGGCTCCCGCAGGCACACCGCAGGCCGGGACGCCGGGTGCGCAGACCCCCCCGGCGGCCTCCGGTGACAGCCAGGCATCCGCGAGAGCGGAACCCACCGCCGACAAGACCAGCACCGACAAGCCGGGCCCAGCCAACCCGCCGGCGGCCAAGCCGGACGCGAAGACAGACGCCGCCACTACCGCCGCCGCCAAAACGGATGTTCTGCCTTCTCCGGGCGAAGCCCTGGACCCGCACATCAAGAAGGGCAGCGAGGACGACGTGGATGCCATCGGAACGCGCAACATTGGCGGGCGCGGCCTGGGCAACTGGTACACGGTCAACGGCGAGATCGGCATGGGCAAGCAGTATTCGATGGAGATTGAAAAATCGGCCCATCTGGTCACCGACCCCGTCGTCGTCGAGTACGTCAACCGCATCGGCCAGAACATCGTCAAGAACTCCGACTGCAAGGTCCCCTTCACCATCAAGGTCATCGACTCCGACGAGATCAACGCCATGGCGCTGCCCGGCGGCTTCTTCTACGTCAACTCCGGCCTCATCCTGGCCGCTGACGAGGAAGCGGAGCTGGCCGGCGTGATGGCCCACGAGACCGCCCACGTCTGCGCCCACCACGCGGCCCGCGAGATGACCCGCGCCAACTATGCGCAAATCGGAATGGTGCCGCTCATCATGATGACCGGCTACAGCTGGACCGGCTACGGCATCTACGAAGCCACCCAGCTGCTCATCCCCATCACCTTCCTCGAGTTCTCCCGTGAGTTCGAAGCGCAGGCCGACTACCTGGGCGTGCAGTACATGTATCGGGCGGGCTACGATCCCCAGGCGTTCGTGACCTTCTTTGAGAAAATCCAAAACCTGGAAAAGCAGAAGCCCGGCGCGGTAGCCAAGGTCTTTGAGAATCACCCGCAGACCCCCGACCGCATCGAGCACACCGAAGAAGAAATCGCCAAGATCCTTCCCCCAAAGGATGAGTATCTGGTCACGACATCGGAATTCAACGATGTGAAGGCCCGGCTGGCTCGCATTGAGAACAAGCGGCGGATCATCGACAACAAGAAGGGCAAGCCGACCCTCCGTCGCGCCAGCACGTCTCCTGACACCACCGACACCACCAACACCGGCGATCTGCCATCGCTCCATCGCCGCGACGACAGCGGCAGCGGCAGTGGCAGCGGCAGCGGTACCCAACAACAACAGCAATAGCAACCAGAGCGGCCTTCGTTCCGAGCAGTTTCCACGGGCTTCGTCTTCTGACGAGGCCCGTTTGCATTGGCGGCATTGAAAATTCTAATCACTTGACAGCATTGCTCTCATATGAGAAGTTGAGCAATGTGAGCATTGTCCTGGGAGGACGAACCCAATGACCATGATTGCGACGGAAACCGAAAAGAAGTTCCTCGCGGCCGATCGAGTATGGATCGCAGCGGCCCTTCTGCACAGGGAAAACCCTCTTCGGGAAGACTTCAGCGAGTCTGAGATCATCGCTCGTGGCCGCCGTGAGGGATTTGTCGAAGAGAAGTCCAACGTCTTTTCCGTTCATGCCAACCAGCACTGCGTCTCAAACCGGCGACCCAATCCTGCAAATCACAGGATGCTCTTTGAAACGGGGAAAGGAAGGCGGCGCTTGTATCGGGAAGGGGACACCTGCTTTCCTGGAAGGATCGGAAAAACCACACCCCGTCCCGACGACATACCTTCCAGGTATCATCCGTTGCTCGCCTGGTACCGGAAATGGAGCCAAACCTCCTCTTCCCGAGGGCATGCTCCTCCTGCGCCCGATCCGCTGCTCGCGCTCAGGGGGTCCGGCCGCCTGCTATGGAAGGATGAACACGCCGACCAGTATGTCCGGAACTTGCGCGAGGGCTGGCAATGAGCCGAGTCTTCTGGGACACGAATCTTTTCGTTTACCTCTTCGAAGACTATGGAAGGGACTCCGAGAAAGTAGTGGCCCTCCGGCGCAAAATGCTCGAGCGGAACGATGAGCTTGTCACCTCGGCGATGACCATCGGCGAAATTCTGGTCAAGCCAACCAGTGTCTCCGATGACGAACTCTGTCGAAACTATGAAGACGCAATCCGTGCCACGGCTATCGTCGTTAATTTCGACGTTGCCGTTGCCCGGATATATGCAAAGCTCAGGGCACAACGGAAGCCGCGCAAAATCGCACCGCCGGACGCCATTCAGCTGGCATGTGCTGCGACTGCGGGAGTTGACCTCTTCCTCACCAACGACATCAATCTGCACGGACTCCATGTGGATGGAATTCACTTCATCACATCTGTGGACCGCGCGCCGCTCTAGCGCACTCCCCCAACCGGCCATCAGCTACCGGCCACCAGCCACCAGCCACCAGCCACCAGCGGCTTT
>PLDF01000211.1 GCA_003135055.1 Bryobacterales bacterium | reverse complement strand
CGGCAGTTGGCAACCGCCGCGCAGGTTGGCCTGCTGCCCCACAACGACTGTGACCCGATGCCGCTTGGGTTGGAGAAGCTATCCATGGAAATCAGAACACCTTTCGGAACGTCAGATTGATGCGAGCGGCCCCGGTCAGCGCATGCAATCCGTCCTTTAGCGGAGCGACGCCGTGGTAGACGAAGCGCGCGGGACCGCCCCACACCGCGATGTCGCCGCTTTCGACGCGCAGGCGGCGCACCGGCTCGGAGCGGCGCTTGCCGCCCCACAGGAACACGGCGGGCAGGCCGAGCGAGACGGAGACTATCGGAGCCCAGGCGTCCTTCTCATCGCGATCCTGATGGAGGCCCAGTTTGGAGCCTGCGATGTATCGGTTGATCAGACATGCGTCGGGATCGTAGCGGGCGAACCCGGCCTCGGCGGCGGCACTTGCGGCGAGGTTCAGGAACGACTCGGGCATCGCAGGCCAGGGAGATCCTGTGGCTGGGTCGGCGGGGTCGTAGCGGTAGCCGGTGCGGTCGGAAACCCAACCCACGCGGCCGCAGTTGGTCATCGCGACCGACATGGTGTAACCGCCGGGCGTGACCAGGTGACGGAACGGCGCGGCCTGCGCGATTCGCGCCACTTCTTCGACCAGCGCCGGCGCTTGCGCAGCGGCGAAGCCGCGCAACAGGACGGCGCCTTCTTCGAGCCGCTCGCAGGAGGGCGGCAATGGATCGTCGTCGAATAGAGGAGTCATAGCACGTGGGGAAAGAAGCCCATACCTTATGATCGCCTGTATGATCGCCTGGCGTGGAATGGGGGCGGGCTCAGCGCCGGGTTGCGAGCTTCGGTCGCGGCATAAAATAGTCAGCCCTATTTGCATAATCCTGAAGAAGGCCATGTTTTGCCGGGCGGCTTGGTTCACCTGCTCGGCCTCCTGCTTTCGTGCATCGATAACGCCGACAAAATCTCTGATGCGCGGCGAAGAATCCCGACCGCTCACCGGCTATCGCCACGAATAACAGGATGGACGCCAAGCGCATGCACATACTACATTTGCGGGCTTATTTTCGGAAAAGGCCGGTTAGTATGACCGCTCCCTGACGGTCGCGGCTCTGTTAGTAACTGTGGCCAGTCAATGTTGTTCCGGATTTCCCAGCGAGTCTTGAGCTTGAATCTGTCTTCAGGCTTCCGTCTTCAGGCGTCTCTTCAGACCGATTACTCCAGCCACTTATCGAGTTTCGCCAAGCCCCCGCTGCTTACGGCAGCGTCACTGGCGTCGCTCCAGCCAGGTAAATGGCATTGAAGAGGAACTTAAAAGTGCCGTGCGGCTGCGCGCGGAAGGCGATCTCGGGGCCAAACAGATAGACCTTACCTTTTCCTACATCGCCTTCCACCGCCCCCACGGCCCCATTCAGGTAGTGCTGCCCCCAAGCCCAACCACTCCGAAGCGGCTCCGCGGCGCCAAACCACGCGATGGGCCGCGTTCCCTTTTCGCCGGCTCCGGGCAGCAGATGGAAAGCCGGGTTGTTCATGTAGAATACGTCTACTTTGTCGGGCAAACCATAAGCGATCGGTAAAGTGTTATCCACGCTCGCCTGCAGCACCGATCCCGGGATGTAGAACTTGGTCGTGGGGAGCCGCCCGCCCTCGCCGTCCGCGGACGCGTCGATTAGAGCGTTGCTCAGTGGCAGTCCGAAGTAGTGGTCGAAGCCGGTCGAACCGCCGATGGCCAGCAGTGTTCCGCCCTCTTCGACGAAGCGATGCAGTTGCGGCCCGGTTGTAGCCGCCGAGACGCTGCCGATCTGGTTCCTGTATTCATCGGGCGCGCCGGCTGCCGCACCTCCACGGCCGCCACGTCCTCCACGCGCTCCCCGGCCTCCTGCGGTGGCGGGAGCAGCGCCAGCGGCGGCCGTAGCGGCGCCGCCACGTCCCGCTCCACCGCGTCCGCCGCGTCCGCCGCCTTCGCCTCCGGGCAGCGCATCTCCCGGGAAGATCAGCACGTCAAACTTGCTCTTCAGGTCCCCGGCATCGAGCGTTGGGGCGTACACCAACTCATAAGGCGTGGGGAACGCCTGCTCGAACATCCAGCGGATCTGGCCGGAATCCTGCGAGCCGCCGTAGCGGTCCCAAAGGCCCACGCGCACGGGGCGCAGTTTCAGCGCTTCGCCTTGCGGCTTGGCCGCGGCTGCCTCGAAATTCAAGCCTAACTCTTTCGCCAGTTTTTCCAGCAAAGCGGCTGTCGACGCTTTGGCGGGAATGTAGATCGTGCCGGCTGGGTAGGTCTTATTGTTGGCAGTGAGCGGTTGCTTGAGCCAGTAGACTTCTTCACCGGCCGCGAGCAACTGCGTCGTGCCGGTAAACGCGTCGTTCACCTGATGACTCAGCAGGTAGCCGGCAGTTCCCGTAGTTTGCGACACATGGCCAGCCGGCGGTTTGAGCAAACCGTCGATTTTTTCGAAGGGCCCGTCAAATCCGTCCAGAATGCGGTCGAACTGCACACCCATCTGGAACGCGAGAGTATACCCGGTGATATCGTAGGGCGGACGCGGCGGGCCGCCGGGATATAGGAAATCGTTGGGGTGGTCCTGCGGCTCGAGCATATCGCGCAAATGCGGCCGGAAGGCCTGCGCAGCCTTGACTACATAGGAGCCGGCCGGGTACTTCTTTCCCGCCACTTCGAAATCGCGAGTGGCGCGATGTATCACTACGCCGGCCTTCATCAGAGCGTTGACAAACTTGGTTGCGGTCAAAAAATCCGCCTGATCCGAGGGGATGATATAACCCCGCGGGTCGCGCATTTCCGGCGTGTGCAACTGCTCCCAATACTTGAGCGGGATGCCACGGCCGCCGCCGGCGCCTCCCTCGGCTTCCACGCCGGGCGCCCGCTCCGCGCGGCCTCCACCGCCGGTATCCTTGGCGTAAGCCGCCTCCAGCGCGGCGATGCGCTTCGGGGTCAGCGTCCAATAATCCTCATTGCCGCGCTCGATGGAATTCTTCCCGGCGCGGTAGATGCGGAAGAGAAAATCTTCGCGGAACTTGGAGGCGATATCGAGGATGGCGCGGTCGCTGGTGATCAGGTAGTCGATACTCTGGCGCTGATGCCACTCCTGCCTGGGACCGATGGGGTCCGGCTGGTCGCCGTTTGGCAATAGCTTCGAAGCCACCAGCGGGATGCTAATGGGCGACGGACTGCCGATGATCTCCGACAGCAGACCGATCTGGTTATGGAATCCGGTGGTGGTGCGGTCGCCGCCGTTGAACCAGGTGGAATACGGCGCGTTGCTGCGCATCACGGCGCCGGGCTTGCCTTCGGCCAGAAACCTTTCATGCACGGCGGCCGAAACCAGGTCGATGCCGACAGGAACCAGCGGGTCCTGATTGTAGTTGAACGGATCGCGGAACGGCGAGAAGAAGAGTACCGACCCCGCCGGGCCGGTCTGATGCTGGTTATACATGATCTGCGGAATCCACTCGACGTACATCTGGCGGTTCACGGCTTCAGTCTCGGGTTGGTTGGCGATGTAGGAGTCTCGATTGTCGTCGTGTCCCACGTACTTCTGGTAGAGGCGTGGAAGCCCGTTCATACTGCGCTCTTTGGGATCGAAGTTGCGCATGTACCAGTTGGAGACCAACTCCATGCCGTCGGGGTTGATCGGGACCAGCAGCAGGATATCGTCGTTGAGGATGCGTAGCATCTCCGGGTCGCTGCGGCTCAGGAAGTCGTAGGTTTCGATGAAGAGAGCTTGGGCATTCACGGATTCGTTGGCGTGGAGGCCGCCGTCGATCCAGACCACCGCCTTGCCCTCGGCCGCCAACTGATGCGCCTGGTCGTCGTTCAGGCCCTCGGCGCGCCCGAGGCGTTGGGAGATCTCTTTGTAGCGGGCGAGCTTCTTATGGTTGGCCGGCGAAGTAATAATGGCCATGACGATAGGGCGACCCTCGGCGGTCTTGCCAATATCCTGCAGCTTGATGCGATCGGACTCCTTGGCCACCTTGTTCCAGTAGTCGAGTAACTGCGTATAGTTGGCGAGGAAGTAGTCGTCCCCCGCCGTATACTCGCCGATCTTTGGCGGAGTGATGGTCTTCTGGGCAAAGGCCGGGTAGACGGCCAGAATAAGCGCCAGCAAGGGGAAGGCTACTAATTTGAGTTTCTTTGTACGCATGGGAGTCGTCATTCAGTTTAGCTCTTCACTGTGTCTCTTGTGGCGCGCGGGGGGCGCGGCCCGTGCGGGCTGGGGGACGCTGCTTCGCGGGCCGGTTAAAGACGCGTTCACACGAGTGTGTGTGGCGCCGGGATGAGTGGTGGCAGAACTGACCGTTGTGATCGGTAACACTGTGATAGTCGCTCACGTTATCGGCCGGAAGTCTTGTGATGCGTCCGGCCGCCAAATCGAGAATGCCAGGGGGATAGCGGAGGAACCGGGACGCGGCCGTCCGGCGAGACAGCGTTGGCGCCCTCTGAGACTTGCTTTTATTTTAGCTTTTGACGGCCTCAGCAGGCGAAGTACCGCCGGTCCAGGAGCACCGATTCAGCTTCCCGGCTGGCCGCATCCAGCATGAAATCCGATCGGTTCCTGCCGAGAGCCGCTGCCGCGCGGTCGATCACGATCTTTTGTCTCTGGCTGACGCGCAAGTTAATCGTCTCACCCCGCCTCGTCTTGTCCTTTATCGCCGCTCCGGGCATCGCTGACTCCGGCTGGCTGGAGCTTCGCCCGCCAGCCGCCGGAAGCGCGCCATTCTCAACGTACGGTGTCCGCACTCCCGCGGAGCGTTGCGCATTCCAATCTCTCTATCGCCAGTATCCACGATGGAATCGCCAAGCGCGGCCTTCCTGACGCCAGGCCGGGGCAACCCACATCACTCCGGGACGCGGCGGACGCCGCCAGGCTCCGGGAACCCAAACCCACGCCGATCCGCGCTGGTCGTAGAACCCTTCGGCCCAGACAAAGCCCGGTCCCGGCGCGTAGCCCATGACTCCATATCGCGGCGGCGGCGGTCCGGCGGCCACTACGTAGGCGCCTCCCGCGCAGCCCGTCAAAATCGTTCCCGCCAATACCAGCATGGCGGCCGGCAAATTCAGTTTCATAACAACGGTCCTCCTGCCTGTTAGGAACGCGACAGGGGGCGGCTAAGTTGCGGAGTGTGAACCGGCGTTAATGTTATGGCGCATTAATGGGTACTAGCGGGAGTCTTGGCGTCGAGTGTCCGGAGCACTGTATGCGAAAGGTTCGAGCGAGCCTTCGGGCATGATTATAGCGGCGGATTTCGATTGCGCCGGTTTCGCGATCCACCTCCGATACCACGATGTGCGAACCGAAGGGGAAGGTGAAGTCGGGCGGCTCCCAGAAATGCGTCGCCACCGAGCCGGGCTCCGTATTCGGCGGCAGCTTCTTAGCGTGATATGCGGCGGCTGCGATTTCCGTGAACTTCACCGATTTGCCCGTCGCATCGTCGACGCATTCGCCGCCTGCGAGTGTGACGGAGGCCGCGTCGAGCAGCATGGCGCCGAATTTGCGCACCTTGGCCTTCAACGTCTGCAGCGCTTCGAAAGCGCCGCGCCGGCCACCGGCGAGGCGGGCGACGCGGGTGTATCCGCTGGCGGCGGTGAGAGAGCGGATTAGCCGTCTTACAATTCGCCGACCTTAAACAGCACCAACCGGTAATCCGGGTCCTTCAGCCGGAAGCCAAGCTTCCGTAAAGCATCCAGTTTCCCCCGGACGTTCGGTATCCAACCACGCAGCTTGGCTTCGCCGTAAATAATAGGCGTTCGGGTGACTGCAATCCCGGCGCCGCGAGCGTAGCTGACGCCGCGCCGATCGTCGAGGAGCAGCCTCTCCGCATGACACTCCTGCGCCAGGACAATAGCCTCTGATTCACCTGCGTCAAGCCTTCCTCGGTGACTAGTCTCAGGTCATGAATGGTCCGGACACTGAGCCAGTCCCCAAGCGCCGCCTCAACCGCGCCCTTGACCGGAAACCCGTGCCCCTGTTCGACCACTTCCCGATATACGGCGGGCGGGATGAGGACCGACCCAAACAGCTCTTTCAGGAAGTGGAAGTCGGATAGCGCCGAAAGGTAGATCGGCGGAGAGCTGTCTGCAACAACCGCCATCCGGCTTAGCTTGCCTTGGGAGCATAGCGCTCATTTAAGGCGTCCAACTGGCGAAAGTCCTCGTCGTCGAGGTCGACCAGAAAACCTACGCCGCGTTCTCTTAACAGGTCGAGGAACCGAATACGGGTCAGGCCAAGCAGACGGGCGGCCTCGGCAGCCGCTAACTTCCGCTCGCTATAAAGGCGCAATACGATCTCTGTCTCACAGAGCTTGCCGAGTTCCGCGGATGGGATCTGATCCAGGATCTCGCGCGGAAGATCGACTTCGATTTCCAGCTTCACGTTCACGGCTCCTACCCCGGCTATTGTACTGCTATTGAGGAATCGTAGCTGCCGGAGCGTCCGATTTCCCCTTTGACCATTCACCGCTGGGTTGTCCTTGAGCGACGGCAGACCTTCTCTCGGGGCTTCTTTGCATTCACTGACAACACGCCGAGGCTCAAAGCGATGTTCTCCCTGGAGATCAACCTCGACCGGGTCCGTGACTCCCGGTCAAGCCGGTCATTGCGACATCGGCCGGTCTCCCGAAAACCGGGGCGCGGCCGGGTGTATCCGCTGGTGGCGCTGAGGGCGGATTAGCGGGTTGTGTTCGCGTCACCTTGTTTGGCGGCCCTATAGTCCAAGGTCAACTTCGATATGCTCGCAGATGAGATGAAGCATCAGCCGTGGATTCATAATCGGAAAGGGTATGTGGGCCTTACTGTCACCAATGTGGAAATGGCATCGAGGAACTCGCAGAGGATCGCGCCCCATTTTTTGCTTTAGCTCGATTCGAATCATGTTGATACTTCGTCTCTCAAGGTGTAAGTCAAAATTGAACCGCTTCACAAACCAGCCCGTATGTTCCTCTTCCATCAGGATATTGAAGCTAAGTCGGGACTCGGACTGAAATTCGACTTCTTCGCACACCAATTCCTGGAGTCCTCCCACGTGGGTCTCTAGCCGGGGCTCATCATACGTCCGCTTGAGTTTACCGTGGTTAGTCTGTTCCGCCAAATAGTGACGGAGCTGAAGACGGAGCTTGCTAGGATGTTCGAGTATCATCAGCGATAGACTCGACTGATAGGCGTCCTCCCGGTCTCGGGCCAACGCTTGTAACTCAGCCTCCTCAACTCAATGCGGACCGCCTGCCGAAGGGTCGTCCGGGACAATCCGGAGGACCTCAGTAAGGCGATTGCGGAAGTTCGGCGCCTCGACGAGCAATTGCTCGGCGAGGGCCGGAGTCGCAAGAAATAGAAACTGCGCACCAGTTTGTTCCAGGCGAATTACATGAGTGTCCAGCAGCACCACAAGTTCTGGCGACCAACGGTCAATCCGTAGCACACGTATTGATCCCGCGTCTGCCAACCCCAAGGCTTCTCCGTGGTCAAGCATTTCCGAAACGCGTCCCATTGGCAAGGAACTCGACAGTTGCACTTCGACCTCGGCACTCAGGTCGGCTTCGATGGAGGACTGCGCCCCTTCTTCATAAACGAGGAGATACATCGCAGTGCTCCCTTGTCCCATCGCCAGCCGCCTGACCAGACGAAAGGCGGTGGTCGCCGAGAAATCACTCATGTAGATTCCGCCAGCACTTCAACGAGAGCAGGGTGAACGGCGAAAGAATCCCGGTGATTATTGAAGTGTTCCAATATTTGGCGGTTGACTAGCAACTCTCTGGCTACTGGATTCTCCGTCGAAAATTCATAGTTGTTGGTGAGCCGCCGAATCAATCCCAACTGCACTCTACCCAAACCAACAAGGTAGCGCCTCCCTAGTTGACGAATTGCCGATTGGACATGCGCTGGCCCGATACGATCTTTATCGTCCCGATAGGCGGCCTCGGCGGAAGTTCGTGCCAGCGTAATCAGATCGCGCAAAACGCCACCTGAAAATCTAGCTATTTCAAAGACTTCATGCTCCTCCATGAGCTCCGCAGCTCCTCGTCGAAGAAGTACCTGGCTTAGAAAGTCCGATTTCTCCGGATCGGCCATCGCCGCCGGAATGTGCTTCACGTCGTCGAAATAATCCTGTAAGAAGCGGCTCTTGTCAAACCACAGCAACAGCGGCGTCGCCACGATAATGGAAATCTTCGCGTCCCGGAGAGCATGCAAATCTTGTTCGGCAAATTCCCGAAACCGCTCGGGCCGAATCAGCCGGTCGAGGCCGTCGATCAGGATCGTGATTTGCGCTTCCGATTCCAACAGCGGCTTGGCGATCTGAACCACCAGATTTTGCACCTCCTCAACGGCGCGGTGCATCGCCGGAAACCGCGGTGTCAGTAAACCTGGCGTATGAACTACGACAAGCTCAGGCCCCTCATCGGAATCGTCGTATCCGTCATACGCGACCAAGTCGGTTTTGCCTTTGGCCAGTTCTTGCAGCCTCGTGTAGGCGTGCTTGATGTCCGTGTTCTGCCTGTCAGCCTTCGTGAGCTTATGGAAAAGCTGATTCCCAATAGCGATCAAAATCGCGCCTGGATTCAGTTCATTGAGATTGGTCAGCTCCGCCAAGTCTACATAAATATTTGTCGCGTCCGCATGCCGCTTCAGGCGATTGAGAGTCAGTCGCAACTCTGTCGTCTTGCCAGAGCCAATTCCGCCGACCAGAGCCATCTGAGCGCCGCGACTTAGCTCAGCCGTATTCGCGAATGCCTCATGAATGGGCGGTTGATCAGGATCGCGTGGATCGTGCTCAGTCGCCACAATGAGGTCTTGCGACTCTAACACTCCCAGTGACGCTGGATTCAGACGCTCGAGGAATGGCCGATAGACCTGCCGCCGATCAAAAACTACAGTGTTCGATTCCATAAGCGCCTATCGCTAGTATAGGAGAATGTGTTCCATGAGGCCGGGTTCAGGGGGCGCCCCCGATCGGCCGCAGGTTAAACAACCTGCTCCACAGAGTGCGCCAGGCAATCGAAGAAACGCTTGATGATCATTTTTGCGGTGGTCTCAATCAGGCGCTGGCCTACGTTTGCGATGGTTCCACCTACTTGCACGTCGCCCTCGAACTGCACGTTCGAACCGCTGTCCGCAGCCGAGAGAGTAATTACGCCATCACCCTTCATGAAGCCGATCTTGCCCGCTCCCTCCACGCTCATGCGAAAACTCACTGGCGGGTTTTTCCCGGATATCCGCACCTTGCCATCGAACCTGCCGGAGATGCCGGCGATGCCCATCTTCATGCGCATCGCATACTCGTCTTCGGCGACGCGGTCGAGGCCTTCGCAGCCGGGGATGCACTTGGCGAGAACGTTCGGGTCTTGCAGTATTGCGTAAGCTCGTTCGGGTGGTACGGGCAGCGAGTAAGAGCCCGCTACCTTCATTCCGCCCTCGAAAGCGCCGTGCGCAGCGCCCGCGCCGTGTGTACGCGCGCCAGATGGAGGCGGTATTCGGCCGACGCGTAAAGATCGGAGTTCGCGTCAATGCCTTCGCCCACCACCGCGGCGGCCGCATCGAAATCCGCGCCGGCTTCAAGCAGCGCTTCCGCATTGTGGGCGCGGAAAGCATGCGAGCCGAGGCCGGTGACGCCGATGCGCGCCATCGCGATCTTGCCGCCGCCGGCTTTCGGAGCATTGAGCCGGATGCGCACCGCGATACCCACTACCGCGAATCCCGACGCCGGATGCGCCACCTTTTCGTATCGATAACCTTCCTTGGAATCCTCGATGGGCGCCAGCACTTCCACCACAATTTCGTCCGGCTCAAGCGGAGTTGTGAAGGCGTCCATGAAGAAGTCTTCCGCGGCTATGGTCCGCTCGCGATGAGCGGCAACGACCCGAATTTGGGCCTCCAAAGCGAGCAACGCGGCGGGATAATCGGCCGCCGGATCGGCGTGCGCGATGCTGCCGCCAATGGTGCCTCTATGGCGCACTTGCGGGTCGCCGATGCTGCCGACGGTCTCCCCCAGTAGCGGGCAATTGGCCCGTACGACTGGGGAAGTCTCGACCTCGTAATGAGTTGCCATGGCTCCGACGCGAATCTTGCCGGCGGCGGCTTCGATGCCGTTCAATCCGGGCACGCGAGCCAGGTCCACCAAGTGCCCGGGCTGTGCCAGGCGCAGCTTCATCAGCGGGATGAGGCTCATGCCGCCCGCCAGCAATTTGCGGTCGCCCTCGATATCGATCATATTCAGCGCTTCGGCGAGCGTTGCCGGCGCCGAGTATTCGAACGATTGCGGAATCATGCGCGACCTCCCTTGATGAGCTTCCAGATTTTCTCGGGCGTGAGCGGCATATCGATGTGCCGCACGCCCAGCGGCGAAAGCGCGTCCACCACCGAATTCACTACGGCGGGCGAGCAGCCGATAGTTCCCGCCTCGCCGACGCCTTTCACGCCCAGCGGATTCACCGGCGACGGCGTCTCCGTGTGGCTGCTTTCGATCCACGGCATGAAGTGCGCCTTCGGGAGAGCGTAATCGGTGAGCTCGCCGGTGATGAGCTGGCCGCTCTCGTCATACACAGCCTGCTCCCAGAGCGCTTGTCCGAGCCCCTGCGCCACGCCGCCGTGGACCTGCCCCGCCACCAGCAGCGGGTTGATGATCTTACCGCAATCGTCCACCGCGATATAGCGGCGGATTTCGATTTCGCCGGTTTCGCGATCCACTTCCGATACTACGATGTGCGAACCGAACGGGAACGTGAAGTTCGGCGGCTCCCAGAAATGCGTTGCCACCAAGCCGGGCTCGGTATTCGGCGGCAGCTTTTTGGCGTGATATGCGGCGGCCGCGATTTCCGCGAACTTCACCGATTTGCCGGTGGCATCGTCGACGCATTCGCCGCCTACGAGCGTGACGGAGGCCGCGTCGAGCAGCATGGCGCCGAATTTACGCACTTTGGCCTTCAACGTCTGCAAGGCTTCGAAGAGCGCCGCGCCGCCCACCGCCGTGCCGCGGCTGCCGAAGGTGCCGATGCCATACTGCACCACGGCCGTATCGCCGTGGATCACCACCACGTCGTCGATATCGACGCCCAATTCATCGGCGACGATTTGCGCGAACGTGGTCTCTTCGCCTTGTCCATGCGGCGAAGCGCCGGTCAACACAGTGACCTTGCCGGTGGGCTCGATCTTCACCGTGGCCGATTCCCAGCCGCCGGCGGGCAGCGCGGCCGAAGGCCCCATGGCGCAGATTTCACCGTAAGTCGAAATGCCGATGCCCATCAGGCGACCGGTTTTGCGCGCTTCCACTTGCTCGCGCCGCAGGGATTCGTAACCGACCTGTTGCAGCGCGAGTTTCAGGGGCGCGGAATAGTTGCCGCTGTCGTAGCTCAAGCCGGTTGCGGTGGCAAAGGGAAATTCGTCGTTGCCGACGAAGTTTTTGAGCCGGATCTCGACCGGGTCCATCTTCAATTCTGCGGCGAGAATATCCACCATGCGCTCGATGCCGTGCGTGGCTTCGGGCCGCCCGGCGCCGCGATACGCGTCGGTGGGGACGGCGTTGGTGAACACGCCTACAATATCCGCGGCGATGTTTTTGAACTTGTAGAGCCCCGGCATCATCAGCACCGAGAGCGTGGGAATGGCCGGCGTGAGCAACTGAAGGTACGCGCCGAGGTCCTGAATGAGTTTGAGCTTGAGGCCGAGCATGGTGCCATCGCGTTTGGCCGCCAGCTCAAAGTAGTCGACATGCCCGCGCCCGTGGATGGTGCACTGGAAATTTTCGCGCCGCGATTCCACCCACTTCACGGGCTTATCGATCTTCATGGAGATGAACGCCATGAGCGCTTCTTCCGCATAGACATTGAGCTTGGACCCGAAGCCGCCGCCCACTTCGGGGGTGATGACGCGGAGTTTGTTCTCGTTCATGCCGAGGATTCCCGCCACCATGGTGCGCATCAGGTGAGGAATCTGCGTGGACGAATACAGCGTGATGGATTTTTCGCCGGCGTGCCAACTAGCCAGCACGCCGCGGGTTTCAAGCGCGGTGGGAATGAGGCGCTGGCTGGTGATGCGCTGCTTGACCACCACCTCGGCGTCGCGAAACGCGGCTTCGATATCGCCGCCATCCTGATGGAAGTTGAACGAGACGTTATCGGGCCACTCGGGATGCACTGCGGGAGCGCCCGCGGCGAGGGCCTTTTCGGGATCGGCCACGGCGGGCGACGGTTCGTAATCCACCTCGACCAGATCGGCCGCATCGCGCGCGATATAGCGGTCGGCGGCGACCACGACGGCGACCGGATGGCCGCTGAAATAGACGCGATCCTGCGCGAGCAGATGGTGGAACGGCACGCGCAGACCGGGCAGGGATGCGGCGCACGGCACCGCGCCCAGATGCTTGACGTCGGCGCCGGTGAAGACGGCGATTACGCCGGGCAAATCGAGCGCCGGCTTCGCGTTGACGCTGCGGAGGCGCGCCGCGGCGTGCGGGCTGCGCACAACCACGGCGTGCGTCATGCCGGGCATTTTCATATCGTCGAGGTAGACGGCGGTTCCGGTGATGAGGCGGGGGTCTTCGCGCCGGCGGACGCTCTTGCCGACGAGGGGTTCCGGTTTAGCGATTACTGTGGCCATGGTTTATGCTCCTGCCTTGGCAGCCGCGGCCTTGACCGCGTTGACGATGTGTTGATAGCCGGTGCAGCGGCAAAGGTTGCCATCGAGGCCGTGGCGAATCTCGCCATCGGTGGGGTGGGGATGATCGGCCAGCAACTGCTTGACGGCCAGGATCATTCCGGGCGTACAGAACCCGCATTGGAGGCCATGCTCATTCCAAAACGCCTCCTGGACGGGGTCGAGCTTGCCGTTGACGGCGAGGCCTTCGATGGTGGTGAGGCTGTGCCCATCGGCCTGTACGGCCAGCATGGTACACGCCTTCACAGTTCGGCCGTTGAGCATCACCGTGCAGGCGCCGCAGATGGAGGTTTCGCAGCCGATGTGGGGTCCGGTGAGGCCGGCAACGTCGCGCAGATAGTGGATTAGCAGCAGCCGGGGCTCGACTTCGGCGGAGTAGGGCTGGCCGTTGATGGTGAGAGAGATTTTGTGTGTCATACGAGGAGCACTAAAGAAACTTACCAGAATCGCGGCTGGAAGCAAAGGGGCTGTAAGATTTGGCGCTGGGCGGTTTTGGCGCTTCCGTTCGCGTCTTGCGGGCTTCGGCAGACGCAAGATGGGCCCCGAGCGAATTCCGGCGAGCCCGCTCAGAACGGGTCGAACCACAGGCCCAGGGATCATCTCGAAGCGCCGTGGGTGCCGGTCGCGACCGCCCGCCAGCACCGGCGCCGTTCCGATCGGCAGGTCCGCCAATGCGACGCGCAGGCGGTTTCTCTAGGCGGCCCGTGCCGGCAGCGTAACTAGTGTAGCGTTTCGGTAAGACATATCCGTGATGTTCTGTTTCGCGAATGCGGGCATCATCCGACGTGGGACAGAGACTGCGGGCAGAGACCAAATTCGAAAAGAGGCATTGGCCGCAGATGAATGCAGATAACCCCGATAAGAATTGCGCTTTATTTATCGGCGTTTAGCCGTGGCGCCCCAAATCCAACTCAGCCCTCGAGAGATCGGCAACATCACGAGACTGGCCGAGGTCCTTTGTCAGGTGAATACCTGAATCGATGTCACTCAATATAAGAAGCTGCCGGACTATAAGCCGGTTTCTGTACCCTTTCGGGCGACAATCATTCGTCTGGGCCGGATATCGCTATCCGGCTCTAGCAGCCTACCCGGAAGTTCATTGGGACGGGCCGTCCCTCCTCCCCTATTTGGCCTTGCTCCGCGTGGGGTTTGCCCTGCCAGCGAAATTGCTCCCGCCGCGGTGCGCTCTTACCGCACCATTTCACCCTTACCTGTTCCAGTACCTGCGTACCGTTCCAGGCGGTATATTTTCTGTGGCACTTTCCGTATCCGTCGCCGGACCCCGGCCGTTAGCCGGCACGCTGCCCTGTGGAGACCGGACTTTCCTCTCCCGTTTCCAGGAGCGATTGCCCATCCGGCAGCTTCTGTCCGATTGTCTCACCCTTTTGGACCCGGATTTGTGCACGGAAGCACTTTGCCGCATCGACTAAACCCATCAAATCGTTTGAGATGGCCCGGCTTTCCGGGTATCCTAATCCTAGTTAAGTGCAGGACCCTCATGCTTCGGTCCTTGGGCGGACCTATCGGTTCGGGTAAGCAGTGGACGCAGTGCGGGTCTTACAGGAGTTTTGGGGTCGATGGACCCTTAACCAAGGCTTCGGTTTTCTTACACATGCAGATCAAGTTGAGGAGCGACAGAAGACGATGAAGAAACTAGTAGCGATAGGCGCGCTCGGACTAATGGCGTCCTGTTTATACTCGCAGGGGTTGAGTGTCCCGTCCGGACAGACGAAAGACGATTGGGAAGAGATTAATTTCGAATTCAACTCATCGATTTTATCGGACGGATATCCGAGTCTGTTACGCCTGGCTGAGATTTTGGGCCAGCATCACGACTACAAAGTCAAAGTTACCGGTAACACGGATTACGTCGGCTCGGCCCGATACAACGACAAGCTGGCATTGGCCCGCGCGGAGGCCGTGAAAGCGTTTCTGGTTAAGTACGGAGCTTCAGCCGACCAGATCGCCACCGCGGGCGACGGGAAGAGAGATCCCGAGGTAAACAACAATACCAAGGAAGGCCGGTTCATGAACCGCCGCGTTCTGCTGACTGTCACCGACGGGCAGGGGAACATCATCAAGGCGGGCGGCATCGGCGACATTCTCAAGGCACTGAATAACATTCAGGACATGCTCAAACAGCAGGCCGACTGCTGCGCGCAAATCCTGAAGAAGCTGGATAGGCTTGACGACATTCTGGCCGCGATGAAGGCCTTACAGGGCGATAACGACCGCATCAAAACCGAAATGGCGGATTTGCGGAACAAGGAAAACCAGCTTGAAACCGAGGTAAACGGTCTACCTAAGCCGCTCAACGCGCAGCAGACCACGGACATCGCGCGCAAGGAAGCCACGGACGCGGCCACAGGCGCACTCAATGAAGCGCAGAAGCGCAACCAGAAATTTTCCATTGTGGGCCTGAACATCGGGCCCACGTTCGGCCCTTCGCGCACCGGCGATTTCACCGTCAACGGCACTGCCAAGTTCTTCTCGCCGTTCGGCGGCGACGGCACCCACGCCGTGCAGGCGCAGGGCGAATACATGTACTACCCCGGCCATCAGGAAGGCCAGTTCGATATCGGTCTTGTGAACCGCTGGGGCAACGTGCAGGCCGGCGGCTTCGCCAGCTTCAAGTACCTCGACTTCAAGGGCGACCAAAGCGGCGGCGGATTGGGCCAGTTCGCATTCCTGATGGACTATCTCTTCAGCGACGGACGCATCGGCCTGTTTGGAACGCAAGGTTTCAAGAGCATCGCCGTATTGAACAGCACCACCATCGCGCCGGGAACGCTACTCCAGACTTATGCGCAGGTGGTCAACCAATACGGGTTCAATTACTTGTTCGGTGTTTGGGGCGATGCGACCATCCAGGGCAACGTGGGGTATTTGCGGCGTCAGATCGAGGGCAAGCATGCCACGCCCGGGGCCGAGCTGAAATTGACCCAACCCTTATCTCCGCATGTTGCGTTCACAGCCGAGGCCGATTACAACCAGACGCTGGTCACCTCGCATAGCAGCGGCCAGTTTACCTTCGGTTTCGAAGTGGGCAACTACATCCACGCCAAGCAATATGCCAAGATCGCTACGCCGGTGCCGATGGACGTTCCGCGCATCCGTTACGAGCTTGGTACGCGGCAGGTTGGGGCCAGCCCGCCAGTCGCCAACGCCGGTCCGAACCAAATCGGCGTACCAGCCGGTCTGATCACGCTGAACGGCTCCGGATCCTACGATCCGCTGGGTGAGGCGCTCACTTATCAATGGACGCAGACTGCCGGGCCGCCGGTGACTCTATCGAATCCCACCGGCGTTACTACTACCTTCACGGCGGCTGCCGGTCAAACCTACGCCTTCCGCCTGACGGTGAAGAATACCAGTGGCTTAACGGCCTCGGCTAACACGACCGTAACCACGGCTTCGGCGAGCTCGACGCTGATTTCGCAGTTCTACGCCAACCCTGCGAGCATCACCAACGGCTCCAGCACAACCCTGATCTGGGTAACTCAGAACGCGACCACGGTAAGCATTCAGCCCGGCATCGGGACCGTGAACGCGTCCGGCTCGACCTCGGTTACGCCGGCTGCAACCACGACTTACACTCTGACTGCGACCGGCGCCAGCGGCACGGTGACGCAAACCGCAACGGTGACGGTTGGCCCAATGGTAGTGGGCGCTCCGCAGATCGTCCGCTTTGAGGCTAACCCGCTCAGCATCGCTCCGGGCGGCCAGTCGACACTGAGCTGGACCACCAACAACGCCACCACTGTCAGCATCAGCAGCGTGGGCGCAGTGACCGCGAACGGCAGCACTACGGTGTCTCCGGCCGCGACCACCACTTACACCTTGACGGCCACCAATTCCGTCGGCTCCGTTACGGCGCCGGTGACGGTAACGGTGGCGGGCAATGCGGTACCGCAAGTCGTGACCTTCGTCGCGAACCCGCCGAACATCAGTCCGGGCGATTCGACGAAACTCTGCTGGCAGGTAACCAATGCCACGTCAATCTCCATTACTCCTGGAGTCGGGACCAATCTGAACGCCAACGATTGCGCCACCGTCACTCCGTCCGCGACCACCACTTACACACTGACCGCCACCAACGGCGCTGGAATGATCCAGGCTAACGTGACGGTGGTAGTGGGTACGGTACAAATCCTGTCGTTCACGGCAAATCCGCCGAATTCGTCGTTTGCCGGCAGCCCCGTCGTCCTTACCTGGGCCACGGCCAACACCACGTCCGTGGTGATCATCGGCGGCGACATCCCGCCGACGACGGGCCAGCCGAACGGCTCGATTACCATCAACCCGATCAGCAACCAAACGTATACCTTGACCGCTTACGGACCTGGAGGCCAGACCGTAAGCGCGACTATCTCGGTGTTCGTGAGGTAGCGTAGATCGGCGTCGTAGATCAGCGTCGAGCAGGGCAACGACCGGGCGGAGACGATCCGCCCGGTCTTTTTGCGTCTTGAAACGCTACGCGCCGTTCTCTCACTATCCTTCAGCGTCACCGGGATCGCCCGGTTACCAAAAAGGAGATAGAAAATGGCGGCAGCAACAACGAAGACTATTCGCCTCGCAGTTCATGGGAACGTGAAATTACCCGATCTAAACGCGGCCATTGCCCGCGCCGTGAAATTGACGGGCTGCCTGGCGTGCGGCCTGGTGGGAGTCGATCTTCAAATCCTCGGCGGCGCCCCGGCCGCGGAAGGCGAATTCAAGGATATTCCAGGCATCGCCACGGCAAACTTCGGCTAAGACCGGAGACCGTCGAAGGCAACAACCATGGCCAGTGCGGGTGCGATGGAGCAACGCCGCGTCACGGCAGCGGCACACGGCAGCCCCGCGCTGGCTACCACGTATGAGGGCGGCGACGTTCCGCTGCTAGAAAGATTGCTCGAGCGCGCTCGATATATCGAAATCACTCCCGATACCATCGCCCTCCGCACCGGCGGCGGATGCGAGCTCCGGCCGGAAGCCGTTGCCGAGCTGGAGAGCATTGGTGGCCGCGCGCGCCTACTGGTACATGGCGTCGGGCTTTCCATCGGAAGCTATGAGGGTTACTCGGAAGCCTATCTGCGCCTTGTTGACGAGCTGTTTTTGCGCTTCGATATCGCATGGCACAGCGAACATCTGGCCTACACCACAGTGGGTGGAGAGAATCTCGGTACTATGCTCGCAATGCCCAGAACCGGGGAAGCGCTGGATATGATTTGCCGGCGCGTGTGCGCCATTCAGAAGCGCTACCCCGCGCCGTTCCTGTTGGAAAACGTGGTGCACCTGCTTCCCGACGCTCCCGGCGAATATTCCGACGCGCAATTTCTCAATCGGATCGCCGAGCGGACGGGATGCGGCCTGATTCTCGACGTTTACAACATGGAATGCGATGCGCTCAACTACGGCTTTGACGTGGACGGGTTCTTGAGCGAATTGAAGCTCGAAAACGTGCGCGAGCTTCACCTGGCCGGCGGAACGTCGTATGCGGGTTTGCAGTTGGATGTCCATTCGCGCGTCACTGCCGCTTCCACTGTCGCTCTGGCGGCCAATGTGATGGAGCGCGCATCGCAGGTACAGGCAGTTACCTACGAGTACTTAAAAGAGGCCGTTCCCAGTCTGGGTCGCGACGCGATCTGTGGCGAACTGGCCCGTTTATCGGCGGAGCTTCACTTATGAGCGGTTTAGCGCAGTTACAAGACAGCATGTTGCGGTTAATCAAAGCAAGGCCCATCAATACCAAGGACTCGTATCTGGAGCTGGTGGAGGGCTCGGGCGAACTCGTGGCGATTCGAGAGATCGCCATCTGGTGGCGCACTTACCACCTGGAGCGGACCTGCGTTCATACGGCGCGACTGATGAGGCGCCTCGGCCTGTTTGGCCAAGCCGTGGCGGAGTTCTACGCGGGCACGGCGGCGTCGCCGTTTGCGGAAGAAGCCGGGCGGCAGTTCGTGGCGGCAATGAGCGGGCACGCCGATCATCTGGTGGCATCGATTGCGCAATTCGAAGCGGCGTTGCTGAAGGTGCGCGCCGGCAGCGCCGCCAGATATGGCATCGAGTGGGACCGCAACCCCAACGACGTATTTCGAGCCTTGGAACAAGGCGCGGAATTGCCGGCTTCCGAGGGAATGCCTTGTTACTTCGTCGAGGTTGCCGCTAATATACCGGGGATGGTTTGCTGTACGTATTTTGCGTGAGGCTCCCTGGCGTGGTAGGACAGACCATCGCCTGGCGGGGTTTTTCGACCCTGTCGCGCCTCGCTAAGGCATAGGCTAAGGCACAGGCGCTTGACAGACGACAAAAGGCGATCGTCTGTCCTACGTCTGGCTTTGCGTTAGTCGCGAGCCGGGGCCAGGCGGCGCATTATGGCGTCAAGATGCAGACTGGCGCAATCGATGTGCGGGAAATCGGTGTTGCCCTCGTTGAAGACTAGCGACAGCTCTGTGCCGGCGAAAACGATGGCCTCCACCCGGTCGCGCTCACAGAGCGTGTGCGCAATCTCTGGCAGCGTCCGGAACTGTTGCCGGGATCCGGCGGCATGGCTCACCAATTGCATATAGGTTTCGTGAATGGAGTCGATCTCGTCCGGCTTGGGCCTGATCACTTCGGCGACGCCCTCCAACTGGCCGAAAAACCCGGTTTCCAAGGTGAAGCGCGTACCGAATAAGGCCACGCGCTTGAGACCCCGGCGGCGAATCTCGGTGGCAGCCTCGTCAATCAGGTTCACGAGCGGGAGCGGAGACATGCGGGCAAGCTCGGCAATGCAGACGTGCGGCGTGACAGCGGAGACGGCGGCGATCCGGGCGCCGCCGGCCTGTAACCGACGGACCAGGCCTGCAAGGTATTCGGCCAGTTGGGTGATGTTACCGTCTCTGACGTGGGTCAGTACCAGATTCACATCCGCGTGGATGATGAGCAGGTGCGGCGTCCATCCGCGCGCCGCGTGAGCTTTGACCAATTCCTGGTAGTAGTGGACGGTTGCTCCTACGCCAAGGCCGCCGATCAGGCCGAGACAGCGTGTTGCATAGCGTGTGGCCGGTGTTGTGGTCATTGTAGCCAAGTATTAAACTAACAGATCGGAACGACTAATGACCAAACCTACGCGCGAGGAGCCACGCCTTGTCCGGCTCACCAGGATCTGTCTTGCCCTTCCCGAAGCTACGCGCGAATGTAGGGGGTCCCACGCCGGCTTCTACGTCCGCAAGAAGACGTTCGCGTATTTCCTCAACGACCACCACGGCGACGGCATTGTCTCCGTGGCCTGCAAGGCGCTGCCCGGCGAGAACACGGCCTTGGCCGCCGCTCAACCGGGTCGATTCTACCTGCCCGCGTACATTGGCCCGAAGGGATGGGTGGCGCTGCGCCTCGATATCGGCAAAGTGGACTGGGGGGAAGTGGCCGAACTGTTGGCCGCCAGCTACCGCCAGATCGCCCCCAAGCGGCTCGCGGACTTGTTGCCGACACAGGGCCGCGTGCGGTAATCTTGCCGCATGACCCGTGTTGTCTTCGTGCTCTTATGGATCGCAGCCGCGGCTTGCGCCCAACCGGTCCAACTTACGTATTTGGGTACAGCCGGCTGGCAAGTCACCAACGGCCATACCGTGATTCTCATCGATCCCTACCTGACGCGCGCCAAGGTGAATTCGCCTAACGACGCTGTCTCCCCAGATGACACTCGGCCTATGGTGACTGGCAACTCGATCATGGAGCCGGATACGGCCGTCATTGATGCCCACATCCAACGCGCGAACTACATCTTCCTGACCCACACTCATCCCGATCACTCGCTCGATATGCCCTACATTGCCCGCAAGACCGGAGCGTTAGTCATCGGAACCGATAGCACCGCCAATCTGGCTCGCGTGAGCGGCGTTCCGGAAGCCCGGATCAAGCCGGTCAAAGGCGGCGACGAGCTGAAGTTCGAAGGTTTTTCGGTGCGCGTAATTCCCAGCTTGCATGGCATCTTCCGCCGGCCCGACGCGTCCGCGCCGAATCCGCTACCGCGTCCACTGCTCTTTCCAGCCGATGCGAAGCCTCCGATTCGCTATGGACAGCTCGTGGAAGGCGGCACGCTGGCCTATCTGATACGCATCGCGGGTCACCAGATCATTGTCTTCGGTTCCATGAATTACATAGAGAGCGAAGTTGCCGGCTTGCGTCCCGATGCAGCTCTGATCGGCGCCATGCCCGAACGCCGGAATATTGACGACTATACGCCGCGCTTACTTCGCGCACTGGGCAACCCGGTCCTGGTACTGCCTACTCACTGGGACCGCTTCAACGTCCCTTACAACGTTTCGCAACAACCCGCGGTCGACCGGCTGCAATCGTTCATCGCGGAAGTCAGAGCGGCCTCGCCCAACACGCGCGTTATCGTCCCGGAGTACTTCAAGCCCATCTCACTCGACGCGGCGAACCAGTAGGAGAGGCCTGCTGGCTTGTCTTCTTCGTGGCATAGATTCGTATTCGGATTGGGCGCATTGGCATCGGAAAGACAGGCCAGGAGGCCTGTCTTACGAAGAGGTGCTTGACGTGCTGTCACAGAAGCGGAGGTCGAGATGACAACCGCGGAAAGCCAAACGTTAGATGCTTCGGCCGCGCGTTGGGCGAGACTCTCCGACTCAACGTCTGTGGCAATATGGGCCAGAGCCTTGGTGCTATCGGCCGCCGTTCTATCGGGGACTCACGCCGGCATTGCGGCCGGGTTCTCGACGTTCTTCCTAGAAAACAGCACGATTCAGGCCCTCGGCCACGACGGCGCAGGCAATCTCTACGTGCTGGGAGAAGTCGAGAACAGCCCGATCCCGGGGCATGGGGCGGATTTCTTCGTGGCGAAGCTTAATTCGGGCGCGACGCAACTTGCCTACTTTGTTTACCTCGGTGGATCGGCGGACGATCAGGGGACGGCGATGGCTGTGGACTCAAGCGGAAACGCGTATGTCACCGGATATACTAACTCGCCGGATTTCCCGGTCACCTCGGGGCCGAGCCCTGCAATCACCAGTACACTGCAGCAAGTCTCTTTCCTGATGAAGCTCAGCCCGACGGGCGCGGTGCTGAATTCCACTCTGTTTGCAGGCCAAGCGTCGGCTAATCCCGCGGCGATCGCGATCGATTCCGGCGGGAATGCGTACATTACGGGCACAGGCGCGAGCAGCGGCTTCCCGGCAACCGGCGGCGCATACGCGGTTGCCAGCGCCTTTAGCCAGAACCAGCCGTTCGTAGCCAAAGTGGACCCCACCGGCACCAAGCTTCTCTTCTCGGCCCTCGGCGTGGGCGGAGGTTCTCTGGCCTTAAGCGTTTCAGGCGACATCTTCGTCGCCGGGAACATAGCCAGTAACGCGACCTATCCCACAACCGCCGGAGCCTTGCAGACCTCCTTTACGCCTTCCTTGACCTGTGGGGAATTTGGCTGTTTTGCGAGCGCCGAACAGTACGTGACCAGGTTGAGCGCGGACGGCGCGACGCTGATCTATTCGACATTCCTGACTGGAAGCAACGGCGCGACCAACGCGGGGCTTGTGGTAGACAGCGCAGGTGACGCGTATGTGACAGGGACTACCAACTCCACGGATTATCCGTTTACCGTTGCACAGCGGGAGAGACTTGGGATGTTCCTGACGAAGATCGATCCGACGGGCGCGAAGATCCTCTGGTCGGAGCAGCAGGGCGGCAGCCTGCTGGCGTTGGACAACTCCGGCAATCTGGCAGTGGGGGGCAGCTTCTTCACGCCTTCCGGGCCACCGTTTCAGGTGGGATTCACCAATCCCCCTTTTCCTCCCACGGGCAACGTCCCCACGCAGTGTCTGCCCAACGGAATCACCGTACAGAGCGATGCCTACTCGCAGCGGTTCAGCAGCGTTGACGGCAGCCTGCTGGCAACGCAGATTCTGGCCGCGACATGGATCACCGCTTCCGCCATCACTGTCAACGCGAGTGGGGTGATCGTGATTGCCGGATATTCCAACCTTTCGGACGTTCCGCTGACGCCTGGTGTTGTGTTTACCGGCGCCATCACTCAGCGAACGGTTCCGGGAAGCTATCTCGCAGGCTTCGACTTTTCGAGTGCTGCCACCGGAACGCAAGTTAGTTGTGCGTTAGACGCGGCTACCATGTTACCGGTGGGTCCGGTGGCTCCCGGCCAATTGCTGTCACTGTTCGGATACGGACTGGGACCGCAAGCTGGCGTTGCGGGAAGTGGGACAACCCAGATACCCACGGCGTTAGCGGGCGTCCATGTCGCATTCGATGGCGTACCGGCTCCGCTGCTCTACGTGTCTTCGGGGCAGATCAATATCCAGGTTCCTTTTGAGATAGGGCAAATGCCTTACGAGCCGGGGCAAGAGACGGTGATGACAGTGTCAGTGGCTGCGGCCGCGGGCGGTGCGCCCGCGACAGCGACCCAGCAGTTCGCGGTGGCCGCAAGTAACCCTAGCGTTTTTGTGAATTCCAGCACGTTGACATCGAGTTGCGGACAAGCGGCATCATTAGGGCTGACGTTCGAGGCGGTCGCGTTGAATAGCGATGGAACGCTCAACTCATGCGCCAATCCGGCGAAGGCCGGTTCCTCCATCACTGTGTTCCTGAATGGCCTGAATGCATTCGCCGGGAGTTACGGCACTGGGAGCATCGTAGGACCTGGCCAGGGGCCACTCGGCTATCCGGTTGCCGTGACCGCTTTTTCGTCAGCTGGTTCTATATCGTTGGCGGCCGGTCCACTTTATCTTTCGGCCGGTTCCATCGATGGCGTGGATCAAATGAGCGTGCAGATGCCGGCGGTGTCTTCAGCGGGTGTTGCGGCGGTCGGCTTAACTGTCGCGGCGAACAACCTGGCAGTCATAAACGATGGTCTCTTTATCGGCGCAGGGCCGTTCACGATACTGCCCGAAGGCGCGATAGGGAATTACGCGCCCTTCTTGAATCAAGTGGCGGCGGTAGTTTGGGTAAGCAACTAGTACCGCGACCGCGTGGTTTGTACCTTTGCCGGCAACCACTCCCTTACGGTCGGGGCTCCGATCGGGGCCGGTTCGTTGGATGAAGGAGCTACCGCTGATTCTCTTTGAGAATCTTCTTCCGCAGCCGGATGGATTTCGGCGTGACCTCGACGAACTCGTCGTCGCGGATGAACTCGATGGCTTGTTCCAGGTTCATCGCGCGCGGCGGCACCAGCCGGATAGCGTCGTCGGCGGTGGACGCGCGCATGTTAGTCAGCTTCTTTTCCTTGACGATGTTGACGTCCAGGTCGGCGTCGCGGGCGTTCTCGCCGACTATCATGCCTTCGTAAACCTCGGCGCCGGGCGCAACGAAAATTTCGCCGCGCTCCTGCAGATTGAAGATTGCGTGGCCGGTCGTCTTGCCGGCGCGGTCGGCCACCAGCGAGCCGGTGGGGCGCATGGAAATATCGCCCTGCCAATCGATATAGCCGTGAAACAGCGAATTCATGAGCGCCGTGCCGCGCGTATCGGTGAGGATCTCGCTGCGCAGACCGATCAGGCCGCGCGACGGCACGTGGAACTCAAGCCGCACGCGGCCGGAACCGTTGTTCACCATCTTGCTCATCTTGCCTTTGCGCGCGCCCAGTTTCTCGATCACCACGCCGAGGAAGGCTTCGGGGCAATCGATCACCAGCAGCTCGAGCGGCTCACGCAATTTGCCGTTCTCCGTGTGCGTGATGATCTCGGGCTTGCCCACCATCAATTCGAAGCCTTCGCGGCGCATCATCTCGATGAGAATCGCGAGCTGCAATTCGCCGCGGCCCATCACTTTGAACGTATCGTGGCCCAGCTCTTCCACACGAATGGAGACGTTGGTGAGCAGCTCCTTATCCAGACGGTCGCGCAGGTTTCGCGACGTGACCCACTGGCCCTCGCGCCCCGCGAACGGCGACGTGTTGATGGTGAACGCCATCGCAATAGTGGGCTCATCGATGTGGATGGGCGGCAGGGGCACAGGCGTTTCGGCGCTGGTTACGGTTTCCCCGATGGTGATGCCTTCCACGCCGGCGATGGCCAGCAGATCGCCTTGCTGGGCGACGGTTTCATCCACGCGCTTCAATCCTTCGAACGAGTAGAGCTTGGTGATGCGCGTTTTTTCCATGGAGCCGTCGCGTTTGGCGATGGCCACATCGTCGCCGCGATGCAGCGTGCCGTTGAAGACGCGGCCGATGCCCAGGCGGCCGAGGTAGTCGCTGTAATCGAGGTTGGCGATGAGCATCTGAAACACGCCATCCGGGTCCCCCACCGGCGGCGGGATGTTCTGCAGGATAGATTCGAACAGCGGGCGCAGATCGGTGGAGTCGTCTTCGAGCGACTTCTTGGCAACGCCGGTCTTGGCGACGGTGTAGAGAATCGGAAAATCGAGCTGGTCTTCGGTGGCGTCGAGATCGATGAAAAGGTCGTAAATTTCGTCGAGCACTTCGGGCACGCGCGCGTCCGGACGGTCGATCTTGTTGATCACCACGATGGGCGGCAGCTTGCCTTCGAGCGCTTTGGACAGCACATAGCGCGTCTGCGGCAGCGGCCCTTCGCTGGCGTCCACCAGCAGCATCACGCCATCCACGATCTTGAGCGCGCGCTCCACTTCTCCGCCGAAATCGCTATGGCCGGGCGTATCGACGATATTGATTTTCACGCCCTTATAGTGGATGCCGGTGATCTTGGCAAGGATGGTGATGCCGCGCTCGCGTTCGAGGTCGTTGGAATCCATGACGCGCTCGACGTGCTCTTCGTTGACGCGGAAGATGCCGCTCTGATTGAGCATGGCGTCGACAAGCGTAGTCTTGCCATGGTCGACGTGCGCGATGATGGCGATGTTGCGGATAGACGGGTTGCTGGTTTTCATTAGGTGTGATGGTGGCGCACGGGGCGCTCTCCGGGCCCCTGCGTGCAGCGTTCCCGCTGGTGTGAACGCCTCACCGGATCGGCGATGGCGCTACGCGCGATGCGGTTCTTCATCCGCGAACGCCGGTATCTTCGCGTTCGGCGGCAAGATGTTTCAGACCACGATCGTGAACGCCATTTACCAGTTCGTGAATCGTGGTTTCGTCATATTCGATGAACTCTTCGCCGTTGATTGCCGCTTCGGCGGCTTCAATCCGCGCGCGAATCTCGCCCTCCTCTCCGCTCTCGTCGTCGATCAGCCGCTGCACGGCTGCACTAACGAAAGTATCCGCACTGACGTACTTGCCACGGGCAACCTTCTTTTGCACCAGTTGTTCCAGTTCAGGAGTGAGAGTGATGTTCATATTCAACTGTGACGAATTGCTGTCTTGGCGGACTTAGTGCGTAACTCAATTTTATCACGTGGATGGTTCCGAGCCGCGTTGGGCAATGGTACGTCTGCATACGGATAGAGGGCTCGCGGCACAGTTCCGGCGCGCAGGCTTATGGGCCCGCGCTACGGTTACCCCGATTACTGCGGCTTCCACTTCAGCCAGCGCAGGGCATGGCCCCGCGCCACTTGTTACCCCGAATACTGCTGCTTCCATTTAGCGATCTCGGCGCTTAGCGATGTCTTGATCGATACATACTGGTCGTTGTCGGTCTGGTTGACCTTCTCACGCGGATCGGAGTTCAGGTCGTAGAACTCGTTCGGCCCCTTGCCGCCGTCGCGCAGCACCACCTTATAATGCTCTTCGCGCGCCATGTCGGTGTTCTGGTAGTGTCCGCAGACCGTGCTCCGCCAGCGCTGCTTCTTGGGCAGCGGTTTGCCGGTCGCCATCAGCAGATAGCTGCGGCCGCAGAGACCGCCTGGCGGCGGGGTCCCTAACGCGTTGCAAACGGTCGGCGCAAAGTCGTAGGAGCTCACCAGCTCCACCTGCGTGGCCAGTGCGGGAACGCGGCCCGCCCAGCTCCAAATCATCGGCGTGCCGACGGCCTCGTCGTACATGTTGACCGGGTCGGAGGCATCCCCCGAATCCCACAAGCCGTGGCGCCCAAGCAGCGAGCCGCACGTGGAGCTGAAGACGATGAGCGTGTTGTCGAGCAGCCCCTTTTGATTGATCGCCGCCAGCGCGGCGGCCACCTGATCATCCAGCTCCGATAGCGCCGCGGCAAATTTCCGCACGTTGCCGACGATGTCGGTCAGCATCTCCTTGCCAGCGCGCGCATTCGCGCTGACCGGGTCGGGGACGTATCCTTCGAAGGTCGCTTTGGCGTAAAGATCGCGATATTTCTGCGCCACGCCATCGTAAGGCGCACTCAGCTTCGAAGAAGTCACGGTCAGGAAAAACTGCTTCGCGGCCGTCTGCCGGCCGATAAATCCGCTCGCTGCAGAGGCATCCTCGGTGTGAATTTCATAGCCCAGATCGCCCAGAATCTTGTCGAGACTGGTCGCCGCGCCCGTCTGCATCGGCGTGCGCCCGGTGAGGAAGGTCGCACGGCTGGGACCCGCGGCGGGCGTGCAGACGAAGTGGTTGAGGAAGTGCGTGCCGGTCTGCGATAACCGGTCGATATTGGGCGTCCGGATTTCCTTGTTGCCGTAGCAGCCCAGCGCCCAGGCGGGCAGGTCGTCCACCAGGAATAGCAACAGGTTCGGCCTTGCGGGCGGCTTCTTGGCGGCGAAGGCGGGCAGCGCCAGGCTGCCGAGGAAGAAATGGCGGCGGGAGATGGGCATGCTTGAACTATAAGTATAAGCCGGGCGTGGTAGCGCATGCGTTAGGGCGGGCAGCGCCAGGCTGCCGAGGAATAGCGGCGGGAGACGCGCACCGCTTGAACTGACAGTATAAGCTGGGGGCGTTTGCGAGGGACCACGGCCCACCCAGCCCGCGAGTGCCTCCTGGCTCAAGACGGTAGCCAAACCGAATCGGGGTTTGGCGCCGACACCTGCTATGACGAGTGCCAACTCGCGCATCCATTATCATTGTTGGTTAAGCACCTGCAAGAGGGATGCGGTGGTTTTGGGCGGGGGCCTTGTCCTCGTGCAACAGGGACAACCGTGACGAAGCTCCCGGCACGCGTTTGGCCTTCAGAGACGGAGGGCCTTACGGTAGCTTCGGATTCGGCTTCCAACCGAGTTGGACAGCGCGCTCGCCGTCTTTATCCGCTTCCGCCGAGTGGCCGAGCGCACGCTGGATGTCGGCGCGGGCGGCATAGGCTTCTGCGAAGTAGGGGTCGAGCCGCAATGCCTCATTCACGTCCTTGAGGGCGTCGTCGTTCTTCCCAGCGCGGGACAGGGTCAGAGCCCGATCGCGATAGGGCCACGGGAACTTCGGATCCAGTTCGATGGATTTTGCAAAATCCGGCAACGCTTTGTCCAAATTGCCGTTCAGCAGGTAAGCATAGCCACGGCAGGCGAACAGTTCCTTGGCGAACAGTTCTTTATCGCTGGGACTCAATTGCAGGGCGGCAGAGAACTGTTCGATGGCCTGTTGCGGTTTGCCCAAGCGATAGTACGCCTGCCCAAATGCCAAGAGGCGCCCCGCCTTATTTTGGACTTTGCCGCAATCCACAAGCGCTTCAGCCTCAAATCCAAGCTCTGCCAGCAGCAAACAGCGCTGAGCACGCAACTCCGGGGCAGATGACATGGACATCGCCTCTGAATAGTCAATCAATGCCGGCACGCGCTGGCCGGACCTCTCGCGGAGTGCGGCGCGCAAGGGGTACAGGGCGCCCAAGATTTCCGTGTACCCCATCGCACGCACCACGCCTCGGGTTCCCTCCGACTCACGAGCTTTCTCGGTGACCGCGATTTGAGCCGTCACGATTGTCTCAGCCTTGCTGATTTCGCCGGTACGCCTAAGCGCATTGATATAGGTCTGGAACTGGGTGTAGGTTGACCTCGAGTACACCGCGGAGAAATCCATATGCTGTAGCATGGAGATAATCGATTCCAGGCGATTGGCCCGATCAAGCAGGCTCAGGTACGTGGCGGCCACCCGTTTTTCTGGTGGGATCCGCTCGATATACTGGAGCGCTTGTTCAGGATAAGACTCCGCGAAGGCGTCCGCGCAGTCGCTTAGGACGTCGTTACCCGATTGTGCGATCTTCAGCCGTTGGTCACAGACATCGGCGGCTACCGCGGCACCGCTGGACCTCAGGGCGATCCGCGTCTTCAGCGAATAGGCGCTGTCGTTCTGCGGATCGAGCGACAGGGTAACTCTTAAGCTCTCTGCGGCTTCCGCGTACTTCTTCTGCCCGTAGTAGTCTGTCGCGCTCTTGAGGGCCTCGGCGGTGTAGTAACGCTTGCCCGCCTCCATGATCTGCTGATTGGAGAACCCGCTTGGAAGATCGATCTTAATCTCCTCGCCCGCCAGCAACAGATCGCCATTCTCCGTAGTCTCTATGGAGTTCACGCGCGGTAGCTGCCCGAGCGCCTTCTTATCAGACTTCAGTTTGCCCGCCAAATAGGTGTTCACGGAATTGAAGCTCACGAGGCCCCGCACCGCAGCCTCGCCTGCCAGCGCCTTGAGCAGGTAATAAGTGAACACGCCGTGCTGGTAATCCGGGTCTTCATGACTCGGCTGATCCTTTTCGGAGGCGTACATGATCTGCGTGCCCTTCGCATCCGGCACGTTACCGAACAACTCTTGGTCGCCCCGCGTGTCTTTTTCGCGACAGGCGTCGATAAAAAGCACCTTGCGCTCAACGGGCGAATCCTTCAGGATCTTGAGCAGGTCGTCCATCGACAGCGCCGAACCCTCCAAGTCGTCCATGTCCACTTCCCGGGGAGCCAGATACTGTTTTCCGTTCTTCTCAATTCCGTGGCCAGCGAAAAAGAAAAGGAACGTTCCCTTACCATGCAGCGATTCGAGCGCCGCTTTCACCGTCTTTTTGATGGCCGTCTTATTGGCGTCCGCATTCAGCAGCACTGGGTCTTTCTCGGTCAAGGCAGTCTTATAACCTTGCTTGCCCAGCACTGTCCAGAGATCGGAGGCGTCTTTCGTCGCGTAACGCAATTCCCTCAGCCCGCTAGTTACCGGGTAATTGTCGATACCCACCAGCACCGCGATCTTGTCCTCGTCCCGAAAGGAAGTAAAATCAGGGGGCGCCGGGGTCACGCCGCGGGCGTTGGGTTGCGCTGCCGCATGCGGAATGAGCGCCAGGAACAAAAGGAGTGAGCCAAGTCTTGCTGACATAGAAGTGTGAATAAGTATACCATTGAAACAACGCCGACGATGCTCCACTTCTACATTGCTAGTACATTTAATTGTGAAAAATTATGCTTTTGCCACGAGCAGCGCCGAATTAGAAGCTCAGCCGAATCAATGACTTGACTAGAAAAGCAAACCCGGGCGGCTCTGGAGAAAATCGCTGCTGCGCGGAGCGCCCTTCATCCTCCGAATGGGTGCCGCTTATCGGTGCCGTGGCGTTTTCGAACAAGAGATTTTTCGGCGGTGCATTTGGGCGCTTTTTTGATCTATGCGGGTTCGGCTGCCTTTCGAAAAGATTCGGATCGGCAGGATTTCTTGGGGTCCGGCGCCGACGGGTAAGCAACTAACTAGCCAAGGGCTTCGCCCTTGATATCCCCGCGGGATATGGGAGACAGGAGCTAGAAGTCAGAAGGCGCGGCGGGCGATTGAATCGAATGGACATGCCAACACGACAAGAACAGAATTCTTGTTGCGGGCCGCATAACGGGAACTAAACTAGCGGCACCAGTTGTTACGCACCGTATTCGCTCCCGCCGGAATATCCGGGGCCGATTCCACGCAATGGGCTCGCATTTTCCAGCCGGTAATCCAATTGTCTTCCACCACGTTGCCGCGTGACGGAGCAGGCCGCTCGGCGCCGCGTCCCAGATAGATGCCGGTCTCGAGAATCTCGGGGTCGGCAGCGGCGTAGTTGCAGCCATAGTGGGCAATATTGTCGTTGCAGTGCGCGGTGTTCATGTTCCACAGACGATTGCGGGCGATCGTGTTGCCCGTACCGATGACGAAGATTCCTCCGAAAACCGGGCTATCGAGCGTGTTTTCCACGATGCGGACGTTCTTCGTGCGCATGTCCGGATTGGTGTCGTTCATGACGATGCTGTAATTGCCCATTGGGTATGCTTCCGGCGGCGCGCGGTTCACGCAGAGGTTGCCGCGAATCTCGCTATCGTGCAGCCCGTCCAGGTCCATGCACTTGCCGTTGATTTCGCTGAAGCGGTTGCGCAGGTAAGCGGCGTTGTCCACGTTGCCGGCCGTATCAAGGCCCACCGGGATGGCATGGCCTTCCGCATCCACCGCATCCAGGGGAAAGCCGATGCGGGTAGCTTCGTTGTCTTCCACACGCATCCCCGTGGCGTGGCCCACTTGCAGCGCGTCGCGGCCGATGGTTTCGAAGAGGTTGCGGGCAAGGACGCCACGCGCATTTCTTGGCGAAGTGTAGAGCGAGTGCGTCCACAAGCCATTGCCGCGGATGTTGCGAAACTCGCAGTTGGCCACCAGGAAATCGGTGGTTCCCTCTTCCAGCAGAATGCCGCCGGTAGTGTTGTTGGAGCCGGCCTGGTTTGTTCCAGCTTGGTTTGTTCCAGCCTGGTTTGTTCCAGGCGCCCCGCGCGAGCCGCTGGCTTCGACCGTCACGCGCTCGATGGAGACGTTATGCGAGCGGCTTACCAATATAGCGAAACCGGCCATCCGAGAGAAGCGGAGATTCTCGATAGCGATGTCGGAGTGAGCGTCGGCAAGGATGCCGTTTCGCCCGGTGAAGGCGGCGAACGGCCGGTCGTAGGGTGGCAGACCGGAACGAACTTCGAGCTGGTCCCGGTTGCCCAGGATTGCGAAATTGCGCAGCCGGACGCGGTTGCCGCGGATCACGATCGCGGCGCTCCCGGTGAATCCCTGCGCCATGCGGATCGCGCTGCCGCGTGCCGAGCCGCGCACTTCGGTATTGGCATCCACCGTGAGCGGCTCGCGGATATCCATAATGCCTTCGGGGAGTTGGATGACGCGATACTGCGGAGCGCCGCCACAGCCGGCCAGAGTCACTGCCAGGGCCAATGCGACGCAAGCGGCGAAAACCGCGCGGCGCACGCTCAAGCGACGGCACACTCTTAAGCGACGGCACACTCTTAAGCTACCTCGATAGGAAACGGCCCGAACTCGCGCTTTCCAATGGAGACGCGGACCAGATGGCGGCCGCGCCCGATCTGCGCGGGCAAGGGGAAGTTGAACTCGTACCGCTGGAATAACTGGTCGACGCAGAATGTTTCGACGCCGCCGGCCTCGCAGCCATCCACGGTTGCGCGAAAGTCGCCGGGGCGGCCGATTTCCACCATCACCGCTTTCACCATGCCGCTGGCGACTACGCATCCGGAGAGCAGGTTGACGCCATCGCTGATGGAGACCAATCGCGGTACCGACGGACCGGCGGGAATCATCCGCATCCAGGCGGGCGCACAGAGCGGACTGCCGTTGGAAAAAACCTCGATGGGCACAAGGCCAGTCCGCAGGCCGGGAGGAAGCGCGGCGTTCACCTGGGTTACGCCGTCATGCGCGGGCTCGCCGACGTAGCTGGGGCGGCAAGAGCGGCCATCGGCGCCGATGGCGATGGCGTTGAGATCGCAATCGCCGGGCAGATTCTCAATCCCGAGAGACAGCGAGGCCATGGGACCGGCAACCGGGACCGCGGCTTCGGCGGTGATGGCGTTGGTGATGTGGCGGATGCGCGGCGCGGCGGCGCATGGCGGCGCACCTCCGCCGCGCTTGCGGCAGGTGATCCACATATACTGCGTCCAGATCTGCTCGAGCGCCAGCAATTGGAAGCCTTGTTCGCGCGCGAATTGCGCAATCTCGCCGGGCGCGACGCGGACGCCGCTCCAGGTATCGTAAGCGCGCGCGTGCGCCGGCAAGCCGTTCAACTGGCAGCGCAGCACGCCGCCGGGCCGCAGCACGCGGTGAGCCTCCCGCAAGTACTGGAACACCACCTCGCGGCTGGGGACGTGCTGGAACACGGCGTAAGAGTAGACGAAGTCGAAGTAGTTGTTGGGAAAGAGATCGAGGCTGGAGCCGGAGCCGAGATATGCGTGCGCGTTGGGCGTGTGGCGCAGCCGCTCGCGCGCCATGCGGACCATTTCGTCGGAGACGTCGACGCCGTGGATCTCGCCGAAGTGGCGGCTCATGGGGCGCATCAAGCGTCCGGGGCCGCAACCGATCTCGAGCGCGGCCAACTTGCCGCGAAGGCGCGGGAGTTGCGATTCCAGGTCGCGGACGACATCGGCGGCGGTGGCGAAAAACTCCTCTTCGTCCTGCTCGCGGCGGCCGAAGGCGACGTAGTAGTTGGCATCTTCGCCGGCGCGCGCATTCCAATCGGCGCGCATGCGCGCGAGCATTTCGGGATCGTCCATCCTGGAGTTATTCTAGCGATTCTGGCGCTGAGGTTAGGGTTCGCCCTTTTCGAAGCGGTTTTTTCGACGCAGAGACGCTGGCCGTGAGACAGAATCGAGTTTTTCGGGGCCTTCCACAGCGCAAGCCGTTGCAACATGGTTCGTCGAAAATGATTTGGGTCGATTTTTTCTCACTACCGCGGATTGGCGGAGATAGCGCCGAGAGGGCATGCAGAAGAGATCTCCGCGCGATCTCCGCCACTCCGCGCCTCCGCGTTGAAGACGAGACCAAGGCCGCGCCTCGACATTGCTATAGTGTTCATAATCATGCTCCGTTATCTCCCGCTGATGCTCAAGAACTGCTGGCGGAACCGGCGCCGCACCATTCTCACCATCGCCAGTATCGGCGTCTCCATGTGCCTGCTGGGCGTGATGGTCGGCATGTACCATGCTTTTTACATGTCCGATCCCGACCCCGGCGAGGCGTTGCGGCTGGTGGTGCGCAACCGCGTCTCGCTCACTGTCTCCATTCCGCAGGCCTACCAGTCGAAGATTCAGCAGATTCCCGGCGTGAAAGATGTCATGATTTCCAACTGGTTCGGCGGTACTTATAAGGACGCGCGCGACCCCAAGAACCAGTTCGCGCGCTTCAGCGTGGAGCCCGAAAAACTCTTCACGCTCTATCATGAATTCAAGATTCCCGAAGACCAGAAGCAGGCATTTCTGCACGAGCGCACCGCCTGTGTGATCGGCCGCGACCTCGCGAACACTTTCAACTTCAAGATCGGCGACCGCATCCTGCTTACCGGCGATATTTACCCCGGCGATTTCGAATTCACCGTGCGCGGCATCTTCGATAGTCCGCGCGCCAGTCAATTGATGTATTTCAACAAGGAGTACATCGATCAATCGATGAGCGAAAGCCGCCGCGGTCAGGTCGGCATGTACTACATCCTCATCGACGATCCGCAAAACTCCACGCGCATCGCGAGCGCTATCGACAACGAATTCCACAACGCCGACCGCGAGACTAAGACCGAATCCGAGCAGGCGTTCTTAGTGGGATTCCTTTCGCTGCTGGGCAATGTGAAGATGTTTCTCATCGCCATCTGCGCGGCGGTGATGTTCACCATCTTGCTGGTTTCGGCGAATACCATGGCGATGTCGGTGCGCGAGCGCACGCGCGAAGTGGGCGTGCTCAAGACACTGGGCTTCACGCCGGGCGCGATTCTGTGGCTGATTTTGGGCGAGGCTTGCGTCATCTCGGTGGCCGGCGGAATCATCGGTTATCTGATCTCGAGTTTCCTGATGGCGGGCATCAGCAAAAGTCCATTCGGCGGATTTCTGCCGCCCTTCCAGCTCTTCCAACCGGCTGTGGCGCTGACATGCGTGTCGATCGCGGCTACCATCGGCGTGATCAGCTCGCTGGTCCCGGCGATGGGCGCTTCGCGCACGTCCATTGTGGAAGCGCTGCGGAGCACGGATTAACCTCATGGCCATCCCTATCGCATACAATCTGCGCAACCTGGTGGTGCGCAAGACCAGCACTCTGATGACGGCCCTGGGAATCGCGCTCACGGTCGCCATTCTGCTCGCCGTGCTGGCGCTGGTGAACGGATTGCGAACCACGCTTGCCACCTCCGGCGACCCGCTGCACATTATCGTGTTGCGCAAAGGCGCCGAATCGGAACTCACCAGTCTGTTCACTCGTACGCAATTTCAAGATCTGAAATTCAAGCCGGGAATCGCCACGGGCAGCGACGGCCAGCCGCTGGCCTCGCTGGAGGTGATCACGGTGATCAATCTCGCCAATGTCGATAATCCGAACGGCGTGAACGTGACGGTTCGCGGGTTGCCGCAAGCCGGCATTGAGATGCGCAAGAACGTTCACATCGCGACCGGCCGCTGGTTCGACCCGGCGCGGCGCGAGGTGGTGGTGGGTAAGTCGGTCGCCTCGCGGTTTCCCGGCGCGGGACTGGGCGGGAAGGTGCAATTCGGCCGCGGGAATTGGGATATCGTCGGCGTGATGGACGCGGGCGCCGGCGCGCAGAATAGCGAGATCTGGGGCGACCTGAACCAGGTTGCGTCGGATCTGCAACGGCTCGACGTGCTGAGCGCCGCATTGGTGGCCGCACGCGATGAAGTGGCGGCGAAAGCGCTGATCAACGACATCGGCAGCGATCAGCGCCTCGAACTCACCGCGATCTCCGAAGAGGAATACTACAACCAGCAGACCAGCAACGCGCTTCCGATCGAGTACACGGGGATTTTCGTTGCGATGATCATGGCCGTGGGCAGCAGCTTTGCGGCGATGAATACCATGTACGCCGCGGTGGCGCGGCGCGCGAAAGAGATTGGGACGCTGCGCGTGCTGGGCTTCTCGCGCGGCAGCATCATGACAAGTTTCTTTTTGGAATCGGTTCTGCTTTCCGGGCTGGGCGGCTTGCTCGGCTGCCTGTTGGTGATCCCGCTCAACGGCATCACGACGGCGGTTGGCAACGGGAATTTTTCGGAGCTGGCTTTCAATTTTCGAGTGACTCCGGAAATCATGGCGATGGGCATCCTTTTTGCGGTGGTACTGGGAACTATCGGCGGCCTGTTGCCGGCGCGCATGGCGTCGCGAAAGGAGATTCTGACCGCGCTGCGGGAAGTGTAAGTATGGACGCGGAACTGAACAATTTGCGCATCGACCGCAGCAAGCGGCGCTCCAGCGAGCCTTCCAAGTGGGCCGTCCGCTGGATTGTGGCGGGCGTGCTGTTGTTCGTGCTCGCCGGCGCATGGCGGCTGCTCTCCGGGAAGCTCGATAACTCGCCCGTGGTCGAAGTGCAGCGCGTGAAATCGATTAGCGCGGCCAGCGCGCCGGATGGAATCGTGCTCAATGCAACCGGCTATATTGTGGCGGCGCATAAGATCGAGCTGGCCGCGAAAGTGATCGGCAAGGTGAATTGGATCGGCGTGGATAAGGGCGACCGGGTGAAGGAAGGGCAGGTGCTGGTCCGCCTGGAAGACGACGAATATCAGGCGCAGCTTTTGCAGGCGAAAGGCCAGCTTGCCAACCTGCAAGCCAAGCTGGACGAAGCGCTGCACGGCTCGCGTCCCGAGGAAGTGCAGCAGGCGCTGGCGAATTTGAACTCCTCCAAGGCCGATTTGGAAGACGCCAAAGTGAGTCTCGACCGGCTCAAGGGATTACTGAGCGAAGGCCTCACGCCGAAACAATCGCTGGACGATGCGCAGACCCGCTACGATGGCGCCACGCACCGGGTGAACTCGCTGCAGCAGGCCTACGATCTGGTGAAGCTGGGCCCGCGCCATGAGCAGATCGATTCGCTGCGCGGACAGGTGGATCAGGCCAAGGGCGCCCTCGACTACGCCGAGACGAATCTCGCGAATACGATTATCCGCGCGCCCGTCACCGGCACGATTTTGGAGCGCGCCGTGGAGAAGGGCGAATTCGTGACCACCAGTTTCGTGGGCGACCGCGGCGCAAAAGGGTACGTGGTGTCGATCGCCGACCTTAACGATCTCGAAGTAGAGCTGGACATCAGCCAGAACGATTTCGCCAAGCTGCATGCGGCGCAGCACGGCGTGGTAACTACGGACGCTTTCCCGGACCGCAAATACGATGGCTTCATCAAAGAGATTTCGCCCGAGGCGAACCGGCAAAAGGCGACGGTGCAGATCAAGGTGAAAGTCACTAAGCCCGATAGCTACTTGCGGCCGGAGATGAACGCCAGCGTGGCATTTCTTTCGGACCGTAAACCGGTAGGCGATACCGGCGCGTCGGCGAAGCCGGTGGTGCTGGCGCCATCGGCGGCGGTGCGCGACGGCGCGGTGTTCGTTCTGCTGGATGGCAAGGCCGTGCGGCGCACGGTGAAGACGGGCGTTGCCAGCGGCGCGAGCGTTCGCATTGAAGAAGGATTGATCGGCGGCGAGGATTTGATCGTTAACCCGCCTGCGGGTTTGAAGGACGGCGACAAGGTGCGCCAGAAGGCATGAGGGAATGAGCGAAGCGGGCATGAGTGACACGATCATTGAAACGCACAATCTGACTAAAGAGTATGTGCGCGACGAGTTCCACGTAATTGCGCTGAAGGACGTCACTCTCGAGATACGCAAGGGCGAGTTTGTGGCGTTGATGGGACCGTCGGGGTCGGGCAAATCGACGCTGCTGCACCTGATTGCGGCGATGGACCGCCCCACTTCGGGCGAGATTCGCGTGCTGGGCCACACGCTTGGCCAACTGAACGACAGCCAGGTTGCGCACTGGCGCAACGAGAACGTGGGATTCATTTTTCAGCAGTTCAATTTGATCCCGGTGCTGACGGCGCTGGAGAATGTGGAGCTGCCGCTGAAGCTGACAAATCTGAAGAAGGCGGAGCGGATGGAGCACGCCAGGACGGCGTTGAGCCTGGTGGGCCTCAGCGACCGGCTGGGCCATTTTCCGCGGCAGCTTTCGGGCGGCCAGGAGCAGCGCGTGGCCATCGCGCGCGCCATTGTGACCGACCCTGCGCTGATTCTAGCCGACGAGCCGACGGGCAATCTGGATGCGGCGTCGGCGCAAGAAGTACTAACGATCTTGTCGAAGTTGAATAAGGACCATGGCAAGACAGTGGTGATGGTGACGCACGATCCGCATGCAGCTCAGTTCGCGACCACGGTGCATCATTTGGAAAAGGGCGAGTTGATGGCGGCGTGAAGTAAGACGGGCCTCCTGGCCGGTCTACACGCCGGAGGCGCGCTTCGAGGGCTGACCGGCCGGGAGGCCGGTCCAACGGCGTAAAGTAATAGAAGGATCGACATGGCAACCACGCATTTGGTCAGCGTTGAAGAGTATTTGCACACCAGTTATGAGCACGACGCCGAGTATGTCGAAGGAAGGATCGTGTACCGCTCCGTGCCCAAAAAACCGCACAGCAAAATGCAGGCTTTCCTCCTTCTGACGCTGTACGGAATTGGGCGGCCCCTGGGGTACAAGGTCTGGCCCGAACAGCGCATCCGTACCCAAGCCAATCCGGCGCGTTACCGGGTTCCCGACTTGTGTGTCACCTTTGGCGAGCCCGATGAGGATGTCTTCACCGAACCTCCGTATCTATGCATTGAGATCCTGTCTCCTGACGATGTGGCCGCGGAGGTAAGCGCTAAGGCGGATGAATACCTGACTCTAGGCGTTCCCTTTGTGTGGGTGGTCGATCCCGTCTCTCTTAACGGCGAGGTACGCACCCGCGATGGCATCGAGCGAGTCAGCGACGGAATGTTCCGCGCTGGGGTACTGCAAGTCGATATGCGGGAACTGCGGGCGGAGATGCGTTAGTCCAGTGCGCACGGAATCGGCGCTGCTTCCGTCACTCACACATTGTGAGGAAGCAGGTGGCTCCGATCGGAGCCGGGCCCAGAAGGCGCCGCGTCAGCAAGCGATTTTTCCTAGCACCGAATCTCACGTTCTGAGAACTAGCCTGCGGCATAATCCATGCAAAGGGGAACGCAAGCGAATGGACAACAACCCAACAACCGGTGAATGGAGACAACTGCTGCGGCTTGTTCTTGCCCAGCGCCTCGAAATCAATGCTATCGAGAGCGCTTTGAAGAGAGCGAAGGCTCTAACAGATGCGGAGCTTAAGCAGATTCGCACACAAGCATCGGATACTGCCAAGGCTTGGAGCTCCAACGATAACGACGACGTATTGACGCTGATCAGCATTCATTCATCGTCCAACGCCACAATGCTCGTCCCGCCGGCGGAAGAACAATAAGCCAGCCGCTTGCGGGCTCACTCGTGCCGGATCGCTTGCACCGGATTCAACGCGGCAGCCCTGCGGGCCGGTAGCCAGCAGGCGAACAGCCCGACCGCCGTCAGCACCAGACTGACAGCGGCAAATACGATCGGGTCCGATGCGGAGACACGCAAGAAGGGCAGGCTGCTCATCAGCCGCGCGATGGGAAAGGCTGCGGCCAATCCGAGCGCCAGCCCCGCGATCAGCTGCTTCAATCCTCGCGTCAGTATCAGGCTGAGAATGTTGCGCGAGCTTGCTCCCAGCGCCATGCGCACGCCAATTTCCCGCGTACGGCTGCCTGCCGCTTGCGCGATCACCGCGTAAATGCCGACCGAGGCCATAACCAGGGCGATCAGCGCAAAGGCGGAGAAAAGCTTGCCAAATAGGCGGAGATACCATTGGTCGTGCTCAATCGCATCCGTCAGCGTTCTCACTTCGAACAGAGGCAGATCCCGATCGAGGCCCTGCACGGCGGCGCGCACGGCGGAAGTGGCTGAGGCGGGATCGCCGGGGGTTCGGACCACCAGCGCCATCGAATCGTACGGCTCCTGGCGATAGGGCAGGAAGAGCAGCGGGTTAGGCGCCGCTTCACCGGGCTGCTGGTTCATGTCCGCCGAGACTCCGATTACGGCGATCCACTCGCCCGGCTTGTCATCCGTATAAAAGCGAAACCGCTTGCCCACACTATCCTCTTGCGGCCAGTAGTGCGCGGCGAAGCCCTTGGAAACGACGGCGGATTGCCGGCCTTTGGCGCCGTCGGTCTGGTTGAAATCGCGTCCGGCGAGCATTGGCAAATCGATCGCGCCGAAATATCCCGGCGATTGAACCACCACGGACGCAGAGGGACGATGTGCCGGCTCCGCGACGCTGCGGTTTTCGATCTCAATGCGCCGGTCGCCGGCGCCGAGTCCGGGCGGGTTCGAGACTATGGCCGCGCGGGTCACGCCGGGAATGGCTTCGAGGCGCGGCAGCAGTTGTTCGAAGAAGCGCTGACGCGCGGCGGGCGACGGGTAGAGCCCGTGAGGAAGCCGTACGCGGGCAGTGAGAAGGCGATCGGCGGGAGCCCAGCTATTGATAGACTGACTCGCGAGAAAACCGCGCACAAACACTCCGGCCCCCGTCAGCAGCACCAGAGTGAGAGCGAATTGGAATACCACCAAGGCGCCTGAGAGTCTGCCGCCGCGATGCGTGCCCGCGGTTCGAGCGCCGTCTTTCAGCGTGTCAATCAGGTTGATGCGCGAAGACTGAAGAGCGGGAACCAAGCCGAACAGCAGGCCGCTGAAGACGCAGAGCGCGGCGAAGTAGCCGAAGACGGTATAGTCCATGGAGAACACGACCCAGTAAGGCTTGCCGACGTCCTGACTCGCGGCGTCGAACCAACGGACTCCGAGCGTGGAGAGCGCCAGGCCGAGAACGCCGCCCAGCATGCTGAGCAGCAGGCTCTCGGTCAGCAACTGGCGGACGACCTGCCACCGCGAGGCGCCCATGGCGGCGCGGATGGAGATCTCGCGCCGGCGGTCGAGCGCGCGGCTCAGCATCATGTTCGCCACATTGGCGCACGCGATCAGCAGCACGAATCCCACGGCGGCCAACATGAGGAGAAACACCATCTGAATGTTGCCGCCGTTATAGCGCTGGTGGAATGTCCGGACCAGAGCGCCGACGTTTTTATCCGCGGGATACTCGATCGCGAGTTGGCGCGCGATGCGATCGAGATCGGCGCCGGCTTGTGCGATGGGAGTGCCGGGCCTCAGGATTCCAAAGAGCTGGAGCGTGTGGTGCGTGCGGTCCGCGAGATCCGGCGTGGGCTGCAGCGCCATCCACAGGGATTGATTTTCCGGGAATTTGAATCCCGCCGGCATGACTCCGACGATAGTCGCGGGCTTCTCATTGACGCGCACCACGCGGCCGAGGACGGCCGGAGAACTGCCGTAACGGTCCTTCCACACGCCGTATCCAAGCAGGACGACGGGCGGGGCGCCGGCTTCGCCATCGGCGGGAAGGAATCCGCGGCCGAGGACGGGGGGAACGCGCAACATCTCAAACAGGCCTGGCGAGACGCGGTCCATGCTGAAAGATTGGGGAGGGTTATCCCGCTCGCTCAGCACTGCCTGATCTTGGGTAGCCGCTTCCACGGCCTCCAGGGAAGATGCGTGGGCGCGGTATTCGCCGAAGTCGGGATACGAGACGTTGATCCCGCGGTTGCCTTGAGCGAGGTCGCGGTTGTTGATGGCCACCAGCCGCTCACCGCGCGGGAGAGCTATCGGCTTGAAGAGGGCCGCGTCGACCAGCGTGAAGACCATGGTGTTGAGGCCGATGCCGAGCGCCAGGGTCGCCACCACGGCGGCGGAGAACCAGCGATGGGAGGCGATCATGCGCAGCGCGAACCGCATGTCGTGCATCATAAAAGCTCAATACGGCGGATGATAGCGGGTTGTTCCGCCGAATCGCCGCGGGCTGGCGCGGAAGCTCACCTGTCGCTCGTGTGAACGCCTTGTGGGGCAGCCAATCGTGGCTGCAGCCGGCTTTCAGCCGGCTAGCCTCGATTTCTCATCGAACGCTGCGCCCTCCAGCTAGCACCGCGACCGCAAGATTCGGTGATATCGTCAAACCGCTTGCTGACGCGCGCGGCTCCGATCGGAGCCACTACCGTAAGGGAGTGACTTCCCCAATGTCCGATCGTTGGTTTACGGGTGGGGCCCTTCCGCCGGCGCCTTGGCGCCAGGGTCTACATCGCCTTCGGGACCTTGTGCCGGAGCAGCCGCACCGGGGGGTGGGCTTGGAGGCTGTGGTGCTGGCGCCGGGCCCTGAGGACCTTTGACCACCTTCACGGTGGCAGTGGCAACGAAGCCCTTCGGCGTAGTTACATTGATAGTGCCGGTGGAATCAACCCTCAGTCCTGGAACGAGGGAAACCCACAACTCGGCGCCATCGTTAGGACTGCCTGGCGCCGGAGATTGCGTGTCGAACTTAGCGGCGCCGGGCGGTTTCCAATCGACCTGACTTCCCATTGCCAATCCCGATCCCTTGATCGCCACAGTCAAGGCCTGGTCTGTCGCTTGCAGCGTCTTAGCCTCAGGATTGTCGGCCGCAGGCGGGTCGTCCTTTTTGTATGCCGCCGTGATGGAAGGCTGGTCCCCTGTGAACGAGATGTCGGCGAATTGCCCATCCCGGTTCACGATGCGGAACGTATGATCGCCCTGAGTCAGGTCGATTGAGGAGTTCACAACGGTGATTTCTAGTTGCGTGCAGAAACTACTATCCGATACGCCTAGCTGCGGCGTTGGCTTCACCAGCGGGTCGGGAAGATTCTGGAATTTTGCTTTGTCTTCGTCTGAAGGAAAGCCCAATTCCTTCTCGTCGATGAAGAAGCGAGCGTTGCTGGCGAGGTTCTGGCCTTGCACGATCAGAGTGTGCCAAGAGGCTCCGGCAACTCCTTTCCTGATGCCAACGTTTTCCAGAACCGGACCGGGATTGCGCGCCGCCTTGCCTCCAAGATAGCCGGCGGCGCTGACGCCCATGACATATAAGAGGCCCGCTGGAATATCGGGGAAGTTGCTTACCTGGGCGGGGTCTTGTCCCACCAGCAAGGCAATAAAGCCGCCGCAAGCGACAATGGTCCAGACAAAGAACTGAAAGCGCTCGGCGACAACTATGCCGCCGCTGCTGATGAGGTCCGCGCCGGTCGGCTGTTGGAGGCCTGCGCCTTTCGCGCCAAGGGAGGCGGTGAGCCCTGCGGACGCGACGGTGGTTCCGCCGCTGATGCCGAGGAGTCCCGCTATGGTGGACGGAACGTCGGGCAGCGAAAACTGCCACTGCACCAGCCAGCGCGAAAGCAGAACGTAGAGATAACCGAAGATGAAGGTGGCGGAGAAGACCAGCAGCTGAAATTTGGAAAGGCTGTAGCTGTTGGTTTGCGGGTCGAGTATGAACGATTGCAAGAGATTCAGGCGCCGGACGCCCACCTTGTTTTTGGCGAGACCGCTTCCGACGATATACCGTACGATCAAAAACAAGAGTCCGCTGAGGGCAGCGCTGAGGATGAAGACAACCGTTCCAGACAGCCGGGCAAGAACCAGCACCTTCTGATCGGCGGCCGTTACGTTGCCGACGCGGACTCCGATATTAACCACGCCTTGATGAGGTTCGGCGCGGTAGCCGACAACGTGCATCAGACGTTCGTTTTCGACCCATAGACAGGCATCTTTTCCGGCGCAAGCGGCTTGGTTGGCCCCCCTGAGCTTGACAATGGAACCCTGGCCTTCGATGGTCACGTCGTCGTTGTCGGGGTTTTTGGAGAGGTTCTCGCCTACAATGTCGAAGTCGAACTTGCTGGCGCCGCCGCGATAGGCGGTTGCAGGATGAACAGCGACGAGCTTGATCTTGTCAGGCTCGACGTCGACGCTGCCAGGCACGATCGCATCATTGTCAACAAGCGTGAAGTAATAAGGGCCAGGATCCATTGAGCCTGGAAGCCTGATCTTAATGCCGGCGGCAGTCGGGTTGTCGTCGTCGTGAGCGGCGGCGAATTTCTTGCTCGGATCGTTGACGGCGTGGATGTGGACGGAATGCGACTTATCGCCGGTAACCGGGATGGTGACGATAGAACCGGGCGCCACGATGCCAGAAACGCCGCCGGAGATTTGAGGGCCGGCCGGGGATGGCGCTGGCGGCGGAACCTGAGAGGCGCCCAACGAGGCAGAGAACGCAACCAGCAAGGGCAAGAATGCTATGCGTGGAATCGAGGGCATGTCGGTTTACCAAGGTTTAATGGGCATCGCCGCAATCTTCAGAGCGAAATCATATCACACAAGAGCGCACGCGAAGAATCTGACTGACGACCCGGACGACTCGGTCTATTGGTGGGATGGNNATGGGCGTTCCGCCCGCGAAACTTCATGAAAAACCTCGCGAAGCCGGGGGATTTCCGGATATGCCAGGTGGTTTTTCACCCTTTCATGCCTCGCGAAAGACAGACGACATAAACCGATCGTCTGTCCCACCTCTGGCCTGACCGGAATGCAGAGACTCCAGACCTAGCAGCAATGCTTGCGCCACGGCCTACTCTTCTATTTCCCCCGCTTCTCAATCGCCGCTATCGCCGCCTGAGCCGATCGCGCCAGATTAATCGGCGGCATCAAGCCGAACCCCCGGTCGCGTTGCGAAAGCGTCTCTACATTCGTCGCCGCGATCTTCCGCAGCTCGGGCAGATCCGATGAATCCCCGGTCGCCCCGATCACCTTCATCGCGTACAGCTTGTCAGGCACCTGCTGACTGCCCAATAAACCGCGCGCAACCGCAAGACCCGCTGCGGCATCGAGTTCGGAAAGCCGGTCGAGCGCCATATCTCCCGTCATGCCGCCCTTCTTTGCGATCGCCACCAGGTACGGGATCGCTTCCGGCCCTGGATACATGCTCAGACCCGCCAGGGCATTCGTCGAGACCAACGCGTTTTCATCCTCGGCGGCGATACTGAGCGGCTCTAATAACTCGGGCTTGCGAAACACGCCGAGCTCGCGAGCCGCCGCCGCGCGCACTTGCGCATCAGGGTTCGAAAGCGCCCGCTTCAGCGGCTCAATCGCGCCTGCGATCCGCAGGTTATCGGCGGCGCAGGCGCGTACGTCGGCGTCGTCAAGCGCCCGGCTGAGCGCGTCGATAACGTCCGGAGTGGCGTTGCCGCGCAGTTCGAAGCATGCGTTGGCGCGCAGCGTGGGATTCAACTTCGAATCGAAAAGCCTCTGCACCGCGGTTTGATCCGCCGCGGTGAGAACGAAGGGAACCAGAAAGAAGATAGAGATTTTCATTTTGCGGCCTTCTGCAACGCTTGGGCAATGGCTTCGGCATGAACGCGGAACATCGGCTCGGGAGTGTTCAGCTTGAGCGCCTTCTCCATGTATTGCTGAGCTTCCGCATACCGGTGGTTCTTGTATAGCGCCCATGCGAGCGCGTCGTAAGTGTAGATATCCTTGCGGAATTCAAGTTCGCCTTGCGCCAGCTCCAGCGCGCGGCCGAGTTTCATATCGCGATCGGCGAAGGCGAACACCAGGTTGCGATTCGCCGTTTCGCCGGTGGCCTTGGAGAGTTTGTCGAGCGTGTCGAGTAGCCCAACCTGCTTCGCCGCCTCGGCTTCCTGGCCCGTCTTCTTGTACAGGTCGTACAATGCCGCCGCATAATCCGGCAGCGGAGTGATATCCTGAGCGCGCCTATAGTTGTCGATCGCGAGCATCGGTTCTCCACTATCGGCTTGCACTTTGGCGAGTCCCGCATACCCCGGGTAGTAATTCTTGAACGCCTGCAGAGAAGAGGTGAAAGCCTGCTTAGCCAACGAAGGCTGTCCGGTCTTATAGTAGATGTTACCGAGATCCACCATGCACCAAGCCACGTTTTCGGCGGAGCTGCTACCGGCCTCAATGGCCTTCTTCATGATCTCGATCGCGCCAGTGACATCGCCGTAAAGGAACCGGAAGTGGGCCGCGCGATTGTAACTCGCCAAGTCCGGGCGCAGGGCAACCATCTTCTGATAGGCGTCGGCCGCCTGATCGTAGTCTCCGATTTCGATGTAGGCGTCGCCCAGCGTACCCCAGTTCCATGGGTCGGCCGGACTGATTCGGATCAACCGGCGCGACGATTCGACGGCCTTCGCGAACAGATGCCGCTCCAGTTGAGTCTCTGTCTGCAGCCGGAGGGCTTCGTAATTAGAGCTATCCTCCGAAACCACGTCGTTGAGGATTGCGGTTGCGCGATCCAGATAAGAGTAGTCGGTTGTCTCGCGTGTCTTCTGCACATAGGCGCCGGCGAGGAGCACCTGGTAGTGCGGATCGCCGGGTTTGGTTTTCGCCATCAAGCTATACATCGCGATCCTCTCGTCTGTCTTCATGCCGGCGACCTGGTCGGCCAGTGAACGGTCCGAGAGCGCGCCGAGAATGCGGTCCGTCGAGGATTGCGGCCACGCGAAAGCGGCGAAGAGTAGAATGCAAATTGTCGTTTTCATATTTGATCTCGATTTGGATTGTGGGGCAGACAATCCTTGCTGCCGCCGGCTTTTAGTCCGGCCCGAACGAGCCGCCTGAAAGGCGGCTGCAGGCAGGATTGCCTGCCCCACACATATGCTACTGGCCCGTTACCATGCCTTTACCGTTAGTGCCGTTCTCCTGGCTGTGGAGATATCCCGCATGAGGCGGCGCATGGAAAGGAAAACGCGCCAGCGTCGGGACGTCGTTCTCGTCCACGCCATCGCCTAGCGGCGGCGCGTTCGAGAAACCGGGAACCAGAACGCCTGCCAGCGCGCGCAGTCCGATATCCACCACGTCGTCGTTAGGCCTGCGTCCCCCAAATGGCCAACCCGCGTTGTCGCCGCCCAATGGACCGAGACGGCTCTGCGACGCGAGAGGCGTAGGCGCGATCGTCAGATCGACCCGCGTGATGTCCGGAACGTACACCCCGAGCAAATCCGTGCGCGGCGTTGGCGGCACACTTAGGTTGTATACGCCCTGTAAAATGCCGCTCACGAAGAAAGGCGCCCCGATGAACTGCGAGAATTGCGCATCGTCGGAAGGCGCGCTGCGATTCCAGTAGTCTTTCATGGGAAGTGGAATCAGCGCCTCCACGGTCAGCGGGTTGCCCACGCGGTCGATCTGCACCAATTGCCCGTAGTTAATCGGGTCGCTGGGGCTGGGGCGAACGGTGACAAACTGGCGAAGGGTGGAGGCCCATCCGGCGATATGCGCCGTAGGCAAGGCGGTGTTAGTCGGCATACTTCCGTCGGCAGTTACCGCGGTGACCGGCAGTTCGAGGGCGATCAGGCTGATGTTATAACCTGCGAAACCGTCGACCGCGTTCGGATAAGCGGCGCCAGGACCGGAATCGGCTCCCGTCAGTACCGGAGCGGGAGCGCGGAAATTCAGCGTGTCGAAAGTCGCCCCGCTATCGAAATAGAATGCGTCGTCGCGCGGCCCGGCGAATATTCTCCACCCGTTCGCCAGGGTGAACACCGAAGGCTGCCCGAGGGTCGCTTCGTATGCAGGGGTCGATTTCGGCCCCAGGTTGGGCGGCGCCACGGAAAGCGCATGGCCGTTTTGGTCCGTACTAATGTAGGTCACGGTGTTAGCGGCGACATTGCGAATCGCGATGGTGTAGGTCTGGTAGAGAAAAATCCCAGGATCGTCGATACTCTTGATCGTTCCAAAGTAAGAAACGAACGTTGGGTTCGGTCTAAGTTGAGTCTGGAAGTTGACGTCTACGATCATATCCGGCCGGCCATCGAGCCCCCGCTGGTTATTGATGTTAAACCGGTAGGTCACGCTGTCCGAGAATTTGTAATAGCTCGGTCCGTTATCCGGATTCTGGAAGCCCTGGACGCTCATGCTCATCACGAGATTGTTGGCATGGCCGGGCTCGTAACTTCTAAAGATGTAGAAGTCGTTGAGGTTGGCTGTCTGGTCCTCAAGCAAAAGGGGACCGTTTCGGTGGCTGGCGGCAAAAGCGCTCGCGCTTAGCAAAACTAGCGTTGCGCCAAGCCGGTATTTTTGTTGCCTCATGTGTTCTCCTGCATGGATTTACAAACTGACACTGACTTTACGATTGCAGAGCCTATTCGGATGTCCGTTTTTGGGGAAAAGAAAAGAAAGTGCGATTCCCGTAAATCCATTTCGCGTCCCGGTGCGTAAACTTAAGCGCATGAGAACTCCGTCCATTCTCGCGAACCTGGTTGTGATCCTGGTAGTTTTGGCGTGTCCCGCGATGCTTGTCGCGCATCCCCTGGGGAACTTTAGCGTCAACCATTACATGCGCTTCGATGCCGTGCCGGGCGGCGTCGAAATGCGTTATGCCGTGGACTTGGCCGAGATCCCAACCTTCGAATTGTTACGGAGCTGGGGCATGGAGCGGACCAGCTCGCGCGAGGATCTGGACCGTAAGGCGGTGGAGCAGGCCCGTCTCTGGATGGAGAAACTGGCGGTCCAAATCGACGGTAGACCCGTCCAGCCCACCTTTGAAGACGCGAGCCTGGCGATAGTGGACGGCGCCGGAAACCTGCCGATCTTGCGGATTACCAGCCGGATGCGAATCGGCGCGAAGGGCGGCCGATTACAATATGAAGACCATAACTTCGAGGGCCGCGCTGGCTGGAAGGAGATCGTAATCGCCGCAGCCTCTGGAATTCGCCTGGAAAGCGCAAGCCAGACCGATCAGGATCGCAGCCAGGCGCTAACTGCGTATCCCCCGGACCCGATGGTGGCGCCGCCTCAGGATTTGCGAGCGGAATTCGTGTGGACCGGGGATGCCCCGGTCACTGCCCCGGTCACTACAGCTGCGCATCCTGCTCCGCACCCGGGGCCTGCCAAACTCGCCGTGGAACCGGCCGCGCCCCTGATTCAGGCGATTCCGCAGCCCGCCGGACCAGCCGCCACGCCGCCCGCCGCGGCGCTGGCCCGGAACGCTCCCGCCGGGACCGTGGTCAAGAACGACTTCCTCTCCCGCCTTTTGCATCGCGAGGCGATTCCGTTAAACATGGTGCTGATAGCGTTGGTGATTGCCTTCGGGTTGGGCGGCGCGCATGCCTTGACCCCTGGACACGGCAAAACCATAGTGGCGGCATACCTGGTTGGCTCGCGCGGAACGCTGAAGCACGCGGCGTTTCTCGGCGCCATGGTGACAGTAACCCATACCGTCAGCGTGTTTGCTTTGGGCCTGGCGACGCTGTTCCTGTTCCGCTTAATCGTTCCCGAGAAGATCACCGAAATTCTGGGCGTGATTTCCGGGCTTTCCATCGCGATCATCGGCGGGTGGATGTTAAGGAAGCGGCTTCACGGAGCGCACGGTCGCCATCGTCACGACCACGCCGATGGGCACGGTCACCACCATCAATACAGCCATAAGCACGATCATGATCACGCCCATCCTCACTCCCACGACCATGGCCCCGGCGGCCACACGCATCTACCCGAGGGCGATGTCTCGTGGGGCAGTCTCGTCACACTTGCCATCAGCGGCGGGTTAGTGCCGTGCGAGTCGGCGCTGGTGCTGCTGCTAAGCGCCATCTCGCTGGGCCGTGTTGGCCTTGGCTTACTACTTTTGCTGGCGTTCAGTTTGGGATTGGCGGGCGTGCTGATGGGCATTGGCGTGACGGTGCTGTACGCCAAGCGCCTGCTGCCCGAGCGGTCTCGAATCGGCCATGGGCCTTTCATGCGGTGGGCGCCGGTGGCCTCCGCGGTTGTGGTTTTCGTGATTGGGGTCCTCATGACTAGCGTGTCGCTGGGCTGGCTGCCGAGCGGTTGGCAGATTGGCTGAACTTGATCTTTCAGTGGCTCTTCAAACGCGGGCGCCCGCGCGGGCTGAGAGCGTATGGGTTGTGTGGAAGGTCGAGACTATGATTCTTAACGCGAAGGTGCGGAGAGGCGCAGGAAGACGCAGAGTTTTTGGGGAAGTTTGAGCCCCGGTGAAAGGGTCAGCCGATTGTCGTAAAGGAGGAAGCGGAGAGACCGGAGCAAGACTACTGCGACAGTGCCGCCTGAAAAGAGGAAGCGGAGATCCCGGAGGTTAAGAAGCTCCGCGCTGCCTCCGCATGTCCATTGCTCCGCGTTGAGGCCTATGCCCACCGGCGGATTGCAGGCTGAGTTACGTCGGATACTCTTCCATCGTCCGCGGATTGTATGCCCAATGGAACTCCAGCTCATAAGCTAAAGATTTCGCCAGGCCGTCTAAGTCCGGAAACAGGGTGGCGAACGTAATATTCATCCGGTATAACTCGCGCATTCCAACTTCGCGAATCGAGTTAGTCAAAACGAATTTCGCCAATATATTATCCTGGCCGGCATGGCCGAGGATTTCTTCCAGCGGCGCATCCAGCACGCCGGGCACGGCAAACGTGCCGGATTGCGCAATCAGCCGCCGGTTCATCGTGTGTGGCTCGCCGATCCAGATGAAGCGGTTATGCCCATTCAGAAAGTAACGGACGAAGTTCCCCTTCAGACGCGGGTCCATGCGGCCATGCTTCAGCGCGCGGCTGCTATCCACGCGCGCGGGGTTCATCGCCCACACCACGCCGTCGCCAATGGTACGCTCCAGCGCGAAGAACGCGGCCACATAAGGCGACCAGGTGAAGTCGATCAAGCGCGTGGGCGCGCCGTGGTGCTGCATCAGCGCCATCCATTGGAAATCGTCATCGGGGTCGGGCGGCTTGTCGAGAAACTGGTGCGCTTTGCGCTTGAATACGCGCAGAATGCGCGCCTCCTGTTTAGTCCATGCCGCAGGCGAGACGCCGAAGGCCTGCAGGTAGCGCGAGAGCGAGCTATAGAGAGGCCAGCGCTCGTCGCGTTCGCCGCGAAAGGCCCACTGCGAGTAGGGCGGGTTGACGATCAGCTTGAGAAAGTCGTCCCACGATTTCAACCGGAACACTCTGTAGGCCGGTCCGGGAAGCTTGCGGACAGGCATCGCTAGGCTTGAAACCGGTACATGGCCCGCTCGATCGATACGCCGCGGACGTCGATGCGCTTGAGATCGGTGGACCCAACGCCGTGCCCTTCCGCCAGCAGCAGCGTGTTGTCGCACATCTCGAAGGGAGCCGTTCCACGCGTGGCGCGCGGGCTGTAGCCCATAGCCGCGGTGGCCACGGCATCGGTGCATACCGGGTTCAACCCGGCCAGCAGCACGCCCGGCTTCACTATCCGCACGCCCCTGATCCACGGGCCTTCGCCACCGGCGATAGTTTCCACGCCGTCGATAATCGCAAGGTGAATCGGCCGCGCGGCCGCCAGATCGGCTACGATGTGCGGCACCCGGTAGCCCGGGTCGTGATTGGCGCCGAAGTGAAGTTCCTGCGGCGCCGATTTCGAAGGCTGCCGCTTGCCTTCATGGCCCACGCGTATCCGCCCGCTGGCGGGCTTCTCATTGGGCCCGTCTACGCCGGCGTCGTCGCCATAGATGGATGCCGGAATTGTTCCGAAGCAGTTCTTGAGTGAAAGCGTCACGCCGCAAGTGGCGTGATTCTTGAGCTTCGCCATGCTCACATAGACGTCTGTGTCTTCGTAAGAGTGGTTCAAATCGTAGGCGGGATACATGTACGCGCTGCCGGGGACCGTCAAGCGCGAATAACTCTTCCCCTTGCCGATGGCGTTGGTGTTTTCGAATTCCACGTTAGCGGCGGCGGATTCGAGAGCGCGCACGTCCCAACCGGATGCGGCCATAACTTCCTCAAGCGGGCCTGCCGCGGCCCAGGCGCTTTCCACAAAGCGGATCCGCTTCGCGCCCGCGCGGCCCATCAGGTATGCCGCGGCGCCGAGGACCTTCGGGTGCGTGTAATGCGTGAGGGCAGGCGCGCGTCCCGCCACGCGAGTGCCGGGGCTACCGGTCATATTGACCTTGATGGTTACGGTCTTATTGCGGACCAGACCCCCGATGCCGCCGAGCTGATCGAACATCAGGTTCAGTTTGGCAGTGACGTCCTCATCGTACGAGCCGCACTTGGAGATGGATACGGGCGCCAGCGGAGCGTTGTCCGCGGCCTTGAGCAGAGGGATTGCCGCGAGGGCGGCGAGCAGTTCTCTTCGAGTCATGCTGATTGCTCCAGTTTGATGGTAGCGCAAGTGGGGCAGGCAATCTTGCCTGCAGCCGCCTTTCCAGGCGGCTCCTTCGAGCCGCGCGCGAGTCTTCGCGGCCGTAAAGCGCTGGCTGAAGAGCATTAGTCGTTGGCCTTAATCCGGATGACATCCTGGGCCGCATCGGCTGTCACTCAATTACAGAAGTTCTGTATTCTCTGTAGCCTGTTCTCCACGGCGCGCATCGCACGAGACCGTTTCAGGACACGACCCGCCCGTGACACGAGCCTTGCAGGCAACGTCCGGGGTACCATGATCTAATCTCATGCCGCCCGCGGCCGACATTGCACGTTCGGCGCCGCCATCCACGATTGTGCGCCGCCTCATCGCCTTCGCCTTGGCATGCCTCGGCGGTTTCGGCTTGGATGCGTTGGCCTTCCGCACGCGCTGGTACCCATCGTTTCTGCAATCCGATTCCACCACCGGCCTGTTTGAGCTGGTTCTCTGGCGCGAGCGGCAGGCGCAGCAACGGTATGGCGACAACCTGGTGTTGACGGTGGGCGATTCGCGCTTTGGATTGGCGCCGAAACTTTCCAACGAAACCGTTCCGGCGCCCAGCTACATGCTGCGCAGCGCCGGTGTGGCCGGAACCAGCGTGCGCGACTGGTACTACATGCTCCGCGACCTTGACCCCGCAGCCAACCGCTACCGGGCCATCGTGTTCGGCATGAACAGCTATGACGATGAAGACGTGGCGTTCCAGCCCGACGACGATTTGCGCTCGCTGCACTACGCCATCGCCCGGCTGCGGGTGACCGACGCGATCGACTTTGCGTGCTCGTTCCATAGCCGGGAGGTGCAGTGGGAAGCCTTTCGCGGAAGCCTGTTCAAAGGCTTGGTCTACCAAGCGGATCTGCACGAGTTTCTGTCCAATCCCAAAAAACGAATCCGTCTCGCGAGGTTCAACCGCTCGGGATTCGAGGAGTGGACCTATAATTTTCTGGGCGCCGAACACAGTATGGCGGGACTCGAAATCGATTGGAGCACGCTGAAAGCGAAGTTTCCGCCCGGCGCCGATGACAATCAGCGCGGCACAACCGAGAACTTTCTGCTGCACCGGCCGGAACCGCAGACCGGGCGCCTGGCCGCTTTCCGGCGCCAATGGTTCGGGCGCATCCTCGACCGCTACCGGAACTCGCGCACCAAGATAATTTTCCTGCGCCTGCCGCGCGGTCCCATTCCGCGGCCGGATTTTCTATCGCGCGCGAAGAGCGCCTCCATCCGCGAGCTCGCCGCGCGACCCAACGCGCTGCTGTGCGACGAGCACGCATTCGATGCGCTGGAACACCCCGAGCTTTTCGGCGACGGCATGCACTTGAACCGGGCGGGCGTGGCGAAGTTCTCGCCCATGCTGGCTAAGCTGGTGGCGCAAACGTTGGGGGCTCCGGCGGAAGGTCTGGGAAAAGCCCAGAGATAGCGCCATGCTCTTCAACACCACGCGCTTCTTCGTCTTTCTGGCAGTGGTTCTGGCGCTGTTCTACGCCCTGCCACAGCGGTTTCGCAAGTACCTGCTGCTGACGGCGAGCTACTTCTTCTATGCAAGCTGGAACCCCAAGTTCATCGCGCTGCTGCTCACGCTCACGGCTATCGACTATACGGCGGGCCTCTGGCTCGAGCGCACGGCGGAGCCGGTCAGGCGCAGAGCGATCCTGATCGCGAGCCTGGCGGCCAACCTGGGCTTCCTGGGATTTTTCAAGTACTACAATTTCACCGCGAGCAATATCGCGCTGGCGCTGGGGAAGCCGGCACATTCTTTCTGGCTCGATATCGTACTGCCGCTGGGCATCAGCTTCCACACGTTCCAAAGCATCTCGTATGTGGTGGACGTTTATCGCGGGCAGCAGCAGGTGGTAAGGAACCCGGTCGACTACGCGTTATTCATCTGCTTCTTCCCGCAACTGGTGGCCGGGCCGATCGTACGCGCGCGCGACTTCTTCCGCGACCTGTACCATTGGCGCGCGCCCACAGCGGACGAAGTTTCGCGCGGCCTGTTCCTGATCGCGCTGGGGCTCACGAAGAAGATGGCCTTCGCGGACCAGTTCGCGGCCGTGGCCAACGCCTATTTCGGCAACCTGGCCGCCAACCCTGGAAGGCTCACGGCGTGGTGCGGCGTGTTCGCGTTCGGCATGCAGATCTATTTCGATTTTTCGGGCTATACGGATATGGCCATCGGCATGGCGAAGCTGCTGGGCTTCCATTTCCCGGTCAACTTCCGCCGCCCCTACCTGGCGCGCAGCATCACGGACTTCTGGCATCGCTGGCACATCTCGCTTTCGACCTGGTTGCGGGACTATCTCTACATTCCGCTGGGCGGCAACCGGCACGGGCGCTGGATGACTTACCGCAACCTGATGCTCACCATGCTGCTGGGCGGAATGTGGCATGGCGCAAGTTGGAATTTCCTGATTTGGGGCGGGTATCACGGCGCGCTGCTCAGCGTGGAACGCGCCATTCGCGGCGGACGCGAAGAGCGCGAAGGATGGACGCTGCTGTATCCGTTGCAAGCGGTATTCACGTTCGTGCTGGTGCTGATTGGCTGGGTCTTTTTCCGCGCGGCGGATTTGCGGCAAAGCTTGCAAGTGATCGGCCGGATGTTCACCAGCGAGCCTGGCAAGATGCTGTTGCAGCCTTGGCATATAGGGCTGGTATTAGTGGCGTTAGTAATCGCGATAGCCGAAGAGCAATGGGAAACAGTGGAGCGGCTGATGACCGCGCCCGCGTGGGCTTATGCGGCGGGTCCGGCGGTAATGCTGTTCTGTCTGGAGGTATTCGGCGTGATCGACGCTTCGATACCGTTTATTTACTTTCAGTTTTAGGGGATGGTTTGGGCTCCCGGAGGACTCCCGATGAGCGGAAACCTCCCTTACGGTGGTGGCTCCGATCGGAGCCGTGCGCGTCAGCAAGCGGTTTCGCGATAGCGCCGAATCTCACGGTCAGGGAACCAGTCAGGCGCCGGCTAAGGGGACGCCCTTTGAGCAAATGCGGTTGAGAGTATAGCGCGCGCGCTTCACACGCCGGACGAACTGCCGATCCGAGCGGCGCGGCGTCGCAGATTCAGCTAAACTGAGAAAGTCGCACGAAAAGGAACAGCGGCCAATGACAGACGCGCAACTGCTAACCCTCGCGATCGCCATCGTTCTCCCGCTATCGATGCTGCTCTACTCGAACAGCCGGATCACCGACACCAAGGAAACCCTCCGCGCAGAGATCGGCGAGAGCAAGCACGCGCTGCGGGCAGAAATGGAAACACTCCGGGCCGAAACAGCCGCCGGATTCGCCCGCATTGAGCGGGCCATCGAGCGACTCGAAACCAAACTCGTCATCCACGAGCTCGAACACCACAAATAGCAACGCGCGCGGGCCGTAAGTTTTCGCAGGCCCGCCGCTCATGCGCCAAGAAATTCGGTCACTGCCATCGAATCTTCTCGAACAACATTCGAAGGCGTTTCCCCTTGGCCGGATTGATAGTCTCGACGAACCCCACCCGGCCGTCGAGGTGCGACCGAAAGCTGTCGTGCGCATCGCGGTTTTGACTCTCCGGACCCAGGCGGACGCAATTGTTGAGTGTCGCCTTCAAACGATCAAAGTCGGCCCGTATGACATTCAGGCGCCGATTGACTGCGAGTCCCGCCAGATGTTGCCGCACGCCCTGGCGCATGATGCGCGTCTTGCGATGATTTACGGTGAAACCCTCTTCGTGTAAGATGGCGGCGACGTGCGTTGAGAACCGCTCGACACTACGCGCGAAGGAGTCACCGCCGGAAAACGCGAGATCGTCGGCGTATCGCGTATACCGGGCGTCAACCGCTTTCGCCAAGCCGGCCAGGCGGCAATCGGCGCGATAGGCGCAAAGATTGGCGAGCGCCGGCGAGGTGGGCGCCCCTTGAGGCAAATGCGGTCGGGCGTATAGCGCGCGCGCGTCGCGCAGCATAAGGGGATCGGCGTCAATCGCGGCCTCGCGCCACACATCGCGTGGCGTGGCATTGGTGCAGATGCCGCCGAGCAGATCGGCAACCGATTCGGGATAGCCCACGGTGCGAAACAAGGTCTGAATCCTTGCGCCTGAGATGGCGGGAAAGAAATCCCGCAAGTCCATCCGCAAGACAGTGTGCCGGCCAACGTGAGGGGCGGCAAACGTCTTGATGGACCGTCCTCTGAGGAACCCATGTACCGCGGAATGGGGCGGGATCCGGTCGAGAATCTGGGACAGAATCTGCCGTTGCAGCGCCTTCAGCCGCGGCTTGGGCGCTTCGATCAAACGAATACCGCGGGAAGTCTTCGCCAGGACCCGGTAATGAAAGTGCCTCAGTTCCGGGCGATCCTTCCGGCGATATCCGAGCGCTCTGAGATCGGCGAACCACTCCAGCTCGCCCGGAGTAAGCAGAAACCGATCGGCCAACGCCGTTACGGATTCGATGGCGGGAACATCCCATGCCGCGGCCGCTTCTACAGGCTGCATTTGCTGCGGCTCGGTGAGCCACTGCTCCACGCGCAATTCGCGGCGGTATTTCGACTGCGCGCGGGCAACGCCTTCGTCTTGCAAAAGAAATTGAACCACGTCGCGGCGCCGGGGGCGCGTTCGGCCGGCGAAGGTTTCGATATAGCGTCGGGCCAACGGTCCAAGCCAACGCCAGTGCCTGCCAAGCGTCTGGCGGGTGCGGGCAATCACGTGTTCAACAGCCGGTTCACCGGCGAGAAATGCGCGGGCAAGTACGGTCAAAAGCGGCGGCTTCGGCATGGCGGACGACGGCGGAATGCTCCAACGAGTCTCACCTTGCGCGAGCTATTCTGCGTAGTCTCGCAGTTGCCGCTCGCGCGACGAAATCTCAGGCCTTCACGTTCCCCTGGGGTAACCCCAGAGAGGCCGAACCGAACTCGAGAGTCCGGCAAAAGCCAGCTTGGAGCATTCCACCGCTCGATGGCATGATAGCAGCCTGAGCCTGAATTTCGGCCGCGGAATAAGGCAACTGCACCGCGAGGCGGTATAGCCGCAACCAATGCGGTTCAGTCATTACCGTGTTCAGTGGATCGCCGGGGTTTTCCGCAACTGACGATGGCGCCTTGGCCGCCCACAACTCCAGCGCCAATGCGCGATGCAATCCTCGCTGACCGCCGCGATAGCTGAACAGAAATGGGAAATGTGAGCCCACCCCACTGGGGTTACTGCTCCTCCAGCTTATCGAAGATCCGCAGCGCCGCATCCAGCGGATTGGCCGCATATTCCGGCTGCTCCTTCAATTCCAGCACCAACGGATATTGACTTTCCCGGCTGCGCAGCAACTCCATAGCCTTCTTCCAATCGATCGTGCCGCCCTCGCTCAGGAACGGGAACAGGTGCTTATCGTCCGTGCCGTTATTGTCGTGGATATGCGTCGAGCGGAGGCGCCCCTTCATCAGATTGTAGGCCGCTTCCACGCCCTCTTTCATGTTGGCGTGGCCGGTGTCGAGCACGTAGTTCAACCCAATGTGGGTCAATTCTTCGAACAGCAGCAGCCGCTCGGCGCTCGAAAGGTCGTTAGGAATGTTCTCCAGCAGTATCTCCACGCCGCGCTGGCGGGCGAAGAGACTCAGCTCTTCCAGCGCGCAAAAAGCGGCATCCACCTTATACATGTCGAACTCTTCGCCGCTGACCCCGATATGCTGGATCAAGTAGCTGAAGGGAACGGTCTCGGCGGTTTCGAGAGCGCGCTTGATCTCATCCACCCATTGCAGGCGCTGCGACTTCACGGGCTCGGTAATGGTGACCACCGTATGCGGCCCCGAACGCCCCCAGATCTCGTCGGTGTACATCGGCGAATGCAGCGAGTGCAGCTTCAGATCCGAGTCGCGGAACCAGTGGCCCAGCTCAGCCACTTGCGCTTTGTTGCGGTAATCGAGGTGCTGCCGCGCGCAGAAAATCTCCACGGCCGGAATGCCGGCCTGCTGGATGCGGCTCAGCATCGCCACGGTCAGGCGTTGATTGACGAAGAGGTGCGTCGAGAGTACGTGGTTCATTCGCGGGTCATCCCGGTACGACCCGGCTTAGCGGCCGGCCGCCGTGCCTTCCGTGCGCGGATCGGCCGCGCCTTCCAGCCATCCATTATTGAAACGAATCGCCGCCACTTCGCCCTGCGCGCCCACGCGCCGCACAGTGTAGCCGTTCTTTTCCAGAATCGCCACGGTATCGGGCGAATAGCCCGGCTCCACGCGCACGTCGTCCGGCAGGTTCTGGTGATGGAAGCGCGGCCAGTTCACCGCATCCTGCACGTTCATGTTGAAATCGATTACGTTGACCATGACTTCGAGCACGCTGTTGATGATGGTCGCCCCGCCCGGTGAGCCGAGCGCCAGGAAGGGCTTGCCGTCCTTCAACACGATGGTCGGAGTCATGGACGAAAGCGGCGTTTTGCGCGGGGCGATCGCGTTCGCCTCGCCCTGCACCAGCCCGAACATGTTCGCTTCGCCCGGCTTCGCCGTGAAGTCGTCCATCTCATTGTTGAGCAGGAATCCGAGGCCAGTAGCCGTCACCTTGCTGCCATATCCGCCGTTCAGCGTGTAAGTCATCGAGGCGATATTCCCTTCGTCGTCGGCTACGGTGAAGTGCGTGGTCTCGAACGATTCGGGCCCCGTGAACACGCCCGGCTTGACTTCGCTGCTGGGCGTCGAGCGCACCGGGTCGATGGAAGCCCGCAGCTTCTTGATGTACTCGGGGTTCAACATGCCCGCCACCGGCACCTTCACGAAATCGGGATCGCCCATCCACTGGTTGCGGTCCGCGAAGAAGCGGCGCATCGCCTCAGTCATATAGTGCACCACCTCCGCCGACCCGGCGCCACCCTTTTCAAAGCCGGTGCCTTCGAGCACGCCCAGCATCTGCAGAATGCCTACTCCGCCCGAGCTCGGCGGCGGCGCAGTCACAATGTCATAGCCGCGATAGTGGCCTGTGAGCGGCTTGCGCTCGATGGCCTTGTAAGCTTCCAGATCGGCAAGCGTGATCGTGCCGTTGTGCGCCTGCATATCGGCCGCCAGCAGACGCGCAGTCTCGCCGTGGTAGAAATCCTGGCTGCCCGACTGCGCGATGCGCGCGAGCGTCTTCGCCAAATCGGGCTGCACAAAGACATCGCCGGGCTCGTAGAAATTACCGTCGCGTTGAAAGATGCGTTTCGATTCGGGGAAGGCGTTCAATCCGCCGCCGCGCAATCCGTTGGCCTGCGCATAGGAAAGCGGAAATCCCTTGGCGGCAAGCTCGATGGCCGGCTGTACCAGCTCCGCCCAAGGCTGCTTGCCGAAATGCTTCGCCGCGTACTCCAGGCCCGCGACCGTTCCTGGAACTCCCGACGCGCGATATCCGGTGAGGCTGTCGCGCGTCAGCTTGCCGTTGGCGTCCAGATACATATCGTGCGTGGCCGATTCCGGCGCGCGCTCGCGGAAATCGATAAACGCAGTCCGGCCGTCGGCCAGGCGCACCAACATGAATCCGCCGCCACCGAGGTTCCCGGCGCTGGAGTGCGTCACGGCGAGCGCGAAGCCCACCGCCACCGCGGCGTCGATGGCATTACCGCCGGATTCCAGTACCTTCAGGCCGGCTTGGGTGGCGTGGGTTTCGCGCGAGACCACCATGCCATGGCGGGCGCGAACGGGCTGCGCGGCCCACGTTGGAATGGCGCCTGGCATTATTGCCAAGAGCGTCAACAGCAGAACGGAGATGCGTCGCATACCCATCGATTCTACTATGCGCGTGGGGTGAATCCCGGTCCGCCGCTTTTTTAGGCGACGTCATTCGTCAGCGGGGATGTGGAAACCGGGCTTGGCAAGCATGGGCCGGGGCTTCGGCGGTACGGGTCTTGGCACGGCCTTGGCCGGTCCGGCATGGCGTTCAACGCCGATCGCGGGCGGCGCACTCATCCTGGGAAGTTTGCTAAACCGGTTGCGCGCGCTGCCACTCGGCGGCGCCACTCAAACAGCACCACTCCCGCCGCCACTGAGACATTGAGCGAAGAGATTTTGCCCGCCATGGGAATCCGCACCAGTACATCGCAGTGCTTGCGTACCTGCTCGTGCAGCCCCTTGCCTTCGCCGCCGAGCACGAAAGCGGTGGGCGCGGCGTAATCGGCCTGGTCGTAGGTTTCCGTGCCCCGCTCATCCAGGCCGTAGATCCAATAGCCTTTTTCCTTGAGCTCTTCAAGGGCCCGCTTGATATTGGTGACGCGCGTGATGGGCAGGTATTCAAGCGCCCCGGCCGCGGCCTTCGCCACTACGTCGGTCACGCCTGCCGCGCGCCGTTCCGGGATGATCACCGCACCCGCTCCGGCCGCATGCGCGGTGCGAACGATCGCGCCGAGATTGTGCGGATCTTCCACTCCGTCGAGCACCACCACCAGCGGCGACGAAGCCGCGGCTTCGAAATCGGCGTACTTACTGGCCGCGCCCATTGCGACCACGCCTTGATGCGCGGCGCTGCCGGCCAGACGGTCTAAGGCGCTCCGCGGCTCAAAGCGCACAGGCACCGAGGCGCGGCGCGCCATCTCGATGATCTCTTGCATGCGCGGCCCGCCCGCGCCCTGCGCCACCAGGATGCGCTCCAGCGGACGCTTGGCCCGCAGCGCTTCGGCCACGGGATGAATGCCGCTGAGTATCGCCATCAGTCTTCGGGCTCGATGCGGAGTCCGTTGTTGAAGCGGTTGGTGAAGTTGGAAACGGCCGCCACCAGCGTGATCTCGACAATCTGCTCGCTGCTGAAATGCTCCGTCAGCGCGGCGCGCGTCTCATCGGCATCGGCGGTGCGCGTCAGCTCGCGCGCATATTGAATCGCGGCGCGCTCGGGCCCGTTGAAGTCCTGATCCTGCTCGGTCCGGATGGCGCGCATCTCATCCTCGGTGATGCCCGCCTTCCTGGCGCCCGCGGTATTGGCGGAGATGCAGAACGCGCATTCATTGGCGTAGGAGCACGCCATGTAAACCAGCGATTTAATGCGACGCTCCACGGAACCGGGACCGACCACGGAGCTATAGAACGGCACGAAGCTCTTCAGCGTTTCGGGGCGGTTGGCCATGGCGCGAAAGAACGGGTTGGGTTGCTTGGACTTGGCTTCCAGACCGGCCAGGAATTCGTTCTGGGCCGGATCGACTAACCTGACGGCAGGGGGCATAACTCCAAGGGTAGCGCATGACTTGAGTTTGTACATCTTCCAGAGAAACCACGTGGGACAGACCATCGCTTCGTGGTCTGTCTTGCTTGGTAGAGCGCGCTGACAGGTTGAGCGCGCCGACAGGGTCGAAAAACCCGCCCTCTGTTCGCGCGCGCTTCGCGACTTATTCGCCAATCGCGGGTTTTTCATGAAATTTAGCGGGCTGAAGGCGCTGGGTAACAGACGCATAAATCGATCGTTTGTCCTGCTTCCGGACGTAGAGACTCCGGCCGCCGGCGTTAATTCTCGTCGCCGGCCGGTTTGGCGAACCTTCCGTCGTCCACCGAAGACGCCGAAACGTTGGCGGCCATGGCTGGCTGGGAACGCTCGACGCTCGCTAGAGCTAGAGGCGCGGGTTGCGCCGGGCGATCCGTTCAGACAGCTTTTCGGCCACGGGCGCTCACGTAAGCGGCCCCACCGGCGCCGGTGTCTTCCGTGTGTATTCGTCCATTTACAAACTTACGGGATGCCGAAGCAGCCCCTAGATGCGATAGAGTACGCACTGGACGGTTGAGCCGGTTTTTACATGAGAAAACTCCACATCGGGATCATAGACATCGTTTCCAGGAGTCCGACGCGAGCTTTGTATGCTCGCGTCATGAGTCCTAATCTTGCCAGCATCATGCCGCAGGTAATCGGCGTATGGTGCCAGGAGGAAGGGCATGACGTTACCTTCGTCTGCTATACCGGCTTTGAAGATCTGCTGAAGGAGCTGCCGTCCAAGGTCGATGTGGTCTTCATCGGCGCCTTCACCGAGGCGGCCCATACCGCGTACGCCCTGAGTAACTTGTTCCGCGCGCGTGGAGCCATCACCGCGATTGGTGGGCCTCATGCCCGTTGCTATCCGGAAGACGCCTTGCGGCACTTCGATTACGTCCTGGGCTTTACCGATAGGGAGACGCTCCGCGACGTCTTACAGGACTGCTCCGAACATCGGCCGGTTGGCATGCACATAGCAGCCGCGCAGCAGCCGAAATCGCTTCCAGGCGTGCGCAAGCGGTGGCAGTTCATCGAGCCCACTCTCAAGAAAGCGCCCTTCATCAAATTCGTTCCCATGCTCGGCAGCCTGGGGTGTCCGTATACCTGCAGTTTCTGCATCGATGCGGCCGTTCCCTATCAGCCTATGGACTTCGACGAGATTCAGGAGGACCTCAGGTTCCTGCTGACTAAGTTCAAGCGGCCCATGGTAGCTTGGCACGATCCCAATTTCGGCGTCCGGTTTAACGATTACATGGAAGCGATTGAGCGAGCCGTGCCTCCCGGCCGTATCGACTTCCTCGCCGAGAGCAGTCTCTCCCTTCTTTCGGAACCGCACCTGCAGCGGCTCAAGCACAATGGGTTCAAAGCCCTGCTGCCCGGCGTCGAGTCTTGGTTCGATTTGGGCAATAAGTCGAAGACCGGCGCACAACGGGGGATGGATAAGGTCCGCCAGGTCTCCGAACACGTCAATCTGATCTTGAGCTACATACCTTACGTACAAACCAACTTTGTGCTGGGGCTCGATAGCGACGAAGGGGTGGAACCCTTTGAACTTACAAAACGATTTCTGGACTTGACGCCGGGCGCATTTCCGGGCTATTCGCTGCTCACGGCGTTCGGCCGCGCCGCGCCGCTCAATCTCGATTACCAGCGCGCCAACCGCGTGCTGCCTTTTCCTTTCCATTTCCTGAATAACAACCAGGCCATGAACGTCAAACCCAGGAATTATTCCTGGAGTGACTTCTATGACAACGTTATCGATCTGACCCGGTACTCCTTCTCCTGGGAAGCTATTTTGCGCCGCTTCCGCGCGACGCAAGGGGCGACCTCGCGAGGCATGAACCTGGTGCGGGCCATTTCGACGGAGGGGTTTGGAAGAATCAGGTACCACACAGACATTCGGCGGCGGCTGGACGAGGACCGGCAATTTCTCCCTTATTTCGAACAGCAGACCACCGAGCTTCCCCAGTTTTATCTCGACCTCGTGCGAAGAGACTTGGGGTTTCTGTGGAAGTGGCTTCCGGAAGGGGCGCTGTATCACGATCCCAACGCCTATTCAAAGGCGGAGCGGAGCATACAGATAGGCGCCGGCCAAGTCTAGCCGCATGTTGTTTTAGAGTACGCGCGGATGGCGCGCTAAGAAGGCGTAAGCCGGGAAGCGTAGCGCTAAAGACGGTCCGGCTCCGGTTGCCGATAGGAGTCGGCCAAGTTGGCGTCTCCGTTCTACAAGAGCATTGGTTGGTCTTACCGTTAGCTTAGCTAAGTTCGCCGTTTCGGAAATTCGCCGGCGGATCGCAATGCCGCTTGACTTCGTGCGCGGCTCCGATCGGAGCCGCGACCGTCAGAAGGCGTGAATTATTCCAAAACCGCCAAAAACCCGTAATTTGGCTCTGTAGGAGCCTTGCCAGAAGCCCTAGGAGACGTTCTGAGCGAGTGAGTGACGATTTCATATCCACCCGCGCACCCATTTTGGGCTTTTTGGCATTATTTCCCGGCTTCTTAGGGAGCGGAGTCTTTGGAATACGCTACCGTATTCATGAAACAATGTACTAAGTTAGCTATCGCTTATCGCCGGGCTGAAAGACGAAAGCTTCTGTCCCACGTTGGCGCGCATAGGTTTGCGTTTT
>PLDF01000329.1 GCA_003135055.1 Bryobacterales bacterium | reverse complement strand
CGCTACAGTTTCACGCAGGATGTCGGGAATGAGGTTGGGCTTTTGGAACAGGGGGGGCAAGATACCCAGGCCAATACCGGATTTCTTGCAACTGACGGTCTCTCAGCCCTTGGATTAGCAGGTGTCATTCTCATTTCTTTCGTAGTGGGCGGATATTTCTGGCTGGTGGATTGCGCCGCTTCCGGACACGACAGCGCCTTTGCCGTTGCCGCTTTCTCGGTGCCGGCGTTCGTTCTGGTCAACGAAGGATTCTTCACAAGCCTGCTGAGCGCGGGCACCTTGCTTACCGTCCTTCTCCTGCAGTTCATGCCACTGGTGACTGCCGATGTGGATCGGCGTTCGGCAGTGGGGAGGGATTTCCTGCCAGCTGCTGCCATCCAGGGCAGCCAGGGCATCTGACGGAGCATGGAACGCGCGGTCGAACCTGTGAGGGTACGGCAGTTGATCCAACGGTAACAGGCGCGGAGTAATCCGGACACAAAAAGACTGTAACCTGCAGATCGCCGACTTTTGCAATTGGCACGAAGCATAAGAGAACGCAATGTCTGGAAATACCCATTCACGTCTCAGGGTAGTGACGGTCACATCGCTTCACTCGGACTTCGATGCCCGCATTTGGCGCTATGCGAAATTGATTGCGTCTTTCGCTGAATCGCACTTAGTCTGCCCCTGGAGGATTCCCAACGGAACAGTGCTTGAAGGGGTGAAGCTCCATACCTTCTCCCCGGCGACTTCGCGGATAACAAGAGTAGTGAACTTCGCCGGGGTGATGAAGAGATTGTTGCCTCTTCTGCCGAAAGCCGACCTCATCCATTTTCACGATATTGATCTTTTGCCCTTCATGATTCCGCTCTCTGCTTTTAAGCGTGTCATCTATGACGTACATGAAAACTACGCTGACGAGATGCTGAAGAGAGAGTGGATCCCCAGGCTCTTGCGGCGCCCACTGCACGACGTTGTGCTTCTGGCTCATGCCGGTGCGTCGCGCACAATCGGGAACATCGTTTTAGTGGTGCCGGATCAGCTTGCGGAATTCAGAACAGCAAAGAAGATTGCCCTTATTCGGAACTACGCAAGCGAGGAGCGGGCGCAGGAAGCCGCCGATGACTACCTGAGCCGGGAGCCCAGCGTCATCTGCACCGCCTCCCAGTATCCTTCGAATGGGAGCTGGTTGCTTTTGGATATTGCGGAGCGGCTTCTGGTCCGAGCTCCAAACGTTTCTGTGCTGGTGGTCGACCGGTTTATGAGCGAGAGTTTCCGAAGCGAGATTCTGGAGTCCGTCGAGCGGCGCGCCCTTACCAATGTGAGGCTTCTGCCGAACGTTACGCCGACCCGGATCATGGAGCACCTTAATCGCGCCACCATCGGAATAATTCCAGCACTAAATCTGCCAAAGAACTTCAAAGCATTGCCGACGAAGCTCTTCGAGTACATGGCCGCCGGTATCCCCGTCGCAGCGAGCGGACATCCGCACACCGCGGCCGTACTCGAGGATGCCGCGTGCGGCGTCTGCTGCGATCCGGACAGTCCCGAGTCCTTTGTAGAGGCGATTCTCCGGCTCACGGCGGACCCGAATGCGGCGCGAGCCATGGGGGCAGCCGGACAATCGGCTTTCCTGGACCGCTATACCTGGGAGAGCCAGCACACGGCTCTGACCAGCTATTACGAGAGGATCGTTGGCTCTCGTGGGCAGGGTCGGGTGGAGGAACGAGCCGGCGCGCGTGAGGAAGGCTGAGTCGCGATGGCGCGAACGTCAATCTACCGGCGGCTTGGCAACGCGATCCGCACCTTTTATATGTTCGGGCTGCGCTATCGATGGGTGCTCTACGGGAGAGACGTTCACGTTCAGACCACATCGACCTTTTTCTCGCCCCGCCGGATCGCTGTGATCGGCGACCACGTGGGCATCGGCGCTTATTGCGAGTTCGGATGCGACATCCGGATCGGTCAGCACGTTCTCATAGCCAGCCACTGTGGTTTTCTATCGCGGGATGCGCATACGTATGATTCACCCGGGACGACGATGTTTGAGGGCCCACGGAGCGATCGGCAGGGCATCGTCGTCGAAGACGACGTGTGGATTGGGTTCGGTGCGATTGTGCTTTCCGGAGTCACAATTGGACGCGGCTCCGTTATCGCGGCCGGCGCGGTGGTGATTGAAGACGTGCCGCCCTATTCCATCGTGGCCGGGAACCCGGGCAGGGTGGTCAGGGTGAGATTCGGAGCGGATCAAATCGAAGAACACGAACGCATCCTCAAATCCCGTGGTCTGTTCGGGGAGTCCACGACAGAGGCTTACGGCAGCTCACGGCCAACCAGCATGCAGTATTGATCATCAGGGGGAGCGGTTCCTCCAAGCTTTTTTCAACCTCAATCCAGAGCGACGAGATTGCTCGTGGCAGTCACAGTCGCCAGCTATGTCAAAAGAGAGCCAAAACAGTCAATATGTGCGGTATTGCAGGAATTTTCTCCAGAAGACCACCCTTTGCCGGTTGCCCCACGATCCGCTCCATGATCGATGTGGTCGCGTATCGCGGGCCCGACGGGCAAGGACACCTGGTCGATGGCTGCGTAGCTCTGGGACACCGGAGGCTCGCGATCCTCG
>PLDF01000130.1 GCA_003135055.1 Bryobacterales bacterium | reverse complement strand
TTCGATGTGGTGGTGGTGAACTTCGCGAATGCAGATATGGTGGGGCACTCGGGACGACTGGAGCCGACCATCAAAGCGGTCGAGACGGTGGACGCGTGCCTGGGGCGGATTTATCAGGCGATGAAACAGCGAGGCGGTGGGGCGTGGCTGATCACCGCGGATCACGGCAACGCGGAGCTGATGGTCGATCCCGTCACGGGCGGGCCGCACACGGCGCACACGACGAATCCGGTGCCGTTCATCTTTGTGAGCGAGGATGCGAAGCAGTATTCGATGCGTCCGGATGGATCGCTGCGCGATATTTCGCCAACGATTCTGGGGCTGCTCAACCTTGCGGAGCCGCAGCAGATGACGGGCGGGGATCTGCGGGTTAAAAGCAGGCAGCAGGCACCAGGCAGTAGGGAGTAGAAAAACGAGTGGGCTCGTTCCGGGATCGAATCCCTGGGACGAGCCCGCTGCGTTTTTTTGGGGGGCCGATCGCTTCCGGGCTGAGTCCCGCCTCCGATCCTTCAGAGAGCGTGCATCGAGAGATCTAACCTGGCAGGCCAGGGTCTCTGGTATGCTGCACGATGGCTCGCGGGGGCGGCGTTCCCACAGAGCCAGCAGGCGCTCGAGCCTGCAAAGGTATAACAACCTCTGCTGACGAGGGCCGGTTCTTCAAAAGAAGGAGACCAGCGCGATGCGAGAAGCCCTGATAGCGGTGATGATGGCGGTTTGTGCGGCGGGAGCCTGGGGGCAGGCCGCGCCGTGGATGCCGGATGTGACCCAGCAGCAGACTTATGCCTGGCACCACACTTCGAGCGCCGAGCCCACGGGTGGCAATCGCGATGCCATGGCGATTACGCCGGGACAGACCATGACGATTCTGGATACCGACGGACCCGGGGAGGTCTCGCACCTCTGGTTCACCATCGACAGCCCGGAGCCGTATCACCTGAAGCGCATCGTGCTGCGCATTTATTGGGATGGAGAAGAGAACCCCAGTGTGGAGACACCGATCGGCGACTTCTTCGGGCTGGGTCTGGGGGTCTACTACACCTGGCAATCGGAAATGCTTTCGGTGGGAAATACCAGGGCGCTGAATTGTTTCTTCCCCATGCCGTATCAGAAGCACGCGCGCATTACTGTCACCAATGAAGGGAAGATGACAGTCCAGAACCTGTATTACAACATCGACTATCGCATCGACGCGCGCCCGTTGCCGCCGGGGACCTTGTATTTCCATGCGCAGTACCGGCAGGCACAGCCGAACCACGGCTGGACGAATGAATGGTACGAAAACGGCGATCCACTCGTGAACTATCGGAGAAACACGGACGCCAAGGACAACTATGTGTGGTTCGAGGCGAAAGGGCATGGCCAGTTCGTCGGCGTAACGATGTCGGTGCTGCAGAACCAGGACGGCTGGTGGGGTGAGGGAGACCCGATGTTTTTCATCGATAACGCCGAGACGCCGATGGGACCGGGCGGCACCGGCTCAGAAGATTTCTTTCTGGGCGCATGGGACTTCGGAGGGGCGTCGTTTGCCTATCCGCTCTACGGAGCGCCCATTGTGGGCAAGGAACTGGCGGGAGAACGGTGGAGCGTCTACCGGTTCCATCTGGATTCTCCGATCCCATTCACAAGATCGATGAAAGCGACGATCGAGCACGGGCACGCCAACCATCGGTCGGATAACTTCTATTCCGTTGCGTATTGGTATCAGGCGGAGCCGCACATGCCGTTTCCGCCGCTGCCGTCGATGGATGGCCGGATTCCAACGCTGCAGATCGTGGGCGGGCCGGGAAATGGGGAGGCTGGAAAACCGGCCACCGGACTCTCGCCGAAATAGGCAACGGCCGGCCGGGCGCGGCTACGGATTGCGGCTGTCGATCAGCCGACGGTAAAGTCCGATGGTCTGTTCGGCGATGGTGGACCAGGAGAATTTCTCTTCGGCACGTTTGCGGCCGGCATCGCCGAAGCGGCGTGCTTTATCGGGATCGGCGAGCAGGGCGGAGATTTTTGCGGCGAGATCGCGCGAGAACTGTTGCGGATGAAGAGGAAAGCTGGTGACCGGGTTCTGGTCAAACGGAACCAGGTAGCCGGTTACACCATCGACGACGACTTCGAGGATACCGCCGGTGGCGCTGGCGACGACAGGCGCGCGGCAGGCCATGGCCTCGAGATTGATGATGCCGAAGGGCTCATAGACGGATGGGCAGCAGAAGACGCTGCAGTTGCTGTAGAGCTGGATGGCCTCGGGCTTGGTGAGCATCTTCTCGATCCATATGACCCGCGGATTGACAGCGCGGAGGCGGTCGATTTTCTCGCGCATCTCGGCTCCGATCTCCGGCGTGTCGGGAGCCCCGGCGCAGAGAACGACCTGGGTTTGCGGAGGCAGGTGAGGGATGGCATCGACCAGATGCGTGACGCCCTTTTGGCGGGTGATGCGGCCGACGAAGAGGACATAAGGACGGGAGGGATCGACACCGTACTCGACGAGGGCCGCGTTGCGAGTGGTCTTTTGATACTCCTGCAGATCGATGCCGTTGTAGATGACGTGGATCCGGTTGGGATTGATCTCAGGATAGGCGCGGAGGATATCGGCCCGCGTGCCCTGGGAGACGGCGATCACGGCGTCGGCATCGAGAATCGCAGTGCGCTCCATCCAGGAGCTCATGACGTAGCCGCTGCCGAGCTGCTCGGCCTTCCAGGCGCGCAAAGGTTCGAGACTGTGAGTAGTGAGGACAAAGGGAATGTTGTAGAGCTTCTTTGCGAGGAGACCCGCCATCGCGACATACCAGGTATGGGTGTGGACGATGTCGATGGCGGAGAGAGACGTAATCTGAGCGAGGTTGAGGCTGAAGGTCTCAAGGGCAGCCTTGAATTTCTCCTGGGTGCCGTCGGTGATGATGGACCAGGGCTCGGCGCCCCGGACATGGAGGTTGCCTTTGTCGGATAACTGATCGCCCCAGCAGTGGACTTCGACCTCGATGGATTTCGCGAGCTCGCGGCTGAGGTACTCAACGTGGACGCCGGCGCCACCATAAACAAGGGGTGGGTACTCTCGGGTCATCAGACCGACGCGCAAAGAAGCCTCCGGGACGAGTTCCATCTTACGGTGTTTCCAGGAATGCAATACCTCATCGCAGTAACGGGATTTGCCGGTTCGCTCAAGCTCCCGAGCGGCGAAGGCTGGCTGGCCACGATTTGGCATGGCGCTTTCGACCGAGCAGGCTTGGCCCATGCGAGACTCGGCAAATAGGATGCAAAAACCGGGATTAACTGAATCGTTACTGACCACCGATTACGGTATTCGATTGAAAGGACAGGGCCTGTTCGGTTGCGGACATGCATGTTCGCTTTTGGACGGGAAAGTCGTTTCGAGGGAGGGACGGCGCGGCGCAGCCCTATGAAAATGCGTTGTCCGTGATATTCGCGAGAGTGGCATGCGGAGTGCGGGCTAGAGTGCGCTCCCCACGAATGGAGGCACCTTGAGCACTCTGTGGCAGGATCTACGTTATGCATTGCGGCAGCTGCGTAAGTCGCCTGGGTTCACCCTGGTGGCTTTATGCACGCTCGCCCTTGGCATCGGCGCGAACACCGCGATCTACAGCGTCATCCATGGAGCGCTGCGCCTTCCGTATGACAACGCGAGCCGCATTGTTGCGGTAGAGAATGTCTATCCGCAGGGATCGTACTTTGCCAATTCGTGGCCGGATTTTCTGCAGTGGAGGAGTCAGCAGAAGAGCTTCACGCAACTGGCCGCGACGTTCACGGTTCGCTCGACGTGGACCGGGGCAGGCGAGCCGCAATTGCTGAACGTGGGCCTGGCGAGCGATGGGTATTTTGGTGTCTATGGCGTGGGGCCGATTCTGGGACGGGCGCTGGCTCCGGGAGATCATCAAAAAGGTGCTGCGCCGATGTGCCTGCTGGTTGCAGATTTCTGGCGCACGCAATTCGGGAGCGATCCGCAGGTTCTGGGCAAGCCACTTAACCTGAACGGCAAGACATGCACGATCATCGGTGTCATGCCGAAGATGGTCCCGGAGGGGTTTCGTCCGGTGCAGGTGTGGGCGCCGATGGAACTGCAGCCTCCTTACATCGAGCACGGGACGAATTATCTGTTCACTGTCGGGTTGCTGCGGCCGGGAGTGAGCCTGTTGCAGGCGCAGGCTGAACTGCGGGGAATTCAGGCGCAGATCGACAAGCAATTTCCCAACAATTCCCACGGGATCGATGTCGAGCTGCTTTCGCAGGAAGTGTTCGGAGAC
>PLDF01000103.1 GCA_003135055.1 Bryobacterales bacterium | reverse complement strand
ATACAGGGCCGCAGTTGGTCGATACGACAATCAAGACTTGGATGAAGCTTTTTAGTGAGGCTCAGTACGGCAAGTTCAGCACCACTAGCAAGACGCATCGTTGGAGATTCCGGCCAGAAGGTTCGAAGTATCTTATTGATGCAGAATTCATATTTCGGGCTTTAGATGATCCTGACGATGTGGCGAATTTGCTTTCGTTAGAGGTTTCCGGGATGTGGATGAATGAAATGCGAGAAATAGATGGCACTATTTTTGCGCATGCTGGTCGTCGCTGCGGCCGCTTCCCCGGTGCGGATATGGGTGGCTGTACATGGGGCGGGATAATCGGAGATACAAACCCGTGGAGCGCCACATCCGATTTTCATGAGATGTTCGTAGCTAATCCGCGCAACGGGTATAAATTTTTTCATCAGCCTGGCGGGATGGAAGCCGAGGCTGAGAACTTAGAAAATCTTGCGCAGACGCCAGAAACACTGGCGCTGCCGTGGAATGATCCTAAGCGCCGAGAGCAGGGGCGAACGTACTATCTCAACGCGGTTAGAGACTACTCGAAGACCGACGCGGACATGTATGTCCATTCGAAGTACGGAACTGATAGATCAGGCAAACCAGTATTCGAAGCGTACGACGACAACGTTCATTGCCGCGAAAAAGAGTTGTTCAAGGCACAAGACCACCCGAAGGCCGTGCCGCATACGCCGGTCTATCTTGGGTGGGACAACACCGGCCGCAACCCTGCAGTCGTTGTAGCGCAGAAGTCCGACGACGGGCAATGGCGCGCGCAGTATGAGCTTTGCGCGCAAGGCATGGGTATGAAAGCGTTCGCTGCCGAAGTGAAGCGCTGGCTGACCCAGCAGATCCCTGATTTCCGCATTATCAAGATTACGTGCGACCCCGCAGGCAAAGCGAAGGGCGCAGACGACTTGGATATGCGCATGCTGATCGTGCAGGCGTTCCCAGGTGTACCAGTGCTAAACGCGCGGACAAACGATCCGGCGACTCGCATCGAAGCGGTCGACGGCGCGATGCGCAGGCAGATCCTTCCCGGCGGCGAGCCCGCGCTCCTCATCAGCAAACGATGCAAGATCTTACGCACCGCGTGTATCAACAAATACCGCTACCGGAAGATGAAGATCTCCGGTGAAGAACGGTACACCGAGACGCCGGACAAGATCACGCCGTATGCGGACGTGGCCGACGCACTTCAGTATTTGATGCTCGGCGGCGGCGAGGGGCGCTTGAACAGCGGCGACTCGTCGAAAGAAGTCAAGTGGCCTGAAGGCGGTGCCGCGATCACGATGGCGAAACCGAAAGGTTGGAATCCCCTTGGCGTCTCAGACAGAGGTTAGCCTTCTCGATTTCACCGAAGGTGTGAGATCGGTCGAATGGTACGTGGTCTACTACCCGCGCACACCGTATTTCTTTTGGACGGAGTGGCTGAAGCAAGGTTTTCGCCATTGCGATCTCTGGCGCGCTGAGCGTTTTGGCGATGCGCCCGATCAAGTAGTCTGGCTACGACTCAAGCCAACGTTTGAAATACTCGAATGTTTTCTTGAGTTCGATCCCACGCCGCCGTGGGTTAAGCACCCCGACGCCACCGTGCAAAAAGTCACGGCACTGTCGAAAGCCTACAAGGTCCGCGAATGGTTCGCCTTCGGACCTAACACATGTGTCGAAGCGTGCAAGTTCGCGCTCGGCATCAATTCATTCTGGACACGGACACCGTACCAGTTGTACAAATATATCCAACGCCGCGGAGGCATTCTGAAATGAGTTCCATGGGCGGCGGTTCCTCCGGTCCGACGGCGCAGCAGCAACAGTTGCAGACTGAGCAAGCCACGACCAACGCGAACCTCAATCTCGAAGAGAACGAGCAACGCAAGGTCATCCTGAACGCCATGCAGGGCACGCGCGTGTTCCGCGGGTCCGCGCTTAGCAGGCAGATCGCAGGTAACTCTGCGGGCATCGGCACGCCACAAGCACCCTCCGGGCCGTCGGCCTCACAGCAAGACGCGCCTTTGCGCGCGGGTGTCGCCGGCGCGAGCCTGCTGGACATAGCGGATAGCGGAGCAGCTGCTGCCACTCCTTCTGCCGCTTCTGCCGGCCAAGGCGCAACTCCTGGTGGTCGCCCCGGTGGTGGAAGCGGCCGTGGACCGATACGTTAAGGAACGAAAATGTCAAAGAGCATGAAACCTGGCGGTGGCGGACGCTTCGCGAAATTCGTGAAGAAAGTGGAAGGCGAAGGAAAATCTCCTGAAGCCGCCAAAGCAATCGCCGCTTCAGCGGGCCGCGCTAAGTACGGCAAGAAGAAATTTGCCGCGATGGCAGCGCACGGCAAGAAATAGTTCGTGCTTCTGACCACACTACCGCCGGAATTGGAGGATGCTGCAGCGTTGCTGAAGCGTCGCGGCAATGCCGAGCAGAAGAAACATCTATGGCGTTCGACGTATCGGGATGCATACCAGTACGCGATGCCCGCGCGCGAGACTTTTACCTGGCATACGGAAGGCCAGCAAAAGAATCGGCTCCTGTACGATTCGACTCTGCAAGAGGCGACGTATACGGCAGCGAATACGTTGTGCGCGCTACTTTTCCCTGCATGGATGCACTGGTGCGAGTTCGCGCCGGGCGCCGCAGTGTCGAAGAAGGATTTAGAGGACAAGCCCGAGATCAACGAAGGGCTGCAAGACGCGACGCGGATGTTCTTCAGCTACCTGAACACGTCGAACTTCAACACGGTTATTTCGGAAGCTGCGCTCGATCTGCAAGTTGGTACCTGCGCCATTTCTTTCGACGAAGGCGACATGGACAGCCCGTTCATGTTCCAAGCGATACCGCTCTCCGCGATCGAGATTGAGGAAGGTCCGAATGGCACGATCGAAACTACGTGGCAACATCGCTGCCCGCATGCTCGCAACCTTCTGCGCATGTACCCTGGCATGGAGCTACTTGATCTCCCAGAGTCGACTCGCAAGACGATAGCGGAAGATCCCGAGAAGAAGCTCAACATCGTTCAGGGCGAAGTTTACGATCCTGAGACGAAGAACTATTACGGCGTCGCCATCGACATGACGGGGCCGACGATCATCTGGCGCTACAACTTCGGTAAGTCGAATCCGACGATAGTCGGTCGTGCGTCGAAGTGCGCCGGTGAGACCTACGGCCGCGGTCGCGTGCTCCTGGCATTGAGTGATTCACGAACCGTGGATCGCATGCAGGAGTTCCTGCTGACATAGATGGCGCTCACTGTGGCGCCGCCAATGACTGGCGTGTCTGACGGTGTGTTGAACCCGTACACAGCCAGTCTGACACCGAACACAATCATCCCGGTGGCGAGCAACGCGGATAACTCTCCGTCGCTGCGGCCGCTCGAGATAGGTCAAAATTTCCCCCCGGCGCAGCAAGAAATGCAAGCCTTGCGCGAGCGCATACGAAGAACGATGCTTGGACCGGAACCCAGTGAAGGCCCGGTTAAGAGCGCCACGGAAATTTCTGTGGCCGACCGAAATCGCCTGTGGGCGATGAACGGTGAGTACAACCGCATAATGGCGGAACTCCTCGCTAAAATTGTGAGCCGCGGGGTTTTTATTCTGCAGAAGAAGGG
>PLDF01000387.1 GCA_003135055.1 Bryobacterales bacterium | reverse complement strand
GATAGAATGCTCTTCGTTAACGCTCGCGCGGAAAGGAAGGAGCCATGGAGCCGCCCGCCGAATTGGAGCGGTTCCGCGGTTCGGCGCGTTAATTGTCCGGCTTCTCCTCAATGTGATCGATGACGAGCACAGGCAAGTTTCGCTTGTGCATCTCCAGTTTCATCCCGAGCTGCCTCTCAACGGCGTCGAAAAGTGAAACGGCGGTACTGGGTTCCGATGCTTCAACTGTTCCGCCAGCGGACGGGTTAGCGCCCTGAGGCGGACCTGGCGCGCCACCACGACCTCCCCCTCCGCCATTCATCATGTTTGGTGGAACCGGGCTAAAGCTCAGCGTAAAGTCCCAGGCGCCTTCAATGCCACTGGCATCGAGCACCGGGTTATGAATATATAACTGCCCGATGCTGGGAAGCTGCTCCGCAAATTGTGCCATGGTCATGTTCTGGCATACAGCCTGGAAGGGCGGTGGGCCGTCCTTGGCTGAGTCCTTACCTAGCGGCGCAGGCCCTACCTTACATCCCGTACGACCCAAGGGGTCCGCTTTTTTCAGTTTCGGCTTTCCCGCCACCAGCGTATACGCAGTCTGGGGCCGATCTTCATAGTGGATAACCATCTTTAAGCGATCCACCAGCAACGCGCGCAGCATCACCCGAAGGTCGTCAATGTCGATTTGCGGAGCGCCTGCCGGCCCGGTGGTGGTGGCAGCATACGTCTTCGCGACCAGATCGAAGTTGGCCGACTTCACCCATTTCGGCGCTCCCGCGATGTCCTCACCAGGATCGAGGCGGAGGTCCCAGGCAGCCGTAATTATGGCGCTTAGCGGGATGGCCTGGAAATCAATCCTGCCGCCGGGCTGAAATCCGCGGCCGCCCGGCTTCGTGTCCGGCAGGCTCGGCTTGAGGGCCGCCACTTCAAACTCGGTCGGAGGAGGCGGTGGTAGAGTTTGTTTTATGCCAGGCGGGTTGTCGGTTGGCTTCTGGTTGACGCTGTCCACCACGATGACGGGCGTCGGGAATTTTTGAAATTCCAACTTCAGCCCGAGTTCCTTATCGACGGCGTCGAAGATGCTGATGCCGTCGCCGCCGGCTTGCGCGAGCGCGCCGCGCCCGGTCCATTTGATGTCGAAATCCCAAGCTCCTTTCAATGCGGTTGAATCCATCACGGGGCTGGTTAGGTAGCCGCCCGCCATTTGATGCAGGTTTGTCGCAAATGCCTCCATGGTCATGTTGTGGCAGGACACCGTGATATACGAAACCTTGCCAGGCTCGGGAGGGGTCATCGGTTGGGGCTGGCATCCAGGGGCGCCCGAGCCGTCCGCTTCTTTTAATTTCGGCTTGCCCTTCCCCATCGCCAGCACAAAAGCATCCATGGGCCTGGAATCCTTGTGGACCACCAACTTGAAGCGGTCCGCCAGCAGGGCCTGGAGCATTAGCTTGAGCGTTTCCGGCGGCGTACCGGGCGACGTCTTGGCGATCACATCGAAGCGGTCCAATTCCAGCCAACTTGGCCCACCCAGGACGTTCTCGGCCTCAACACCGTAGGCGCTTCGAATCAGATCCACCATGTTGGCTTGCCGAAGCTGATAACGGTCGGCCGCAAGGATTCCGCCTTGCATGAATGGACTCATGCTGTGGAGGCTCGCGTGGATATCCGCAATTTGAAATGAGGCCGGGGTCTCGGTTGACTGGCCGAATGCCTCGACAGACAGAAGGGCGACTAAGCTGATATATGCGAATGGCCGCATCGTGTTCCAAACTCCTTTAGCAGAATAGTATTCCCGATCCTGAGATTCGTACTTTGGTTGTCTCGAACATCTTTCATTGGTAGACGCTTGAACCAGGCAAAAAGAAACGCCCCTTTTGGAATTTCAATGACAATAGCACGCCTCAGGTCTCTCCATCGGCCCGCGTCCAAACCTGGATGGGGCTCCGGCTAGCTGCAAATACTGACGATATATAACCGATATCGTTCCGCGTCGCAGGTGCTCCAGCCGAGAGGCGCTTGCAAAGGCGGTCGAAGAAGCCGCGCATCCGGTTTGTGCCATCCAAGGTTCTTAAGAATACGAATCTCGGCCGCGGATTGTCCTCTTCACTGGAACGATTGGGAAGAAAGTACTGCCTGGGATCGGGCAGCGGATCGTAGTGACCGAAGCCGTGATGAGCGGTCTCACGGTGCGCGAGTACGCGCCCGGCTCCACGGCACAGGCGGAATTTTGGCAGTTCGCGAAGGCCGTCAACAAAATCGTGCGCCGGTAGACGTGCCAAAGCGCCCGTTGGGCGGGCGCTGAGAAATACCTCCCGATATCTGGTCATATCGGGCCAAATGACCCAGGAAAAATCGCGCGGAGGTGGGCTAATCGCGCATTCAAACTCGGGAGTCCAAGCACTAGGAAGGGTTCACTGAGTCGCCGCAGAAAGCTTGACATAGAGAATACATAGACTCGTGGAAACGATCCGTCCTGTATCGGAACACTGAAGAATTCATCCTGCCCACCATTCGGGCTCATTGCCGCCCACAGACACGCCAATGGTTCCACCATGTGTTCTCCGGCGGGCGGCTTCATACGGATAAGAACCTTCTGAAGAGGCTTGTCAGCGAAGTCGCTGCCGGTCCAGTACTGCTGCCAAGTTCGCCGCATGAACTCCTCAGTCTCAGCCCCAGTCGCGTCCACGGCGAGTGCGGTCCCTCCGATGGAATGCATTCCCCAGGTCTTCACCTCGACTTGATACAGCGTTGTCGTGCCGGCGCGCACAACCTTCAGCCAGCCGTCAAGTCGTGGCCCTTTCCTCGCTCCGGTTGTACAGGGTAGATCCAAGCGGTTTGCAACGCCGCCCTCACGGCGGAAGTACTCGCAGAGAAGTGCGAAGCCAAGCTCTTCCCCGAAGAGACCCCAGCGTGAGGCTCGCGCGTCCTTCCGAGCATCATAGAATGCCAACAGTTCTCGAACATCAATTCGCACATTCATTTAGTGACCACTGGGTTCTTCCCCGCCATTTCGAGGCGCTCCAGAATCATGAATTCACGCGCCAGGCGATCCACGTTGAGCGCTAGGATAGGAACTCCATTGACGTCGAGGAGTCCTGCCCAGTGACCATCGAGTTCATGCTCCTCGGCGATGGCGAGCTTGGGCTTCGGCGCGCGCAAGTGGGCGAATCCGTTGCGATACCCGTCGCAGAAGACAGCGGTGCCCTCCTTACCAGGACAAGCCCCTTCGATCTCCGTGACGAGATCCGGGAAATTTCGAGCGACGAACGCTGCGAAGTTGCCGCGTGTTGCTTCGCCGGCGCCGGCGGCAATCGCTTCCAGGCAACACACAATTATGGTCGTCAATGACACGTATGCACGATGCTTGAGTAGTAGCTCCACATCACTTCGCATTGCGGAATAGAAGTTCTTCGGGCTTCGGATCTGATACCACGTGTCAGCCGGTAGCTTCCTTACGATCTTCATCAGAACAAACCAGAACAAACGAAGTTCATTTTATCAGGCTCGGCACCAGTGCGAAGCCTATGCAAGAAGGCTGGGCAATGCTTGGCAGCGGCCGTGACTTCCGGATTGCCGCCCGGTCGCGATGCTTTCCGATAATACGAATTAACGCCGTCAGCAATTCCGGCGGCAGCCGATGGCTAGGCCAGATTGATCCAGCCGCAGTAGGCCGTAAAATCTTAACGACGGGCGGCCTAAAACAGGCTGATCGGCATTTGAGCGAGGTCCATTTCCACCCATCCCGTCCGGCCGGAAATCAGCTTGACCTCGGCCCACCACGACTTCCTGCCCAGGTCCATGTAAGTGGCCGCGCAATGTGCACCGCCGCAGCCTGTGCCATCCGGCCATTTCGCGAACGAGATGTCGAAGAGGGAATGATACTTGCCCTTGAACCAAACCGCAGAAAAACCTTCGCCCCGATAGGCGTAGGTGAGAATGGTATCTCCGCGCTGGAGATCCCGATCCGGCAAGTTGCCATCCATGCGAATCAGGCCCGGTTGGTATGTGACCACCGTACCGGTGATGCCGGTCACCTGTTCTCCCACCTGGAGTTGAGCGATGGGCCGGCGCTCTGGTTTCCATGTATCGTAAACCGTTGCTGATCGATGCGCCGTCCATTGACGATACGCGCAGCTCTCGTAAGGGCAGGCTCCCCAGTCATAGAACGGTAGGGCGGGAGTCGCCATCTTTTTGGATTCTCCGCCGTCCTGGCAGAAGGCCGCAGACAGTATCCCCGCACAGATCGTCAGGGCCAAGGTCCGCATAGCTACCAGCTTAGCCCAAGGCGTGGACCGGCTGGCCCATACGGAGCGATACGCAGCGGCGATACGGGCGGCGGCAGTTAGGATCAGCGAGAACAGAAATTAGCCGCGGCCCCCGAAGAATAGTAGTAAATGAGCACCTTGCTGGCCACGGCGTGCCGTTCATTTTCGTGCGTAACGTTTCCGAAGGTTTTTTAGTCTACGGCCGCGGCCGTTCTATCAAGGTCGATGCCATCGAAGGCGATTGCCATCAACTCGCCCGCCTAGGCCTGATTATCTTCGAAGGGTCGGGTCGAGAGGGCAAACCCACGCAACTCGGAATCGATACGGCGGCTTCTCTGACGGCCAAGGCGGGAGCCGCCGAGAGAGCGGTGGCAGACGTAGGTTTTTGGAAGCAGCGTCAAGCGGATTTTCTGACTTACGCCATCCGGTTCGCGGAGTTGAGTGCCAAGTGGAGCGCGTACCATGGCGCCTGGATACTTTGGTGGGGCTCGACACCAGACGGAGTTCGGATTCCCCCGGAAGTCTTGGAGGCACTAAACGAAACAGCGCGGAAAGCTATATTCGGGCTACCGAGCTCAGGCATCACCGTCGGCCAGGAGCCGTGGCGGTTGTGGCTGGACTTTATGCGAGCGGGTGCATGGCGCGGCTTCAGCGTTGCTGGAAACTGCCCCGTAAGCGAACTGGTTTGGGATGCGGGTGTGAAAGTTGGGAGACCGCCGGTGGTAGTTCGCCGAGAACTTGGGCTCTCAACCCATGACGAGCCAGAAGCCGGCCACTGGCTTAAAGACTTGGCCCTTTATGATGTTTTCCGAGAGTCAGCCGACTTCTGTGAAGACCTTGCCCGTGTCCTCGGATTGGTAACCCCAGGCACGCAACGCGGGACCACTGGAAATCGGGTTCTTGATGGGACCTACGGTGTCCTTTCGGTAAGCCTGC
>PLDF01000153.1 GCA_003135055.1 Bryobacterales bacterium | reverse complement strand
AAGGTTTCCAGATAATAGATCGGATGCCCGTAAACGCGTTCCCAATCCTGCGAGATCTGACGCGCCATGCGGCCCAGGATGTGCGAGGCCAGGTGTGGAACCGAGATCCACGGCAGAATTAGAAAGCGCGTGTTGTAGGCGAGAAAGCGGATGTTCCCCCGCCGCGCCTCCCCGCTCCAGCCGATGAAGCGGTCCCGGCTCGCCAGATGCCGCGGCGCCGAACTCCATGCCAGACACGCTACCGGCCGCCCTTGGGCCCACACCAGATACTTCAGGTGCTCGCCCACCGGCTCGCTCACATAATGCACACAGTTTGGAGACCGTAACGGTCTACTACCGTTGGCATCCGCTTTTCGGCTTATCCCTGCCGCTTCGCCGCCGCCATCAGGATCGAGACGGTGAACGCCTTCTTTGCCAAGCCCCCGACGGCAGGTTGCATTCTCTTCCGGGTTGGATGTGCAGTCCGGAATGCCTCCAGTTTTCGCTCGGCTCACCGTTGATTTCAGCGGATGCGCTTGGCCGACTCCGATCTTTGGTGGATATGTGGCAAGCTTCCTCCAATCGCCTATCTGGCGAGGAGGGAGTAGATGAAACAATCAGCCACGCCACCGAAGGGACAGTTGAACCTGTCGCTTCTCGACACACAAGTGACAACCGTCGCCTCCAGCGACGAGCAGAAGGAACTGACGATCGCGCTGGTGGAGTTACTCATCCACGCGGCTCACAGAGAACTCAAAATACAGGCAGACGGAGGAGACAATGAGTCATCCGAAGCTCACGCCTGAGCGTCTTCTCCGAGCGGCCATCGTCTATGTTCGCCAATCCACTCCCAGCCAGGTGACGCACCATGTGGAAAGCCAGCGCCGCCAATATGCTCTGGAGGATCGAGCCCGCGAGTTGGGCTTTCAACGAATCACCGTCATCGACGAGGATCTGGGTCGTACTGGGTCAGGACTAGTCGATCGCCCCGGATTCCAACGCCTGGCGGCCGAAGTTTGCACCGGCGAAGTAGGCGCTGTATTTTGTCTCGAGGCCTCCCGATTAGCTCGCAATGGGCGGGACTGGCACCATTTGATCGAGCTTTGCGGGATGGTAAGCGCAGTCGTAGTGGACATGGATGGCGTGTACGATCCCAACCTGATCAACGACCGCTTGCTCCTCGGGTTGAAGGGCACGATGAGCGAGTTTGAGGCGACCTTGATTCGCCAGCGCTCATTCGAAGCCATTCAACAGAAGGCCCGTCGTGGGGAGTTGCGGATTCCTGTCCCTGTCGGGTTCTGCTGGAGCTTGACAGGCAAGATCGAGAAGCATCCTGATCAGCGTGTCCAGCAGGCGATTCAGTTAGTGTTGGAAAAGATGTCGGAGCTCGGGAGCATGCGACAGGTCCTGATATGGCTTCGACAAAACAACGTGTGCCTGCCTGCATGCTCTTTCGACGGCGGTGAGTCTGGAATTATATGGAAGCTACCGCTGTATCAAAACATTCAGGCCATCCTGACCAATCCCATCTATGCGGGTGCTTACGCATTCGGCAAGACTGAAACACGGACCAGGATCGTGGATGGCCGCGCGCGCAAACGCTCCGGCTTCCGCAAACCGCGATCACAATGGACCGTCTTGATTCCCAATCACCATCCGGGTTACCTTTCCTGGGAGGAGTACGAACGGAATCAGGCGATGATCGCCGCAAACACCCATATGCAATCCGGAGCCGAGCCAAAGGCAGGGCGAGGTGGCCGGGCCCTGCTGTCCGGACTGCTGCGCTGCCGGCGATGTGGACGGATGCTGTACGTCAGCTATTCAGGACCGCGAGCCACAGTGGTTCGTTATGAGTGCCGTGGGCAACGCCTTGACTGCGGTGAAGGCGGATGCATTTCCTTTGGTGGATTGCGAGTGGACGCCGGAGTTGCGAATGAAGTTCTGCGCGCCATTGAAGGAAACGCGATCGAAGCCGCATTGGAAGCTGCTGAACAGATGCAGCGGCAACGTCAGGAACTGCGCAGGTCCATCGAACTGGAAGTCGAGCAGGCCCGTTACGAAGCGCGCCTGGCCGCTCGAAGATACGAGGCCGTAGATCCGGAGCGGCGATTGGTTGCCGCTGAGTTGGAAGCTCGATGGAATGTCGCCTTGCAGAAGATCCAGGAGCTGGAAAACAAGCTGCGAGAGTTCGATGACAAGAGTCAGTCCATGCCCATTCCTGACAAGCAAACTCTCATGAGTTTGGCGCAAGATATGCCGGCCATCTGGAACTCGCCGTCGACAGACATGCGACTGAAGCAAAGGATTACACGAATCCTGATTCGGGAGATAGTCGCTGACATTGATGAGGACAAGCGAGAGATCGTCCTGCTGATTCACTGGGCAGGCGGCCGGCATTCTGAACTCCGACTTAAGAAGAGCGAGACAGGAAAGCATCGCCATTGCACGAATCTCGATGCGATTGAGGTGATTCGTAAGATGGCTGGTAAGTTCCGCGACGAGCACATCGCAGCCACACTGAACCGGCTGCGGCTACGCACCGGCTCCGATAACACGTGGAACGAAAACCGAGTTTATTCTGTACGCCACCGCCTTCACTTGTCTGCTTTCGATCCTAACCAGTGCGATCCAGGTGAAGTAACTCTGAAAGAGGCGGCGGAACGATTGAACCTAAGTCCACTTAGTGTGCGGCATCTGATCGAGCGTAAGATCCTGCCTGCACAGCAAGTGGTTGAATGCGCCCCCTGGCAGATTCCCGCCGCGGCGTTGGACTCTGAGACGGTAAAAACAGAGGCTGCGAAGATCAGGAACCGCATTCGCGTCCCGCGAACTCACTCCTGTGATGAGCAGGAATCCATGTTTTCAGACAGTTAATGAGGTACAGCAGAATGTTGCAGGATCCACCGGTTGCTCATAGCGCAG
>PLDF01000236.1 GCA_003135055.1 Bryobacterales bacterium | reverse complement strand
TGCTTGTCTACGCCTGATGGGCAAGAAACTCCTGGTCTCGCTTGCTATGGAGGGCAAGTTCGCCAATCATGGCCTCCAGGCCCTCGATGACGACGACGACATGCTTACGGCGATGGCTCGGGAACTCGTGACGCAGAAGGGCGTCGGGGAAAAGGCCGACGCCTGCTGGCGTGAGGTCCAAAGGGAACACACTCGATTACTCGAAGTCCCGCGGATTCCGGTGATCGAATGTCCGAACGAACCTGTGTTGACGGCGATCCCAACGGAAGAGCCATCAGCGGCGCCAGAGCCCCTCGGACCAACCGACGCTCTTGTTGAATTGGCGATGCCACAAACAAGGGTAGCTCGAAAACCTCGATACGACAGCGATGCACAACTCTCGCTGTCTTTTTGAACCACAAAACCATAACAGATCAAGCGTGCGGAGCGGCCGTGTCTGCAATCGCTCCGCGAGGCGAGATTGATTTCGGAAGGGGTGCGCGAATGGAGAACAAAGGCCCATTCATCAACGAACTGCCGCAGTCGGGCGAAGTGACGCTTCTGGCCGTCGTGCTCGAAAAGGAGCTGCGACCGAAGCGGAACGGCGGATTCTTCCTTGCCTTGCGTTTCGCCGATTGCAGTGGCGAGATCGACGGGAAGGTGTGGGAGAACCCGGACTCCGTGTCCCAATCGTTCGAGCGTGACGACGTCGTGAAGGTGCGCGGGACCGTCGAGGTATATAACGATAAGCCACAGCTCATCGTGAGCCGAATTCGCCGCTGCGACTCAGGAGAATACAACGCGGCTGATTTCTACTCGTCGTCGACCCGCGATTCCGACGAGATGTTCGGGGAATTGCAGTGCTTCATGACGATGGTACGGGACGAAGCGTTACGAAGGCTCCTGGACTTGATCGTGAACGAGCCACACATCGGAAGCCGTCTCAAGTCCGCTCCCGCGGCTCTGAAAATCCACCATGCGTTTCGTGGGGGCCTGCTCGAACACATCCTCTCGCTCTGCAATCTTGCGGTGTCGATGTGCGCCCACTATCCGCGCCTGAATCTCGATCTTCTGATCGCGGGCGCGATTCTTCACGACTTGGGCAAAGTCGAAACGCTCGAACTGAGTGGTGTTCACTTTGCCTACACGACCCGGGGGCAGTTGCTCGAACACGTCACTCTCGGATTGGAAATCCTTGAGCGCCACACCGCGCAAGTTCCCGAGTTCCCAATCGAACTGAAGACAATCCTGCAGCACCTGCTCGTGAGCCACCACGGCGACTTGGACAAGGGAGCTCTGCGCCGACCTATGTTGCCGGAAGCGTTGGCGTTTTCCTTGCTGGATCTGATGGACGCGCGGATGGAGCAAACGTTCCGTCTGATCGACGCGGCTCTGCCAGGAGACGAGTTCACACCCTACATTCCGTCGATTGAGCGGCAGTTGTTTCGAGGATTCGGCGGCGTTCCAGAGAAATCGCATGGGTCGTTTAGTGACGCTGAAGGAGGCGTAGCAGCATGAGCGCGATTATGACCGGTATCAGCGCCGTCGACGTGGCGAAGGGGCTGAGCATCTTCGAGATCGATGAATCTCTTGCTGCTTTGGTGGAAGCTGCAGAAGCCGATGCTGAGGCGAACAACGGCGAGCTTTCGGACTCGATCAAAGAGGCCCTCGCAACCTACGCCGAAGCCTTCGGCTACAAGGTGGATCGAATCGCCGACTTCCTGAAAGCGCAGAGGGCGGAAGCTGAAATCGCACAGCGGGAGGGCGAACGATTCCAGGCACGGCACAAAGCCGCGGAGAATCGGGAGAAGCGTTTGAAGCAGATGCTGGTCTGGTTCATGCTCACGCGGAGAGTCCAAAAGCTGCGCGGCGAGTTGAATACGATTACTCTTCAGGCCAACAGCGCTCCGTCGCTGGTGGTTAATGAGGCAACGCATATCCCCGCGACCTTCTACCGAGCCCGCGTCGAGATTACCTGGCCGGAGTGGGTCGAGGTTCTTGAGGCGCTGCAGCCAGGCCCACTTCGGGACCGGTTAATGAATGGCGAAGGGAAGATTGTTCAGAAAGAACTCCAGCGTGGAATCCTCTCCGACGCGCTGGCTCGGGGCGAGGTGGTCGAAGGCGTTGCGCTGGTTAAGGGAAATCATGTACGGCTTAGGTAACCGGATTTCTCGCCAGGAATCGGTTTTCCTAAACGCTACGCCGTCAGGAGGCGAGTTATAGGCAATCGTGTCATCTTGAGGCATGCACGGTCTCGAAGGAAACACAGGATCTGCCACCGCGTCTGCGGCAACCGCGCCTTGGCAACCCTTCCAGGCTCATCTCGTATAAGACAAGACTGCAACAGGGTTCGCCCTTGGAAAGTGATATCATGGCTTATTTGGTTTGATGAAGGGGCCGCCTCATCATGACGAACCGAACCATTTCCCGCCAGTTGCGTGCGTTCGTAATTCTCATCGTGACCTTGGTCAGCTGTTGGGTTTCGTCAAACCAAGTACTCGCACAGGTTAAGGACACAGCGTCGAGCGCAGGACCTTCGCCTTGGCAGAGCCTGACCAACCCCCGAAACGTCTACTCCTGCGACGTGAACCTGCTGACCGACGGTACCCTCGTGGACCATGGATTCCGGTTCACTCCTGACATAAGCGGTAGCTACGTCAACGGCGCTTGGACGGCGAACGCCGCGTTGCCGTCGGGGTATTCGCCTGGGTCGATGGCACGCGCGGTTTTGCCGGACGGGCGGCTCATTTACGAGGGCGGCGAGGTCAACAATGGCGTCCTGGACTTCACCAACCTGGGTGCGATTTACAATCCGGTCGCCAACTCCTGGACCCCGGTGGCGCCGCCGAGCGGATGGTCGACGATCGGCGGCGCTCCGAGCGTGGTGTTGGCAAACGGAACGTTCATGATGGGCCGCGACGATGAGAATGGGTCAAGGGAGCAGGCACTCTTGAACGCGGCGACTCTCACATGGACGCCTACCGGCAGCGGCAAGGCCGATGCCAATCAGGAAGAAGGCTGGACCCTTTTACCCGACGGCAGCGTGCTGGTAATCGATAGCAACCCGGCGGCCAACCCCACACTTTCCGAGCGGTATAACCCTGCGACGGGCACATGGACGAGCGCGGGCAGCACCACCGTTCGACTTTCTGATTCGGAAGAAATGGGGCCGCAGGTGCTGCGTCCCGACGGCACTGTCATTGTCTTCGGCGCCCTTTCGAGCGGTGTCGACCATACCGCGATCTACCACAGCGCTTCCGGGACCTGGACCGCCGGTCCGGATCTACCGACGATCAATGGACAGACTTACACGATGAACGATGCCCCGGCCGCACTCCTTCCCAGCGGCAATGTGCTATTCGCTGCCAGTCCCAGTCCCGGCCATGGCCAAACGATGCCGACCCATTTCTTCGAATTCGACGGCACAAATATCATCCAGGTCGCGGATCCGCCAAACGCAGCCTCTCTATCCAATACGAACTTGCAAATGCTAGAGCTGCCAACCGGCCAGATTTTTGTGACTGCTTGTGGCTTTACCGGACTGCCTCAGATCTATTCCCCCTCGGGGAACCCCAATCCGGTTTGGGCCCCGGCTATCTCTTCCGTCCCTTCCACTTTGGCCGCGGGTACGACGTACTCGATCGGCGGGACGCAATTCAATGGGCTATCGCAAGGTGCGATGTACGGGGACGAAGGGCAGCAGTACACCAACTACCCACTCGTGCGCATTACCAACTCGGCGACCAAACATGTTTTTTACTGCCGGACGCACGATCACAGCACTATGGGAGTAGCCACGGGCATCACACCCGTGTCCACACATTTCGATGTGCCGATGTCCATTGAATCCGGTCCTTCGACCCTCGTGGTGGTCGCGAACGGCATTCCGTCCAGCCCCGTGACCGTGATGGTTGAACCTGCGGGGAGTTCCTCATTACCATCAATCCTTCCAGGCGGAGTCGTACCGGTGGGAGGTACGGCAACCACCATTCAGTCAGGCGAATGGGTTTCGATCTATGGGACGAACCTGGCGAGCACCACGACGACCTGGACCGGCGTGTTTACCACATCGCTCGGCGGCACCAGCGTGACGATCGATGGCATGCCTGCATATCTTTCTTATGTGAGTTCCACACAGATCAATCTCCAGTCTCCGAGCGACGCGGCGACCGGGTCCGTCAGTGTTGTGGTCACGACCGCTAACGGAGTGGCGACATCGAGCGTAAGTTTGGCTCAATTCGCTCCGTCGTTCTTCCTGCTCGACGGCAAACATGTGGCTGGTATTATTCTCCGGACGGACGGCTCGGGCGCCTACGGCGGCGGCTCGTATGACATTATCGGGCCAACGGGATCATCACTTGGATACCCAACGGTTGCGGCCAAAGCGGGCGATGTTATCGAGCTTTTCGGGACGGGGTTCGGACCCACCAATCCTGCTGTGCCGCCGGGGCAGTCATTTTCCGGTGCTGCGGCGACCACCAACCCGGTGCGACTGCTCATCGACAACGCAAGCGTTATCCCGTCTTTTGCGGGATTGTCCGGTGCTGGACTCTATCAAATCAACCTGACTGTGCCGCCGGCTCTTGGCACGGGTGATGTCACGCTCGTGGCAACCGTCGGTGGCGCACAAACATCCACAGGCGTGGCGATTTCGCTGCAGTAGTTGCGCTTTTTAAGCGACCTGCCTCGGGAAACCGGACGCCCACCCCACGCCGTGTGGGCTCACCGATCCTGTGATCGCCGCTAGCGCGGTGGCAAACTTGAATCCCCGCGAGTAGCGCCGAAGGGCGAGTTGGCGCTCCCGGATCGGCTTACATCGTCTTGTACGAGTTTGCAGGTCGTTAGCGGAACTAAAAGATATAATTGAATCGAATGGACAACCTCGAGGGCAGTCCCTTGCGTTCCGGTACATTTCTCAAAGACCGCCGGTTCAGGCCGGTGGCGGTCTCTCTTTCATCAGCGGCCTTTTCCGCACTCGTACTTGTGCTAGCGTTGTCCGTCGTTGGGCCGCCCCTCTTCGGAGCGTTGGTTTCGACAACGTTTCTGACTGCTCCCAGTTCTTCTGTCCTTGGCCAACAGGTCATGATGACGGCCACGGTCTCGTCGTCGAGCGCGACTGGGAACGTGACGTTTTACGATGGCACGACCATACTCGGAGTGCGCAAGCTGAGTGGCGGCACGGCAACGTTGACGACTGCGCTGCTGCCGACGGGCGTCGGAGCCTTGAAGGCGTACTATGCCGGCGATACGACGTATGCCGCCAGTGCATCCACAGTTATAGCGCTCACGGTCAGATCGCTCCCCTCTAACGGGCTGAACCCTCCGGTATCCTACAGTGCGGGAGCTCTTCCTCAACCGCTGGTAGTCGCCGATTTTAATGGGGATGGCAAGGCCGATCTGGCCGTCGGCGATTCCCAGGGTAATAGCGTCAGCGTGCTGTTGGGCCACGGCGATGGAAGTTTTCAGAGAGCGCTGACGTACGCCGTCGGAGGTGAGCCAACTTCCATTGCGGCGGGGGATTTCAATGGGGATGGCAAGCCGGACGTGGTTCTTACTTATAGCAATAACGTATACCTGATGTTAGGAAACGGTGACGGAACCTTCCAGTCGCCTGTGCTTTCTGCCAGAACCGCCAGTCCGCTGAATTCCATTGCGGTGGGAGACTTCAACGGTGATGGGCGGGCCGATCTCGTAGCTGCCAACTTCAGCTCCAATCAAGGCCTCGTGAGCGTCTTCTTGGGAAACGGCGACGGCACTTTCCAGCCGGCTGTGTCACTGGCGGCTGGGCTCGGCTTTAGCGTTGTCGTTCTGGGCGATTTCAACGGAGACGGCAAGCCCGATCTCGCAGCTTCTAACTTTGCCGGCGGAAGTGTCAGTGTATTTCTAGGTAACGGAGATGGGACCTTCCAACCTCAAGCGGTCTACCAGGTTGGAGCCTATCCCACTTCAATCGTGGTGGCCGACTTTAATGGAGATAGCAACACTGACCTTGCCGTCGTAAGCCAGTCCGAACAAAACATAAGCGTATTTCTGGGCAGGGGCGACGGGACGTTCCAGCCGCCTAAGCTATACTCCGTCGTCCCCTTCTACTTTGCAAGCCTGGCTGTGGGAGATATCAACGGTGACGGTGTTCCTGATATCCTGGCCGCCAACCAAGGGGGCCTCGGCCTGAACGTCCTGACTGGCGATGGCACAGGGGCCTTTGAATCGGCAGTCGTCTATGGCGCCGGAACAAGCTTTTACTCTGTTGTGCCAGCAGATCTCAATGGGGACGGCGTGAACGACCTTGTACTCGCCGCCGGCAACGCGAACAGCGTCAATGTATTCCTGGGAATGCCGGGGAATCCAGATCTGACAGTCGTTGTAAACCACACCGGGAATTTCAGCCCGGGTCAGAGCGGAGCCACTTACTCGATTTCTGTTTCCAATGTCGGCGCACTTCCGACGTCGGGAACGGTCACCGTGTCCGATAGCCTGCCATCGGGCCTCACGGCGACCGCGATCAGCGGCAACGGTTGGACCTGCGCCCTCGGAAATCTCACCTGCACGCGGTCGGACGTTTTGGCCGCGGCAACGAGCTATCCGGCGATCACACTAACGGTAAACGTGTCCGCAAATGCTCCCACCGGTGTGACCAACTCCGTGGCCGTTTCGGGCGGCGGGGAAGTCAACACCGCCAACGATAGCTGCAGCGATTTCACGACAATATTCGGGCCGAGCCAGAACGCACAGTGGCAATTGGTGACCGCTCCTGCACCATACAATTTGACCGACCACCAACTCCTTTTGACTGACGGTACCGTCGCGTTTCACGGATATTGTTCGAGCGACTGGTATCGATTAGCGCCTGATGCGTTTGGGAATTATGCCAACGGGACCTGGTCGCCGCTTGCGTCTATGCCGGCGGGGTACGGTCCCTTGGACTATTCTTCGGCGGTTCTCGCCGATGGACGGCTCGTCGTGATCGGAGGAGAATTCAACGAGACTGACAATTGCCAGACCGAAGGCGAAGTCAGTCTCGGCGCCATCTATGAACCGAGAACAAACGTGTGGACTCCGCTTGCCGCTCCGCCAGGATGGAGCCAAGTAGGGGAAGCGCCAAACGTCGTTCTTCCCGATGGCAGCCTTCTGATTGGTAGCCAGGAGACCACACAATTGGCCAAACTGGATCCCGCCACTCTGACATGGACGAACCTCATGAGCACGAACAAGGCGGACGTTAACGACGAGGAAGGTTGGGTTCTGCTGCCGGATGGAACCGTTTTGACGGTCGACTATTCGTATGGTTCCCCCCCGGGCAGCGGGCTGGTTGGAAGCGGCACACACGGCGAAACATACAACCCATTGACTGACTCGTGGACACCCACGGGAAGCACGATGGTAACGCTTCCCGAGACCGGAGGTATGGTGTTGAGGCCAGACGGCACGGTTTTCGCCCCTGGAGATGCCCACACGGCAATCTACAATTACCGGACTCGAACGTGGTCGCCTGGTCCGGACTTTCCCGTGGTAGGGGGGCAGTCGCTGGACGCCGGTGAGACTGGCAGCGCCCTTCTCCCTAATGGCAATGTGCTCGTAGCTGAGGCCCATACAGATGCAGCCTCCCAGACCGTGGTTACGTTTGAGTTTGACGGTACCCATCTCAATCCGGCTCCTAACGGAAACGGCGGAGACACGCTGTTGCTGCCGACCGGGCAAGTCCTTGTTGGCGCTACAGGCGGATTTTCCATCTATACGCCGACCGGAAATCCAAATCCCGCATGGGCTCCAACGATCAGTATCGCGCCTGGAGTCATCCAGAATGGACAGACCTACACCATTACCGGGACGCAGTTCAACGGGCTTTCGCAGGGTGTGGGCTCTGGGGACGAGAGGCAGGCAGCCACTAACTACCCTCTAGTGCGCGTCACTAACGCCGCGACCGGGCACGTATTTTACTGCCGAACGCACGATCACAGCACGATGGGAGTAGCCACGGGCATCACACCCGTGTCCACACATTTCGACGTACCGATGTCCATCGAATCCGGGCCATCAACCCTCGTGGTGGTCGCGAACGGCATTCCGTCCAGCCCCGTGACTGTAATCGTTGAACCCGGCGGTAATTCTTCGCTGCCTTCAATCCTGCCGGGCGGAATTGTGCCCGTGGGAAGCATGTCTGCCATAATCCAGCCAGGCGAATGGGTTTCGATCTACGGAACAAATCTGGCGAGCGCCACGGCGACTTGGACCGGGGTGTTTACCACCTCGCTCGGCGGCACCAGCGTGATGATCGATGGCAAGCCTGCATATCTATCTTATGTGAGCCCAGGGCAGATCAATTTGCAGGCTCCGAGCGATGGGGGACCGGGCCCGTTTCGGTTGTGGTGACGACCACCCAAGGTGCAGCGACATCGAGCGTGACGTTAGCTCAACTATCCCCTTCCTTCTTCCTGCTCGACGGCAAACATGTGGCTGGTATTATTCTCCGGACGGACGGCTCTGGCGTCTACGGCGGAGGCTTGTATGACATTATCGGGCCAACGGGGTCATCCCTTGGATACCCAACGGTTGCGGCCAAAGCGGGCGATGTTATCGAGCTTTTCGGGACTGGGTTCGGACCTACCAGTCCTGTCGTGCTGCCGGGGCAGTCGTTTTCCGGTGCTGCGCCGACCACCAACCCGGTACGGCTGCTCATCAATAACGCAAGCATTGCCCCGTCTTTTGCGGGATTGTCCGGTGCTGGACTGTACCAAATCAACCTGACAGTGCCGCCGGGTCTTGGCGCTGGAGATGTCACGCTCGTGGCAACCGTCGGCGGCGCACAAACGCAAGCGGGCGTATTGATTTCGTTACAGTAGCCGGCGCCTCCAACCAAGATCGGTTGCGGTAGCCCTCGCCCTGTCGCTTGGCGTTGACCGGTAGCTGGTGATAACCTTTCCATCCAGTAACCACCACGAGTTCTTGCCGCTTTTCGGGTGCATTGGTTCCGACTAGTCGCGGTGTGTTTTACGAACCGATTGGCCGGAGGTTCAAACTGACCCACTTACCGCGAAATGGGGGGATAGATGCGGTCGATACGCCTGGGAGCCGGCCCTAATTATGGACGCCGCACAAGACGGAGTTTCACAAGAGGCCGTGTTGGCCTTTGGCCCGATGGGGCCGTCGCGAAGAGCGGTCAACGCGCGTAGGGCGGTCGTCTAGAGCGGGCGCAACGGTGCTTTTCCGCACTTTTGCGGATCAAAGCAGCATTTTTCTGAGCTCTTTTTGTCACGCTGGCCACTTCTGGGGGCATACAAGGCAGGCAGGTATCTGTGTCTTTCGCCGGATGGAAGACTGGGAGCAGTGCAAACGTCGGGTGCCGAGTCGTCAGGGCCCGCACCTGCGCGGACCTGCTTGCCCTCCTCATTCTGGGCTTTACCCACCTTCACGCCCAAACCGCCAGCGATCTGCTCGTGCAGGCCGACCGCTTGGCCGAGCAGGGCAATTGGTCTAAGGCAAGGCCGATCTATGCGAACGCTGAAGCCGAATTCCAGCGCGTAGGTGACCGGCGGAATGAAATATACGCGAAACTCGGCCGACTCCATGGCGACGTTCAGGCCGGCTCGTACAGGGCGACGCGCGAAGAGGTCGTCCGTACCCTCTACGACCGGAATGTGCAGAGTGATCCTCAACTGAAGATACAAGCGCTTGCGCTGCTGGGCAATATCGACTTGAACGGGAACACCGCGGCGGCAGAAGATGATTGGAAAGCCGTCCTCGCTGAAGCGACGGCCGCTGGCGACAAGAAGTGGCAGAACCGAGCGAACGGCGAGTTGGGCCTGGTTGCCGGTGTCAACGGGAACACGGGTGCGGCGGCGCTCGCGTTGTTCCAGGCAATCACGCGAGCGTACGACTTGGGAGATGTCGCCTCGGAGGTGCACTTCGCAACCTGGCTGGCGAACGGGATGAGTGTCAATGGTATGGCTGATCGCGCGCTTCAGCTGATCGACCGGGCAAGCGAACTCGCCCGGAAGAGCGGATATGCTGAGATGCCATTTCAGCTAACCATCGCGAAGATCCGGGCCTTGCTTCTATTGCCTGAACCCCAAAAGGAGCGTGGCCGGGAGGATGCCAAGGCGTTGATCGTGGCCACGCTCGAAGAAGCCCAAAGGAATGACGTTCTGGGGGCGCAGACGGAATTGTTGACGCAGGCGGCACAACTGGCGTTGGAGGATCGCGACTACGCAACAGCGGAACAGCGCTTGGCCAGCGCCGTCGAGATCGCCAGGAGAGCCGATCTGCCACGCGAAGAGGCGGAGGCGCTGATAGGCCTCTCGCGACTCTACCGCGAAACCAACCAGCCCGCAAAGGCGGCAACCAATATTGACCAAGGCATCGCAACCCTTCTGCGCGTTGAAGAGGCGTACGACCTCCCGATATTCCTCGCCGAGAAGGCTCAGGTTCAATCGGCACTCGGAGCATTGGCCGCGGCGGACTTGCTCTACGGCCAAGCGACTGACCTGGTTGAAGGACTGCTCATCAACGCGCAGAGTTCCAGGGTCAAAACCTCGATGATCGGGGCCATGAGCGATATCTATATAGGCCATTTTCGGCTGGCTTGGGATCGTCTGCACAATCCCGAAAAGGCTTTCCAGATCATTGAGAGCGCTCGAGGTCGGGTGCTGCTGGACTCCATCCGCTACTCGCGGGAAACCGAGGCCACAGTCAACCAAACCTCGGCGGAGAAGGAAATCGTCGGATTACAACGGTCACTCCTTCACGAATCGCTGACTGCTTCTCAAACTCGCAGAGTGCTAGCGCGGCTCGACGACGCTTATTTCCGCCTGAGCCCTATCGAGTACACCCGCAGCCGTAAAGAGGTGGAGATTCTCCGGAGACCGCCGGTCTCGTTGGCTGCCCTGCGCCGCCAGTTGGCGCCACAAGAGACTCTGGTTGAATTCGTAATCGACGCGAATACCTCATATGCGCTACGTGTCACACAGGCGGGGCTGACTATCCACACACTGCCCGGCCGTGCCCAGATCGAGCAGATGGTCGGACAGTTCCTCTCAGCCGTCAAGAACAAGCGCGATGCGGGCGCCGCCGGCCAAGATCTGTTTCGTCGAGTCTTGGCGCCTCTGGTCGACGCTCAGACATCGTCGCTGATCATCGCGCCCGACGGCCCACTTCACCTGCTGCCGTTTGGTGCACTTGTGGAAGAGAGCGGGGCAACCTTGAATCAACGAATCACGATTGCGGCCGTCCCTTCGGCGACGATCTACTTCACGCTCAGAACGGAACCGCGGGTGGCAAGCCCCAGCCGCCCGTTCTTGGGTGTCGCCTACACTCAAGCAGACCCGGCGGATCCTCAGGTAGCGTCGAATACCCGCGGCGTCTTCGATTCGCGTGGTGGTGCTGGCCTAGAGCCGCTGAAATTCGGCAAGGAGGAAATCGTTAAGGCCGCCAATATGCTCGGGCCTGGAAGCGTGGCACTGTTCGGTGAGAAGGCATCGGAGGCCGCCCTGAAAGCACAGCCACTTCGCGATTTCAAGGTGATTCACATTGCGGCTCACGGCGTAAGCAGTGACGCCGAACCTGACCGGGCTGCACTCGTGTTGGCCGCCGGTAGTAAGGCCGAAGACGGTTTGTGGCAGGCCCGTGAGATCCGGCGATCCCGACTTAACGCGGATGTCGTGGTACTGTCGGCCTGCGAAACCGGCACTGGGCGCCTTGCCGGCCAGGAAGGGATCATGAACCTGGCGAGAGCATTCCTAACAGCAGGAGCCAAGAGCGTGGTGGCCAGTCTTTGGGCGGTCGATGACCGGTCAACCGCCACCCTCATGGAGAATTTCTATGCCCACCTTGCCGCTGGCCTGCAGGTTCGTGAGGCGCTCCGGCAAGCGCAGCTCGATTTCATAAGAGATTACGGAGAAAGGGCGCAGCCCTACTATTGGGCTGGCTTCGAGGTGATTGGAGATGGGACGAAGCGAATCACTTTCAAAACCGACAAACCTGACGCTAGAAGAACGGTCGCGGATCTTCGATAAGACCGCGGCGAAGGTCACCAGAGAATACTTCGATCCCAACTACAATGGGACCAGCTGGCCAGCCCGCGCTCAGGAGCAGCGGGAATCGATTGTCGCGTTGGACGATCCCGACGCCTTCGAACTCAGGATGCACGAGCTCGTGCGCAGTCTCAAGACCAGCCACACCGGATTTTTCCATCAATCAGTCCGACGCGTACCTGGGCGACTTGCGATCGGCGCCAGTTTCCGCCGCGCCGAGGTCGATGGAACGCTGCTGTGGGTTGCCCAGGACGTTCATGAGGGAGGTCCCGCGCATAAGGCGGGGCTGAAACCTCTTGACGGGCTGAAGGCAATCAACGGCTCACCGATAGCCCCCCCCGAGCAGCCCATGTTCCCAATGGGAACAGAGGTTGATTTGCAGGTCCGGAGGGGAAATGACGACTTGGCGTTAAAGGTCGTAATCCCACCGCCACGGTCGCGAAAACAGCCCTATGCCGAACCCAAGCCCGTCACCAGTGCGCGTTTGGAACATAATGTGGGCTACCTAAAAGTCACTATTCTGCCGGGTATCCTAGGACTGGACGTGTCACGCGCTATCGACGCCGCCGTGGCCGAACTCGCCCAGTGTGATCGACTGATTCTCGATCTAAGAGGGCATCTGGGGGGTGGGCTGGGCGTCCTTCGACTCATGAGCCATCTCACGCCCGACAAGCTGCCCATAGGCTATACTGTCACACGCCGACGCGCGGAACAGGGCTACGACAAGGAAAAGCTTCGGAGGCTTGACCGGCTGCCCACTCATCTTCCGAACGTGCTCGGCGTCGCTACGATGGCGCTCAAGTACGTCGGGCGGGATTCTTCGGTAGCGCTGATCTCGGAAGGCCTTGGCGCGAAAAGGTGGCACGGCCGTGTGGCGATCCTGGTGAACGAGCACACTGTGAGCGCCGGTGAAATGATTTCGGCCTTCGCCGTGGAAAACCATCTCGCCACCATCGTCGGAACCGAGACTGCGGGCCGGCTCATCCCCGGTTCAGGCTTCAAGGTCGGGCAGGGCTATATGCTAATCATGCCCAAAGCGGAATACCTGACCTGGCAGGGGCACCGCTTCGAAGGAGCCGGCATCAAGCCAGAGGTTGAAGTTCCCTGGTCTCCGGAAAGCTTTGCCGCCGGCGTGGATAACCAGCTTGAAGCTGCGGTCCAGGTGCTGCGAAAGATGTGAACGGGAGGTTTTGGCCCCGCGCAGACGCGCCCCGGCTACCGAAACCGAAAGCTAGCGGCAGGGGCCGCGGATCGCAATAGTCTCCAAAGCAAAATCCGGCGATTAAGTGCTATTGAATCACTGCGGGACAGTAGGTCCAATCCCAAGGAATCTGCCGAACGCCAAAAAAGTACTTACCCGGCTCGTACGAGGAGAGATCCACCCGCAGTGTCAGCATCGTAGCGCCGTTTTCGATCTTTGCCTCACCGTTTGCTGAGAGCAACGGCCGATCTGCGCTCTTCAATAACTGGACTTCATACGTGCCGGCCAGGCTGCCGAAAGGCAACCGAATTGTCAACTCCTCGGGCTCACGCCCCAAAAGAATCGGCTTCTTCTCTTCTCTTGCTTTGTCCGACCGGGTCATCGACAGGTCTTCCAAATCCACCATCCGCGGGCGGTAGATCAATTTGGCAATCTGGGGCCGGTCCGGGCGAGTGCCGGCGCCGTGCCGATTGGCAAGAATGAAAACGGTCCCCGCGGCAATGATCGCCGCAGCCACTCCGATACCGACCCGCTGGGCCTTCTTTCGCCGTCTCACGTCGGCACGCAAGTCGAGGAATTCCCGGTAGCACTCCGCGCAGTGCGTAAGATGTTGCCAGTTGGGATTCCCTTCAAGGCTGTAATCGAGGGGTCTGCGCGCCAGCGTTCGTAACGTGGCATCGCCGGGGCATCCCCGCCTCTGCGGGTTGGGATAGTCCCGCAGGATTGAGTCTTGGAGTTGCTTCTTAAGCCTATCGAAATGATCGAATGGCGACTCGTCTGGCATCAGTCCATGACATTATGGCACTGAAATCGTGTTGCGTTAAACGATATTGCGACATATCTTCAACGCCTGATTCCGGCTGCCGCTGCGGCCTTCCGCATACCTCGATAGAACCGCTGAGAGATGGTATTGCGCGACTTGCCGAATCGGCCGACCAATTCCTCGCCGGCGCAATCGCTCAGTATCATCGGGACCATTTCGCGAACGTCGTCCATCCCGAGGCGTCGCAGCTGATCCATAAGCCGGTCAAGGGTATCCTTGGCCTCCAGAGCAGCAGTTAGATCGAATTGGTCCTGCAGCGCTTCGAGCGTAGTGGCGAATAGCTCGACATCGGCCTTTTTCCGGGCCCGTCGCCCACCAACGCGCAGATCCTCGGCGAACGAGTGTGCGCGTCTCAGGATGCGAAAGCTGGGCGCGGCGCCGAAATTCTCGCGGTCCGTTCGCCACAAGGAGTGCACTGCCAGCTCTGTAATTTCAGAAACACGCCACCTGTCGTTCAGTACCCTCCCTGCGATGTTCCGCAGCAGATCGGCTACAGGAACCACCCCTAGCTCGATGAGTGCCGGATGAATCAAATCACCTTCGGAGTCAATGTCGTCAATGCAAATGGGAACGACCGACCCAGCGGATTTCTCGTCGTAATCGTAAGGAATCGTGACCATTAGTCCCCCACGCACTGGGCATCTGGGACGGCCCTACATCCCCTGTCACAGGCCCAGCTTTTGACGGCCTACAGAGAGAAGGCCTCCGTTTATGCAGACAAATATATCACAGCTTGCGGAACAGTCAAGAGTAAGTTCTATGCCTTCTATGCCGTTCGGTCTATACCGAGCAGAAGGGCCAGTTGGGAAGGGAAACTAGGGCGAACCGGGCGAAATCGTATCCGCGCCGCTGCCTGGCAACCGTGCGGAAAACATCGTGTGGGTGGCGGTGGACCCAAGCCGATCGGCGAGGGCCTCGTGGGGTAAAGGGACACGATCTGCGCAGGTTGCTAGCGCCCTTTAGCATGATTCGCCGCGGGGAAGGCGCCTTAATGTAATCACGCCCGGCCGATCTTGGAAAACAGGGTTCCGCTTGGAATCGCGCGACGGACACTCGAGCGCTTCCGGTCAGGCGTTGAGATTTTCGAAAACGTCCTCTGCGCTCTAATTCGCACCTAGTTGATTCCGCGGACCCGCGTAGGCGTTGGCGCAAATGGAGGGGGTAAACATGCAGACAACCGCGGTGGAAGAAGAAGGCGTGTCCCATGAAGGGCCGGAAGTTCGGTAAACCCAGGGGCAAGACCTGCACCTGGACACCAGAGCTGGACGAGATATTGAAAGCCGCTTGGGCGCGGGGAGGTTTGCGCGCGGCTCGGCGAGCTGTCCGGCAGCAACAGCCTACGTGGTCCAGGTATTCAGTCAAAAGACGCGCGGCAGCGCTGGATTTGTGCCGGCGAAGGGCGCCACGCTGGACGGACGCGGATGAGAACCATCTGCTCTGGTCCATCGACAGCAATGCCTCCCTGGCTTTGATTGCTGACCGGCTCGGCCGCAGTCTCGCAGCCGTTCGAAAAAGGCTCCGGCGTCTCGACTACACGGCCGAGAGTCTCGGCGGATACAAGGTCAAGGATGTCGCCGAGATGTTCGGCGTCCCGCCGGCAAGGGTTCAATATTGGGTTGCCGAAAAGCTGCTGCTTACAAAGGGCGGCCGCATCACCGATAGCTCTGTTTCGAAGTTTCTTGCTGACCATCCAGAGAAAATCCCGTTCGAGAGCTTGAAAGTGGATATGCAGGATTGGCTTCGGGAGAACGGATACCCGGCCCGAGGAAGCGAGGCAAAAGGGGCCAGCGTGGGCAACCAATGAGGACTATGTTCTTCGCCCGGCGCAATATGCGTCGGCAGAGGCAAGCCAGTCAGCGAAAGACGGGTAGGACTTTGGGCGGACCTGAAACCACTCATCATGGCAGCGTTGGTTGTAGTGGATGAGCCGTTGGTAACGAGGATGGTGAACTACGGCGTAGTGCAGCGCCGCATACCATCCTTCCGACCTCGCTGTGCAGCGCCAAGTCGACTCGCCGAAGCGCACCAGGCGATAAAACAGAGATCGGACCCACTGGGGTCCAACATCCGAAGCGGGCAGAAGTCCGGGGCATCGGTTTCGCAGTTCCGTCGCCACGTCCCCATCGAGAGGCTGCCGCGGCTTGGAAACAGCATCGACCCAGAGTGCGAGCGCTCGTGTTTCAAGCGACTCGGTAACCGCTCTATTGAGGCGTGGCGCTTCCACAGTTCCAAGCGCCTGAACGGCGCGAGCCTTTTCGGTTCCGGGAAGGGCCAAGCTGCGCGTAGCAAGAACCTCCAACGTCCATTGTTCTAGCGTCGGCCATCTCACCGGCGCCGTATGGCGCCAATCGGCCTTCGTGCGCTCCCACGTCGTCCATGCCTGCTCGATGCGGAGGTCCTTGTAGGCGTAGTACATAAGGGCATCAAACCACCCCTCTGCTCTTGCCCTGGCAAATCGGTGAGCGGTGACCCACTCCTCCAAAGACTTCCAAATGGGAAGATCGTTCCCTTGTCCCCGGCTCTGCAACTCCAAGAACCCGGGGCAGCGAGACTGCAATGCGAACCGTACGATTTGCGGAACGTGATCTGCGGTTTCAGTGATGACCCGAACCCACAAAATGATCATGTGCCATTCCGCGAAAGCCGCTGCACCGTCTGCCAACTGCTGCCACGGCACCACGAGGCCTTCACACAGGGCTCTTTGTTTGCCGTCGCGCCGTACGTTGAGAACGAGGCTTACGGAGTCTATTTTCACCATCCACGATCCGTTTCTGGGGAGGCGGCTCGGACCGTTGGTCAAAGCTTTCTTACTGTACCAACTCCAGTGCTTCTGCGGAGGAGAGAAATCGACTGGCAGCAACCCACCGGCCCGATGTTCCAAGCGCCTCTCGACGTGGCAACCGAAAAGTGCCCTAGAGGCGCGGTCGCAGTTGCCGGCAGAGGAAAGCCGGGAAATCCCGCAACTCGCTGGAGGCAGGTGAAGTCGCCACGGTGCAGAGCATCGGCGGAGGCCAGTTCCGTAACGAATTCACGAAATGCGAAGCGGCCGGGCCGTGCCGCACGCCTCCATGGCCACCTCTTCCGCCGTAGCGCGGGCCGGTGCCAGCACCAACATCGAGCCTGCTGCGGAGAACTGCGAGACGAAATCCACAGCGCGGCGGACGTAGGTCGGAGTATCGAAGCATAACCCTGAGAATCCAAGGCTATCGCAAATTGCGGGTCAGACTAAAGACAGTGTTCGACCACGTCTGTTTTCTCCTTTCATTTTGGACGGGCGCATCCATCTGGTCGATCTTCCCGATACACTGGTGTTACTCATGCTGCTCACTGTCAAGGACGCTTGCGCACTGCACCCCATGGCTCTCGAATATTCGATGAGCGAGCAAGTGGAAAACCTGGTGGACGTCATCGGGGCCACGTCCGCGACCGCTCACGATTTCTTCGCTAAGAACTACGTCACAAAGGGCATGGAAACGCTGCTCAATCAGGGGCTGCGGCGGGTGGGAAGTCCGACCAAGCTGTTTTCGAACTTAAACAGGCCATGGGAGGCGGCAAAACGCATTCCATGATCGCCCTTGGTCTCTTGGCGGGCGACTCATCGCTTCGGTCCGAGTTCGTCCCGGAAACCGCCCGCGATGCCGCATTTGGCGACGCCAGAGTTGTCGCAGTGAACGGGCGGCTGGGCTTCGAAGAAACGTTTGTTTGGGGCGAAATCGCGAATCAACTCGGAAAAGGCGCGCAGTTCTCGAAATTCTGGCGGGACGGGGCAAAAGCGCCTTCCGAAACAGACTGGATCGATCTGATCGGCGAAGACCCCACGCTGATCCTGCTCGACGAATTGCCGCCGTATTTCGATTACGCCGTTACGCGCGTGGTGGGCAACGGTAACCTCGCGCAGGTCACCACCTATGCGCTCTCGAACCTTCTCTCGGCGGCACTGAAGCTCAAACGCTGCTGCATCGTCGTCTCGAACCTATCCGGCAGCTATGAAGGCGCCTCAAAACAACTTCGCCAGGCGATCCGGAACTTCGAGCAGGAGGCTAACCGGCAGGCGCGGTCGGTCACCCCGGTCGAACTCGCCAGCCAGGAGATCTACGAAATCCTACGGAAGCGGCTGTTCAGGAAGCTGCCGGATAAATCCGTGATCGATTCCGTGGCGACGGCTTACGCGAGTGCGCTGTTGGAAGCAGTAAAGTCGAAATCGGTGGCCAAGAGCGCCGAACAGATTGCGGAGGACATTCACGGTTCCTACCCGTTTCACCCGTCTGTCAAACACGTGGTTGCGCTTTTTAAAGAAAACGAGAGCTATCGGCAGACGCGCGGACTGATGCAGTTCGTCTCGAAGATGATCAAATCCGTCTGGACCCGCCCCATTAACAACGTTTACCTGATAGGGTGCCAGCACTTGAATTTGAACCTGATGGATGTGCGGGAGGAGATGAATAAGATCAGCAACCTACAGGGGGCGATCGCGCACGATGTTGCCTCGGCCGGAGGAGCGGTGGCCGAGACTGTGGACGGGCACAACCAGAACGACGCAGCATCGCAGTGTGCCGCACTATTGCTTACCGGATCATTGTCGGAGTCGGTGGATGCGGTGAAGGGCTTCGCTAAACCGCAGATGCTTGAATATCTGATCGCGCCGAACCGGACCGTCATCGAGTTTCAGGATGCATTCGAGGCGCTGAGGTCCGGTGCCTGGTATCTGCATCGCAAGGACAACGATGCTTACTACTTTTCCAATATTGAAAACCTGCAGAAGCGGATCGAGAATCGCGCGCTTAACGCTCCGCAACCGAAGATCGACCAGGAGATGCGCCGCCGTCTCGAAACGATCTTTCGGCCGGAAACGAAGATCGCGTATCAGGACGTCCATGCATTGCCGAAGATCGATGAGATCCGACTGAACGGGCCGCGCGTTTGCCTGGTTCTTAGTCCGGACAGCAGGACTCCACCTACTGAGGCGCAGGAGTTCTGGCAGTCGGTGACCGAAAAGAACAACTTTTGCGTGGTGACCGGCGATGGATCGAGCCTGGGAAATCTGGAAGACAAGACGCGGCGCATCTGGGCGATCGCGCGTGTTTTGGAAGAGACAGGCGGCGACAAATCGCAGCACAAATCTGAGCTGGAAGAGGAGGGCGAGCAGGCGGAACTCGACTTCAACGCCACGGTGGTTAGTCTTTTCAACCGCGTCTACTATCCGTCGAGAAACGGTCTGACCGCAGCCAAGCTCTCCATGACGTTCGGAGGAAATCAGTTTCGGGCCGAAGAGCAGATCGAGAAGGCGCTTGCGGACGTTGGCGTGTCCAAGCTATACCGCTCGACAGACGAACAGGTGGCCGATGTGTTGATTGGCCGCGCCGAGGAGATGCTCTGGCCGGCCGGTGGAGAGCGGCGCGTTCCCTGGCGCGACGTGGCTAGCCGGGCACTCACCAATGAGCGCTGGCCTTGGCTTCCCCCGAAGGGACTTGAAGGGCTGCGCAAGATTGCGGAAGGCAGGGGCCGGTGGCGGTATTCCGAAGAAGGGTACGTCGAGAAGGGTCCTTTCCCGAAGGCGAAGACGCGCGTGATCGTTTCGGAGCGGGACTACAAGGAGGAAAGCGGGACGGCCACGCTGGAAGCGCTCGCGCGCGATGCGGGGCAACACGGTCGAGTGCATTACGCCAAAGATTCGAATGTGACCGCAGACAGCCCCTGCATCTCCGACACGATCTTCGAAACGACCGACACCGTGCTTTGGTTCCTCGCCACAGACCCGGACGGGGAACACGAGACTGGTGAAGCGAAGCGTTGGGAAAACAAGCTGACGCTGACGCATCACCCGGTGCTTTTGCCGGGGGGCAAACGGCGCGTGGAGCTTACGGTAAAGCCGCGTGGGGTCATACGCTGGAACACTACGGGCGCGAACCCCAAAGAAGGCGCGGTCTACAAGGGGCCGATTGACATTCCCGGCGACGCCGAGACAACGGTGTACGCCTACGCTGAAGACCAAGGCGTCGGCCATTCCAGGAATTTCACAATTCCGCGCGCTGACCAGACCGGCCCTTCGATTGTGAAAACGAAGCCGGCGCATTTACGAAAGAAGCTGGACTTCCGAGGCAGCTCGGAAACCTATGCTGCACTGGCGAACCTGGAATCACTGCAAGCGACCCTTGCCGGGGGTGTATCACTGACCATTGGGGAAGGAGCCCGGGCGATCACCACGCGGTTTGGCTCCGATACTGCCATACAGGGAGCCGTAATCCGCGCGTTCATCGATGAGGCCCGGAATGCGTTGATGAACCCTACGGCAGACGTGGTGCTACGGCTGGAAGACGTGTCGTTCCAAAGCGGTCACGACCTGGAGACGTTTGTAGAGAAGCAGAGGCTGGATGTGGCGACGGGAGACGTGGAGCAGTGATGAGCGGCGCAGTGATGCAAACTCTGGGTTTCGGGTGCCCGGAAACGACGGACCCGCATCGGTTCGAGGTGGATATTCCAGCGGGGCGTACGGGAATCGTCTCAATCGAAGAGCATTACGGAATCAAAGCTGGAATCGACGGTCTTCCCGAAGTGGTGGAGCGGTGCCACCTGCCGCGACCAATCTGGTCAATGATCGCGGAGGACGTGAAGTGTTAGAGGCGGCGGGCAAGGGTACCAAAATGGCGGCTCACCTTTCGCTAGGCTTTCGCCCCGCCTTTCCCTCTTCGGCGATCATCTCAGAACGGTCCTCGCCGTCAAGGGTTCGCTCCCCCGCGCCCAACAACGGCGCGCCCTTGACCGCTCCGGGCCGTTCTAAACAACGCCTCCTGATAAGAGGGAAAGGCTCACTTCGAACGGCTCTCCCGGCAGGGCGCCACTTCGCCGCCATTTTGGTACCCTTTTCAACCGCCACCGACACGTGAAGCGGGATTTCAACGAACGGTTGCGGGCGAAGAAGTTGGCGGCAAGCCGCTGGACGGTGGGTGTCAACAAGGTGGAAAGGCTGTTGGGGAAGGAACTGCTGGTGCTGGCTTGGGCGGTGGAAAAGGCCGCTCCCGATATGGCGCCAAACGCGATCCGGAACTGGGTGGGGTTGCGCCCTGAGGAGCGCTGGTGGTTGTACACGGTGACGGCGGCGGCTACCGGCTTCCCCGAGCAGGCGGATGTGGGGTGGAGGAAGGCGCTCCGCTTCGCCCTGACGGAAAATCCGCTTGCAGAACCGCTGACCGACCGAACGAGGGAATCGATGAATAGGCAAGGACGGTCTAATCGCAAGAAGCCTGCCTCATGGGGGGAATCGCTGCATCTGTTCGCGACGGAGAACGAAGAGGAGTCCCCGTTTCTGGAGTCTTCCGGGGACCCACGGTGAGCGTCGTCCCTTTCGCATGGCGCGATAAACCGAGCCTGATTGAGCGACTGCTGCCGGCGCAAAAGATTTCGGCCGAAGCGCAGAAGGAGCGCAAGGCCGGAGCGGGCCAGACGTTGACCGCACTCGGGAGCTATTGGAAGGGGCGCAAGCCTTTGATTCTGGTGAAAGCCTGCGTGCTTGGCGCGCTGCTGCCGGCGACACCCAACCAGGAAGCCGATCTGGAGATTTTCGAGAAGCTGATGGCGCTGGACGATGAGGCATTTTTGCGACGCGGTTTCCGGCCCGATTGCTTCAATCTAGTAAAGCGTTTCCATCCGCACGGGGCTATGTCGACAGAAGAGGTCGAGAAGCTCTTCGAAATCAGCCGACGGGCAGGGATTGGGAAATCAGGTTGGGAGACCGTGCCTTTTTCGATTGATTACCTGGAGGGTCCGAGGAGGGTTCTTTTTCACTGGCGCGAGACTGTGGGTGAGGCGGAACGCAAGCGGTGGGAACTGCGATGGGTACGGAGCTTCTCGTACGCGGAACGGGTTTCAGGAGCGAAACGGCCTGAGGAATTGAACCAGGACGAGCTGTTTGAGCCCGTGTGGGGCGCAGTGAATGGGCACTTAGGAACGGACGCGCGCAGTTTGCCGGAACTGATCGAACAACTCGGGATATTGCGGTTTGGGAAGCGTCCGCGAGTGGGAGACACGTTTTGCGGGGGCGGATCGATTCCGTTTGAAGCGGCGCGGATGGGGTGCGACGTGTACGCGAGCGATTTGAACCCGATCGCTTGCATGTTGACTTGGGGGGCGCTGAATATTATCGGTGCTTCGGCGGAGGACCGGCGGGAGATTGAGGATGCGCAGTCGGCGGTTGCTTCGGCGGTAGATCGCGAGATCACTGAGTTAGGAATCGAGCACGATAGGGACGGCAACCGGGCGAAGGCCTTTCTTTATTGCACGGAAGTGCGATGTCCGCAGACGGGGTGGATGGTGCCGCTCGCCCCGAGTTGGGTTATCAGTAGAACGAGGAACGTGATAGCTCGACTTGTGCCAGACCGGACGCGGCGCCGGTTTGATATCGAAATTGTTTCGGGTGTGTCCGCCGAGCTAATGGAGGAGGCTTCGAAAGGAACCTTGCGCGACGGCGATGTCGTTTACACTCTGGAGGGGGAGACATATAGAACCAAGTACAATGCGATCCGGGGCGATATGCGCCTGGCCGATGGCGGGACCGAGAACAAGCTTCGGCGGTGGCAGAAGACGGATTTCATGCCCCATCCCGACGATATCCTTCAGGAGCGGCTCTATTGCATCCAATGGGTCACCAAGAAAACTCTTCGGCAGCGTCGGCAAGACACTTTCTTTTCATCTGTATCCCAGGACGACCTTGATCGGGAGCGCAAGGTCGAAGCCGTCGTGCAGGAGAACCTCGTTCGGTGGCAGGACGCCGGTATGGTGGCCGACATGCCAATCGAGCCCGGCGAAAAGACAGATGAGCCGATTCGAACTCGCGGTTGGACTCATTGGCATCACTTGTTCAATGCCCGCCAAATCCTACTTTTTGGGCTTCTGCAGAAACGCTCGATTAAAAGGCCTGCGAGCGCACTTCAGATTGCCAAGGGCCTTGATCGAAGTTCACGTCTGTGCCGCTGGCATCCGAGTTCGCCAGGCCGACCGGGAGTGGCACCGTCCGGCGATAAGATTGAGCAGGTATTTGACAACCAAGCGTTCAATCCTCAATCGAATTTTGGTTGTAGAAGTGCCGCCGAACTGTTGGCTTATCTCGACAGGTATGAAGGCAAGAGATTCGATATACTCTCCGAGCAGTGCCTCCGTGCCGCGTCGGCAGCCGATTGTGATGCCCCATGTCATCTATTCATAACTGATCCGCCATATGCAGACGCGATCCGATATGAAGAGATAACTGAGTATTTCATTGCGTGGCTCAGAAAAAACCCGCCCGCGCCTTTCGACCAATGGGTATGGGACAGCCGACGTCCTCTCGCGATTAAAGGTACAGGCGACGACTTTCGACGGGAAATGACCGCCGCTTACCGCGCGATGTCGGACCACATGCCCGACAACGGCATGCAGATTGTGATGTTCACGCACACGGACGTGAGCGTATGGGCAGACGTGGCCGCCATCGTATGGGGCGGTGGACTCCAGGCCACAGCCGCCTGGTACGTCGCTACGGAAACCACTTCAGAGCTAAAGAAGGGCGGTTACGTTCAGGGCACCGTCCTGCTGGTCGTGCGGAAACGATTGCAGCAGGAGAGCGTGTACCGGGATGAACTGGTGCAGGAGGTCCGCACGGAGGTTGCCCACCAGATCGAGACTATGACAGGCCTGAACCAGTCGGCGAAGGGTGCCGGGCGGTCGGAGAACCTGTTCGAAGATCAAGATATGCAGATGGCGGGATACGCGGCGGCGGTCCGCGTACTGACCGGCTATAGCAGCATTGACGGGCAAGACATGGCGGCGGAGGCTCTACGTCCACGGCAGGTCGGCGGCCGCGACATGGTGAAGGAGATTATAGACTTCGCGGTGCAGGTGGCGAACGAATATCTGGTGCCGGAAGGAGTCGCTCAAGGACTGTGGGAGCGGCTTTCCGGTCCCGAACGGTTCTACCTGCGGATGCTGGAAATCGAAGTTGGAGGGACGAAGAAGCTGGACAATTATCAAAACTTCGCCAAAGCTTTCCGATACGGCGATTACACGGCGGTGATGGCTTCGACAAAGGCTAACGATGCGCGGCTAAAAACGGCTTTGGAGCTTAAGCGCGCCGAGTTCGAGGGCGAGTTCGGGAAGAGCCCGTTGCGCGCGATGCTATTCGCGCTGTACGAATTGCAGCGCGAAGTGGATATCGACGAGGCGATCAGTCATTTGCGGGATCTGGTCCCCGGCTATCTGAGCCGCCGGGAAGACCTGATGGCGCTGGCTTCGGCGATCGCTGCGAAGAGGGAAGTGAGGGCCCCGGCGGAAGCGCAGGCGGCGCGGATTTTATTCAGCCGGATCAAAAACGAGCGACTGGGGTAAGATGAGCCATCCCTTGAGTTCAATTCAGCGCTTCAGTTCACGCGCGGGACGCTTGAGCCATGTCTTCCTGAAGGACCGGCTAACGGGGGCGAAGGGATACCGCCGCATCGCTGGATATTTCCGGTCGTCGATCTTCGAACTGGTGGACGAAGAGATCGAGGGAATAGATTCGATCGAGATCGTCTGCAACAGCGACCTGGACCCGCGCGATATCAAGGCCTCCAGGCTGGCTCGCGAAACGGCGCTGAAAGAGAAATGGAACGAAGGTTTTGATGAGATCGACACCCTGATGAACCGCAAGCGCTACCAGCGGCTCTATGAGCTTCTGAAGAGCGGCAAGGTGACGGTACGGGTAGTGTCGGCTAACGACGCACCGTTCCTGCATGGCAAAGCGGGAGTGATCGAAAGCCGGGATGGCACGAAGACATCGTTCATCGGTAGCCTGAACGAGACGCGTGAGGGTTGGCAGGAACATTATGAAATCGTTTGGGAGGACCAGTCGCCGGAGGGCGTGGCGTGGGTAGAGGCGGAGTTCGACTATCTGTGGGCTCGCAGCGTAGCTCTGCCAGACGCGATTATAGAGGAGGTGGGCCGGCTTTCGCGAAAAGTGGAAGTCGAATTGGAGACACTGGAGCCTGCGGATATCGCGGCGTCGGCTTTGGTGGAAGCGCCTCTATATCGCAAAGGCGAGGAGTTGAAGCCGTGGCAGCGAGCCTTCGTTGGCCTGTTCCTGGAACATAGGGAGAGCTACGGTGCTGCGCGCTTCGTGCTCGCGGATGAAGTGGGCGTTGGTAAGACTCTCTCCATGGCTACCGCGGCGATGGTGGGATGTTTATTGGGGGATGGCCCAGCTTTGGTCCTGGCTCCAGCTACGCTGTGCCAGCAGTGGCAGGTAGAGTTGAAGGACAAGCTCGGGCTACCTTCGGCAGTATGGCTTTCTAGCGCGAAGGTTTGGCGGGACGCCAACGGGCACATCATCAAGACACGCGGGGCGGAAGATATCCGGCGGTGTCCTTTCCAGATCGGAATTGTTTCGACCGGTCTGATTGTGCAGGGGACTGCGGAAGCGAGGACCTTACTGGAGTGCAGGTTCGGCACGTTGGTACTGGATGAGGCGCATAAGGCGAGAAAGTCGCGGGGCATCACGGCGAGCGGGGATCCGAACCGCTTGCTGGAGTTCATGCTGGCCGCGGCGCAACGGGCGAAGCACGTGATTCTGGGAACCGCCACTCCGGTACAGACCGATGTCGAAGAGTTGTGGGATCTACTGGAGGTGCTGAATCAGGGCGCCGACCACGTGCTGGGGGGATCCGGAAGCCGGTGGCGGCGGCCGGCGGCGGCGATCGCGGTGCTGACTGGCGAAAAGGCGATTGTGGAAGAAGGCGAGGCCTGGAACTGGCTGCGGAACCCGCTTCCGGCGAAGCGGGAGAACGCGCTGTTCGACCATATCCGGTGCGATTTGGGAGTGAAGCCGGGCCGTTTTTTCACGGACCGGCCGGTAACGGATCTTGAGGAATTCACGCGGATGGAGTTGCGAGACGCGATCGCAAGCCGCGTGGATGGAGTAGGTTTCCTTCCGAGGAACAATCCGATTCTGCGGCACACGGTGTTGCGAAAGCGGGCGACGTTGGAGGATATGGGATTGTTGGATCGCATCGCCGTGGATATCTGGCCCAGCGAGCACGAGCATCTTCCCATGTTCGATGGCTTGGCGCTGCATACGTCGGCGGAGTTCGATCTGGCTTATGCCGCGGCCAAGGATTTCACCGACGCGATGCGGAGGACTCTGATTAACGTGGATCTGCCGTGGAATCCGGCGCGGCTGGAGCAGCGGATCGGACGAATTAAACGGTTTGGGCAGTCGCGGCCGAAAGTCGACATGCTGAATCTGGTTTACGCAGATACCAGTGACGAGAAGGTGTACCGCGCGCTGTCGCAGAGGATGCGGGATCGATATGATTTGTTCGGATCGTTACCGGATACAATCGAGGACGGGTGGATCGAGGATATCGAGAATCTGGATGAATATTTTTCGCAGTTTACTCAGAAGAAGCGGCGGGCGAATGCCTTCGATCTGCGATATGGCAAGACTGTGATGCCCGACGGTCCGGGATGGGAGATGTGCGAAAAGGTGCTCTCGCGCAGAGATGTGGTGGAACGGTTGTCCGCGGGCTGGTGAGAACAATTGGGACCATCGTGGAGATCAATCTTGCGGCGATTCGCCGAGCGTTGCGGCCTGCTGGCTGTTTCCGAGGATATTCACAAATCGGCGCATCATTGCACGCCCGCTGATCTGCTGCGCTCTGTTGCGGCATTAGCAATTTCCGCAGCTGTCCCAATGTTGTCGGTAAGCGGGTGAAGTAAGGCTTGTTCTTTTGGGCAGCGCTGACCCGGTAATCTCAGCAATGAAATACGTTAATGTATTTTCGAGGCTATTCTGGGGCGGTTTTCGGTGCCTCTCACTGGGGCAGGCCCAGATTGTTGAGCGCGTGAATCGGGTCGAGTGAGTTCAAGGCTGCTACAGCTATGGAAGAAGAATTCGACGAGTCAGTCCAACCCGAAGACCTCGGACTCATCAAAACACCGATCCCGGTACCCCCGATGTTGGAAACGGCTCTGGGGTATCCAGGGGACGAGCGTTATGCAGCTTTCCACGAGTGTCACGTGTCGATTCCTGGCTTCGTGGTCGAAGACGCCGATCACAGGTGGCCCGGGATCGCAGCGGGCTGGTTGCTATTTTGTAAACATCCCCTTGTGGCGAAGGTCCTGGACGCCGCTCGGCTCGATTTGAAGCGGCAAGTGCCAATCATCCCATGGAAAGAATGGAGTGCCATGGCACCCTCGCAACACGACGACTATTGGAGAAAAACACGATGCTTGGTCCTCGATCGCGAAGCGCGATCCCTGTACATCGGCGTCTATCCGAGCGTTATCTTGTTTCTACCCGCTGAAAGAGCTTCGCGAGAGCCTCAGGGAGATGATAATGACGAAATCCCCGATGAGAAGTTCGCGACTAACGTGGATGCCCTGCTGCGCGAGCATCCGGAAGTTTTCGACAGGGAGCCCGAGATGGACGCGCAAGTCCCGGTTGAGATCACTCGCGACGTCTTGCGTGGCCTTCGAGATTGGCTTGACGAGAAGGAGCGCCTTAAGGATGACTATACTCCTCGGCCTGCCGAAAGCTGCGGCTTTCAAAGAACGAGTATCGCGGTGGAACCCGGCCAAATCGAAGGCGCGTTCAGCTACGGCGACGGGAAGCGATATATCTCTCTGCATTGGTCGCCGAAGGGTAACAAGGTGTTTGTCTGCGACGGCATCAATAGCTGGCGTCTTTCCGGTGCGGCGGAAGTGTGGCGAAAATTCATCAGCCATCCTCTGGTCAGCCCCCATTTGCAACGCTCGTATGAAGGTGGTGGGCGAAGCGAGCCAATCGATTTTTCGGCGCATATTGTCAAGTTGCCGGAGTCGCCGGTCTTTTCAAGCGAAGAGAGCGCACGGACCATGGAGGCTGATGTAGAAACAAGCTGCCTTCTTTATGATCGGGCCGGGAACGATGTTTATGTTGGGAGCTGGGGCTGTGCCATTCTCTTCCATTCCCTCGTGGAAGACGTCCTTGAGGAAGACCTCCTGCCCGGTCCTCGGCCAGAGGTCGAACCGCTCCTGACCTGGCTGGATGAGCATCAGCAAGATCCGGAATACGTTTACTCCGTTGCAGTAGCCTACCATTGGCACCGCCAGGAAGAAGACGCTCTCGCAATGTTCAGTCGGTGCGTCGAACTAGAGCCACACTCGCATCTGTACTGGTTTCGATTCAGCCAAACGCTTGGTTGGACTTTCGAGTGGGAGCGCGCGTTAGAAGCATGTGAAAAGGCGCTTGAGCTTCACGCGACGGCGCCGCGGCAGTACGTCACCGCGAGGCAGATGCTGACTTGGAAGGGAGAATGCCTCTTCATGCTGCAGCGCTACACGGAGGCGGCGGATATCTATCGATTCGTTATCGAAATCGACGGCTTGGTTCAAAGGGCAGGTTCTTATTCCCAACTGGCCCGCTGCTACGAAAGGATTGGCGCTTATAGGGAGGCCGTGGATGCACGTGAGCGCGAGGTCCGTGAACGCGCCGATTCTTTTTCGGAGGCGCTCACGGCTGGCGAGTTGGACAATATTGACGAAGCCATCGTTGAGATCGAGCGATCCTTCTTGGGCGAAGCGTGGCATGGGTTGGGAAGGTGTTACGCACTGGCTGGGAACACCGAGGCGGCGGAGTGGGCGTTTCGGCGTGCGGTTGAAGTGGATGCTGAATCTACACGAGCACGCACCGAGCTGGCGGCGCTACTGCGACACACCGGTCGCGTTGAAGATGCAGAGAAGCAGTTTCAAGATGCCCTCATGCTGGCGACGCGGAAAGTCGGGCAGACTCCCGAACTCGGTTCCGCGCACAGTGCTTTGGCTTTTGTTTATAGGGCGATGGGGAATTACAGTGAGGCAGATCGAGCAGCCGAACGAGCTGCTGACTTGGGGTGGGGGAGTTGTGACGAGCAGCGTCCGGTCTTTAGTCTGGACACTTCGGTGGCGGACTCGTCGAGATGATGGCGCCAGGTCGGATGCATGATCAGAAGCGGCGGAGAAATCGCTACGTATTGCTGTCGAGACATTAAAAGGAAGACAACTGTCGAGGTCCCATTCGAGAGTAACCAGCTCGGTTCAGACAAGTTGCCTTTTCAATCCCGCAAGTGAAGCTGATGAGCGGGGGACTTGTATGGATGCGAGACATATAACTCGGAGGGTGGTATGGAAATCAAGAAGTGTCCGCCCGGAGTGGCGAAAGGCGCGCACCTCCAGCGGTGGCAGTTCGATCATGGTTCGGTCGGCGAAGAACCAGTGCACCCGCGGCGTGCAGCACGGCTCGCCCAGGGCGAGCTTTTGCAGGGGGAAGCGGCTGTCCTAGCCACAGTGCTGCACCATCCGGTGCCTGTTAGTCAACGCGAACTCGAGGCCATTATGGCCGAACGCCTTGGAATGTCTCGCAGCCAGGTCTACAAAGCGGCCCAGCGGCTGGCCGAAAACGGAAATATCTGCCGCATGAAGGTCGGCAGGATCTGGCAATATTGGAGACCGGGTTTGCCAGCCCCGAAAAATCGACGCCCTCACGCTTGAGTTGTGATCGAGACTGTGGCGCTGCAGCGAGGGGGATTTGAGCGGGAACCGAAGCCGAGCGCGGACCCCCAAAACCGGGGCGCGATTGCTGTACGGCTGGTGCAAAGATGAACACCTGGAAGATTTGCCTGTTCTGTGGACGGGCGCTGCCGCCGAAGAGAGTGAAGCACGGCGAAAAAGCGGACGAGCACATTATCCCCAAATGGATCGACCACTTGGAATTCGGGGAGCCTCAATGCGGCCATGGCAGATGGACGCAAGGGCGAAAACGATCATTCACTTCCGCCACCATATTCACCTTGAGCGCATAGGGCCATTGATCTTGCAATTGCGGCAGGACCCGGTATATCGAACTAGCAGCCCGGAGCCTCGAACTGGCAACACGAGCGGGTGGTACGTCACAGAGGCCAGGGAAGCCACCGGTGAGCGACTGATGGTTCTCGTATAGAATAGGAGAAAATATATGCCAACGTGGAAAGAAAAACTGCATCCCAAACGCTTCGACGGCATGAGCGGCAAGATGGCTGCGATAGTTGGCTACATCTTGGACGAGGCGTTAACGAACCCGGCGATCAACGAATTGGTCGTCACCAGTGATGGCTTTGTTTTAGCGCAACACGACGGTGATGTCGGCGACAACGACTTCATGGGTCAGGAATCGGACCTGCTTCGAAACTGGAAGAATCTTCTCGATACTGCGGGTCTTACGCCCGAAGAGCGCACAGAAGCGGAAGCCGCCTACCAGTCACACATACATTCGTTCAAGGTTGCTCGAAGGTAAGACGCAATGGCACAAACGTATTTAGTGTCAGCAACCCCTGGTCGTGGCAATGACTCTTACTTCGTTCTGACAGGCCATTTGAATGATCGGGGTGACGCTGTAGAGATCGGAAATGGCGTTCGAAACTCCATTTCTCCGTTCAGTAAGCGTCCTCTGTGGTCGAGTGTGAAACTGCTGACCTGTATTGACGGTGTATTGTCAAGCGAACTTGAGATCGATGATGAAACCGAACAGTAACGATGAAAGGCCACAGCCAGTTCGGCAGGGGATGGAACAAGCAGCAGAGAACTCGCCTCAGGGCGATCCGTTCAAGATGTTTTGAAGGCCGCTCACTTTGCCGCCGAGTTGGTCCTAGTCTCGCAACCCTCGCCGCTCTACAGCAAGACTACGAGTAGACTCTTGAGGCCGCAGCGAATTCGCTGCGGAAGATTGGGTTTTTCGGGCTCAACTGCGGGCGCTGGAACGGATGCCGCTGAGGACTCCGTACCGGCGGTAGCGGCACGAGTGGTGGAACTGGCGCAGCATCAGGTGTTGCGGGGAGATTGCCGTCTGGTGGTGGACGCAACGGGGGTGGGGATGCCGGTGGTGGATATGCTGCGGGCGTCGCGGCCGGGGTGCGAGATCGCGGCGGTGTTGATCACGGGCAGACAGGGCGAGCGCTTCGACGGGAAAGTGTGGCACGTGCCGAAGCTGGACCTATTGGCGCGCCTGCAAGGACTGTTGGAACAGAAGCGACTGCGAATCGCGCGGCGGATGCGGGAGAGCGGGACTTGGTGCGGGATTTGATATTGATAGACATGCGGGGTACGCGGCGAGCGAGCGGGCGGTAGATACGATTTACGCTCTCGGGCGCTTTTCCCTTTCCTCGGGCGCCGCTGGGTTCCTGGTCACATGGCCCGACGACACAGTGGTTATAAAACAATCCGTGTTCCTCGTCTTGTANNTACAAGACGAGGAACACGGATTCGCGCCTAACGGCGCGGCTTTCGGACGGTGGCAGCGCGACGCTGCTCTTGGCTTCAATGGGGCCGGGACTGACTGATCCCGGAAATATGTGCAGATCTTCGGCTTGCTCGCACTCCTGGCCGCTTCAATGGGGCCGGGACTGACTGATCCCGGAAATGTGATGGCGGAAATCTACAACGGGCGCCAGCGCCGGACGGCCGAAGCGCGGCTGATGGTAAAAACCCACATACGGGTCGAAGCCCACCGCGTAGCACGCCACCGTCAGGTCCTTCGTCAGCAGGCTGTACCCTAGCGACAGCATGGCGTTCACCGGGTCCCTCGGCGGCCGCCGGTTGCGCCCATCCATTTCAAACGGCAACGGCCCCGTGCCCGCTTCCTCGTCCGGCTTCATCATCCCGGCGAATTCCCCGAAGTAGATGCGCGCCGCGTTCCCCTCGATGCCCAGCAACTCCTCCAGCGAGCCAGCCCCTTCCGCGCGCTCCGCCATCTCCTTCATGCCCGCGAGCGCCTGCCGGTTCGGCTCCACGTGGTTCCGCTGCAACAGCGTTCTCTGGTTGCGAATCTTCCCCGCTACCAGCCGCCGCGCGATGGTGCGCGCGAAATACTCCTGCTCCGCCAGACGGAACTGGTTCCGCCGCAGGAACACGTTCCTGGTGTTCAACCCCAGCGTGATCCCATAGAACCATCCGCCCATGGAGAAGTAGCAGATGGGGATCTCGGCCTCGCATAGCGCCTGCACGGCCTGCGTCGAGACCTGCACGTTGCCCATCAGGTTGACCTGGCAGATCTCGCCGATTCGCACCTCTTGCAGCAGCTTCTCCTTATCCTTGACCTGCAACACCGACCCGCTCTTCCCCAGCTTCACTCCCTGCGTGTTCAAATACAGTGGACGCAGCTCGCTCCGCGCCGTCATCATCGGCCGCACCTCGCGCTTGGCCGGCTTGCGGCGCGGCATGTCGAACAGCGCCAACTGCTGTGGATCTTCAATCTCCACCGCGCCTGCCCGCCAAGTCTCGTCAGGCAAGCAAATCCCGACCAACGAGCAGCCCGGACACTTGGGCGAATCCACCAACGGCGCCGGGAGGTCGCCTTGTTCAGCCGCGCCCCACGCCGCCAGAATCAGGGCCTCCGTCTCGGCGACGAGCGCCTCGTCGAAGGTGACGCGCACGCGCTGGCCGGTCTTGCGATAGTAGGCGACGCCTTCCTCGCAGCGGTAGCCGTTCTCGCGCAGCACGATCCCCTGGACAGCCAACTGCGCCCGGTCGCTGGGCCACAGCTCCAGCCCGTCGGCGCCGTCGCGCGGACGCCCGTGCTTGTAATCCACGGGCGTCACTACGCCGTCTTCGACTTCGACGAGATCCATCTTGGCGATCACGCGGAGGCGCTCGCTGGATAGCGTCACGCTGCGCGAGTGGATGGATTGGGGCAGGTCGGCGGCGTCGGGCAGCGCGGTCGCCTTGGCATCGACGCGGGCATGCTGGATGGCGCCCTCGACGGTGTCGACGCTTTCGGCGAAGAGCCCCTCGACCCATTCGTAGAAGAAGAGGCGCGGACAGTAGGCGAACTCGTTGACCATCCGCGCCGGCAAATAATCCGGCAACTCCCGCTTCGTTTCGATCAGTACCGGCAGCGCACTCATTGGAACTCCTTATTCGCCATTCGCTTCGATGGGCTGGACGCGAATGTTACGCCGACGGTCCTGCCGCCGTTTTTTCCCCACCTCGACCGGATCCGCACTCACACAATGATGCACGGCGCATCCATCGCCGTATACGGCTTCCCCAAAGCCGCAATCACGCGATCTCCGCGACCATCCGCCGGACCGAGGTTCACAAACAAAACCTGATCTTCGGTATGGTGGATAATCTTCGCGAGCTCCGCCCTGCACCGCGCCAGATCCGTCGCCGTCAACTGGCACTCAAAGACGGAATACTGCAAGTGGTCGCCATACCCACGCATCGTCTGAAAGACCTTGCGCAGCCGCTTATCGTCGCAGATGTCGTAACAAACCAAGTAGGATTGCCGCAAGCAGCCCCCTTCCTTAGAAGCTTCGCACTCAACCGTACCACACGCAATCCTGTGTACCGCGTTCACACTCGCGTGAACGCGATTTCCTCCGCTTCAGATGTCGTAACGGAGAAGCAGGATTGCCTCACCTAGATGGAAGCAAGGCAAACAGGCAGATCGTTGCGGATCACTGTTGATATACTTACCCGAGAACTCCGCTGACGCTAAGGAGCTCAAAGCGGATGAGTCGGGTACCTGTTGATGAGCTTCGATGACTTCTTCCAGCAGCTAACGGGCCATCACCGCCACGATTGGCAGGCGCGATTGGCGCTCGATACCGTCTGCAGCAATCGGCTCATTCGCATCCCTACCGGCTTCGGCAAGACTGCGGGCGTGACGATCGCCTGGATCTGGAACCGTGTGAATGCAGAGAGGGAGGAGTGGCCACGGCGGCTCGTCCTCTGCCTGCCTATGCGCACGCTCGTGGAGCAGACGGAACGCGCCGTGAATGAATGGCTCCAACGCGCAGATATCACGCGCGAAGTGAGCGTCCATGTTCTCCTCGGCGGCTTGTCCCCCTCCGATTGGCACCTTGAGCCGGAACGTAACGCGGTCCTGATTGGCACCCAAGATATGCTTCTTTCTCGGGCGCTCAACCGGGGCTACGGCGCGGGCCGCGCGCGATGGCCGATGGAACACGGACTCCTGAACGTTGACTGCCTTTGGGTGATGGACGAAATCCAGCTCATGGACGTCGGTCTCGCGACCAGCGCGCAGCTTCAGGCTTTCGCGAACACTGACGAACATGATGACAAGCTGCCTCGCCCGCGCCGGACATGGTGGATGAGCGCAACGTTGCAGCGCAACTGGCTGTGCCGCGCACCTGCCTTGGCCGGTGTAGATTCGCTTCCGATCATCCAACTTGAGCAACCCGAGCAGACGGGGCTTCTTTGGACAGTAGAAAAGGCAATCCGCGTCGAGCACGTGCCGGCGTTCAACGATGCCAAGGCGCAAACCTGGGCCGATATCGTCGCCAAGACCCACAAAGCTACGCAGGGCGGGATCACTCTCGCGGTCACGAACACGGTGAAAAGCGCCCGTGAACTGCATGCGGTGCTCGCAGCAAGATTTAAGAAGAACGATCCCCTCCTCGGAGGAGTGGACCTCCGGCTCGTCCACTCACGGTTCCGCGGGGCCGAGCGGAGGCAGTGGACGACCGAGTTTCTCGCGCGCGAGCACTGCAAGCCAGGCAGTAACAGGATTATCGTGGCGACGCAGGTTGTCGAGGCCGGAGTGGACATCTCCGCCGACGCGCTTGTGACCGAACTCGCGCCGTGGGCGTCACTCGTCCAGCGGTTCGGGCGTTGCGCGCGGTACGGAGGAAGCGGCCAGATCATCATCATTGATCGGCGACACACCGATGAGAGCGCGAATAAACTTGATGCCGAGGACAACGAGGAGCGTTCCGGTAAACGTGCCGAGGCAGATCGTAAGACTGCGCTCCCGTACGAACTCGCGGAGATCGAAGCCGCGGCCAAAGCAATCATGTTGCTGAATGGCGCAGCCGACCCGTCTGCGCTGGATGCATTCGAGAAAGCCGAGGAAGAGAAGAAGGAAGATAGCCTTCTGCCGCGTCTTTATCCCTATACGCCGCTACATATACTGACGCGGCGGGAGTTGCTCGATCTTTTCGACACCGGACCTGATCTCACGGGCGCGGATATTGACATCTCTCGCTTCGTGCGCGAGGGCGACGACCGCGATGTTACCGTCTGGTGGTGGCCTGTTCCTAAACGCCAATCGCCACATCTGCGGCTTCGCCCCGCTCACGACGCTCTCTGTCGCCTTCCGGTCGGCGAAGCCCGGAGTTGGCTCATGGCCGCCGGGGAACGGAGCGCCGAGGAAGGAGAGCCTGAGCAAGAACAGTCCGTTGTTGGTTCTCAAAAGGCTCGCCCACGTGCATGGGTATGGAGCTATCTCGACGGCAACTGGGAGCGACTTGAGGACCGCCACATCTTTCCTGGACAGAGCATCCTCGTCGAGGCCAGCGCGGGTGGCTACGACGTTCGGATCGGCTTCACGGGAAAGCCGAACTCTGTTCCGGTTGAGGTCGGGCACGCGCGCGCGATGAGTGCGTCTGACGCGGCCGATGAGGCAGACGAGCAGGAAGAACTCAGTGAAGGACTGGGCACCAGTGATCGCCAGTACAAGACGATTGCGACGCACGGAGCCGAAGTCGCAATCGAGAGTCAGAAAATCGCCGCCGCTCTCACCCCCAAGGACATCGCCATTCAAAAGCTGATGGACTTGGCGGGGATCGCGCACGATATCGGTAAGGCACACGCAGCCTTTGCCGGCGCGATCAGGGATCGAAACGGCATCCCGTCAGGCACGCCATTGGCCAAGGCCCCCAAGGGACGCTGGCATGGCGTTCGTAACCTTTACGATCATAGCCCCGCGGGAAAGCGCCCTGGATTTCGCCACGAACTCGCCAGCGCTCTGGCGATCTTGGAACTTGTCTGGCGCGCGCATCCCACCCACCCTGCCCTTCAGGGGGGCCGCGAGGAAGTTCTCGACGCCACCGTCGGCCGGGAACTTCCGGAATCCGAGGATCGCGTCCTTCCACCTCAGGGGGTTCTCGCCGACCTCATCGGGCTCGATGAAACTGCGCTCAATCTCGTTCTGTATCTCGTGATGTCCCACCATGGGAAAGTCCGTGCGACCTTGCCGATGAGCCCGCGCGACCAGGAGAACGTGGGCAACGACGGCAGCTTGCCTCTTCGCGGGGTGCGGGACGGAGACGAGATCCCTGCGCTGCTCCTCGCCGATACAGTACAGAACGAATTCGAGTTTCCCCATGTGAGGCTCCGATTAGATCCGGCCAGGCTCGGTCTGTCGAAACGCTACGGTCCGAGTTGGGTGGAACGTGTGTTGGCCTTGCGCCAAAACTACGGTAGTTTCCAACTTGCATGGTTGGAGGCTCTAATGCGGGTTGCGGACGTGCGCGCTTCGCAGATCGCCCGACCGCTGGACTCGCGCCTTTCTCAGGATTTGGTGGAAGTGCAAGCGACACCGGATGCGCCAGACCGGGATGCCGACCTCCGAAACTGGATCAAACAAACCGTCGATGCCTCGGTATCGCAGCCGGAGGCGGCCGGCGTCACAGAGCAGCGGAAAAGGCATGCCGTGCCACGGGCATCCACGAAGCGGAGCCGCCGAGGTGCTTCATGACCAGGATACAGGTCCATGAACTGACGGGACTTAACCCTGACGCGCTCGCGACGTACCTCGCCGCGCTTGGGATCTTTCGCCTCCTGGCAGAACAGAAGGACGCGTGCGTTCGTGGTTTCTGGCGCGACGAACATTTCGTGTTGGTCACCGAACTCGACTGGGACGCCATAGAGCAGTTCTTCCTTCAGGATTACAGGCCTACTCCGATCCTCGCGCCGTGGAACATGGAAAGCGGGTTCTACTCCCTTAAGCCACCGAAGGCGGTGGGAGATGAAGATCTCGATAGTGCTGACGCGTCCAATCCACCCGGTGCCGGCGAAGGAGAAGGGAGCGGTGATGCTGAATTAGCGGATGCGGAGGACGGCGAAGGCAGAGAAGGCGACGCCGAAGAGGCGGTTGGCGATTCTCTACTCGACCGGATCGGCGCTTCTGGAGCGCCACGGTTTGCGAGCTTTCGGTGTGCCATCGAGGTTGCACTTGCGAGTATCCCTGCCGAGTTGCGAGACGCGGAGAGAACTTCGCAGCGAGCCCATACCGAGATGAAGGCTAACTTGGCCAATGCGAGTTTGACTCAAGCGGAACAAGACGTCGAGAGGCTGAAGGCCGAGATCGATGCCCTTAAGGCCAACGCCAAAGGAACTAAGAAGGGCTCTCCCGCGCAGGAAGCGCTTGCGGAAGGTCAAGTTCGCTTCAAGCAGGCGAAGCAACATCTCAACAATCAAAAAGCGAACCTTCGGAAAACGCAGAAGGACAGAGAAAAGAGCCTGAAAGCCCCGATCGAAAAGGCAAAGAAGGACTTCACGGATCTCCTGAAGTCGGAAAAAGCTCGATTGATAGCAGACCTCAGGGCGCGCTGGGGGGATGAGGGACAGCAGTGGGTGGATGCGGCTGTCGGTTTCGAAGACAATCTAGATTTGAAATTCACGTCGCTATTCGGCTCGGGCGGGAATGACGGGCGCATGGAGTTCACGAAGAACTTCCGCCGCCACCTCAACGCTGTTTTCGACGTCAACACCGGCCGCGCGCACGAAACGGCCGGCGCTCAGTTGCGCGCCGTGGTTCTCGGGACACCTACAAATCTCCTCCTCGGCAGAATTGATGGCAAGGATGTGGCTGTCGGGCAAATGTTTCCTGGACGAGCCGGGGGCACGAACATGGGGGCGGGCTTTTTCGGCAGCTCGGCCGTGAATCCCTGGGAGTTCGTGTTCATGCTGGAAGGCGCAGTTGCCCTAGTCGCGGGGATGACCCGCCGGGGAGAGATCGGCCGAGCACGGGTCTCGTCACCCTTTTGGGTGGAGGCTGCGTCGGCCGGTTATGGGAGTGCATCAGAATTGGAAGACTCCCTCCGGGGCGAGCAGTGGTTGCCCCTTTGGTCTCATCCGCTACAGTACGGTGAGTTGGTCGAGTTGATCCGCGAAGGCCGCGCGCAAGTGGGGCGTCGCAACACGACAAAAGCCGGGGATCTGGTGCGCGCGACTGCACGACTCGGCCTTGCGCGTGGAATCGACTCGTTGCAGCGGTTCGCGTACCTCAAGCGCAACGGCCAATCGAACCTCGCGGTTTCGGCCGGTCGCTTCCGGGTAACTTCGCGGTCCCATCAAATGCTCCTAGAAGAGGTTGCGCCCTGGATCGACCGCCTCACCTGGTATGCCAGGCGAACCAAGGATAATAACGTGCCGGTCAGCCTTGGCGGGATCGCACGGCGAACTCAGGAGGCTCTCTTCGCCGTCTGCCGTCACGATGCGACGCCAATGGAATGGCGTCAACTGCTCATAACCATCGGGAGCGCGGAATTCGCTCTTTTGCGCTCGGGTAAGAGTCCGTCACGACGGCCCCTGCCTAAACTTAGTTGCGGCTGGATAGCGGCCGTGGACGATGGCAGCGATGGCGGGCGAACTGCGCTCCGGTTGGCTCTGGCGCTCGCGTCTCAGCACCGGCCACCAGAGAAGAACGACGGGACCCTCAAGGGCTCTGTTCGGCAACACTTCGTCCCGCTCGTCGATCCTGACGGTGACCGACCTCGTTTCAGGCTTGACGATCATGGGCGGGCCGAGCCTGATCCCGAAGACGTCTGCATGGGTCGGGATCTGGTTACCGATGCGATTGCTCTCGTTCGACGTCGTTCGATTTGGGCCCGCACGTCCGGTGCGGCGCGCGAAAAGACGCCGCAACTTCCGCTCTGGCCGGTAGCCTCTTGCGAAGTGACCCTCGAGGAGATCGGTTCCTGGGTGCGGGGAGAATGCTCAGACAAAGATGTGCTGGCGCTTGTCCGTCCACTGCTTGCTCTGAACTGGAGCGAGATCGCCGACCGAGGTTCGGGCCTGCCCCCGTGGCGGGCAGGGGAACCTGACCCGCTTCAGGCGTTGTTCCGTCTTGCTCATCTGCCGTTCGATGTCCCGGTGCAGCATGCGGACGGGAAACAGGAGATCGCGGTCACTGTCCGTCTCGATCCAGAGCCATTACGTCGCCTCGCGGCCGGCGATTTGGACGGGGCGTTGAGGGTTGCTGTGCGCCGCCTCGACGCGAGCGGGCTTCGACCTGTATTCCGACGTGGCGTGGTTACGCCAGCGCTGGCGCGCCGGCTCGCTGCCAGCCTCGCATTCCCAATTTCTCGAACTGATGCTGCTCGCGCGGCCCAGCTTGTCTGCAAGCCGTACGATACCAAGGAGCAACTGTCGTCTCTCGCTTGAGGAGTATCCTTTATGATGCCTATCGATCTTTCGCCTCTCGACAAACACTACGATTTACTATTTGAAGTCCCGCTCAAGGTTCGGCAGGGCCATAGATTCCAGCCCACGGGCTTTCCGGATCTCGGTGCCGCCGAGTGGGATACTCCCGAGGGGAGGTCGCTGCTCGTTGAGTCTGCCCAGAGCATGGCGAATCGGCTGGAAGCTGTGTGCTGGGACGACAGCGCCAACGATCTCATCGAGCCGTTGCGCGGGCTCAGCTACATCGCGGTCAAGGACACCAGTGGATCATTCCTGACAAGCTCCGTGCTTGAGGCTCATCGCCTCAATAGCCCTTACATTGAAAAAGCTACCCCGAACTGTCACGCGGAGATCCAGAATGAGATCGGCGTAAAGAACCGCCCCATTGATCGACCGCGCTTTGTAAAGACTGTCCTTAAGTACGACGTTGGATCGCTTCTACACGGCGTCTTCCTTGAGAGCATGGATGGGCGACTCCGCATCGCCCGCTCTATCTCTGCATTCATCGAAGCCGATGGCGTCAAGACCGCTGCTTCAGGTGGAGTCAAGAACGATCGTGTTCATGCCGCCAAGGACGAAGCCGGAGGGCGCACTGCAAAGGAGGGATTCGGCAATCTTCCCTTTCCCCGTGACGAGTACACTGCCGACAAAATCACGCTGTACGCAAGCGTGGACCTCGCCCAGATCCGTGGTTACGGCCTCGGCGAGGATGCCACTAGGCTATTGATCCTGTTGGCGCTCTTCAAACTGCGTTCATTCGTGGATAGCCCCATGCGGCTCCGGACAGCGTGTAGTTTCGAGGTGCGGGATGCTGGCGAAATCATCGGCAAGAACATCTGTGCGTTCAAGCTGCCTAACCGCGATGACCTCGTCGGTAATAAGCGCGATAACGGAGAATGGTCGGGTGATCTGCCAGCGCTTGTTAGGAAGCTGACCGGGCCTCAGCCGGCAGAGTCCGATGAGACCAAGACCGACAAGATGCGACTGACCACCGTCACGTTCACAATCTGAGCGGTGTCGCTATGATCCGTTTGCTCTTCGAATTCTCAGCCGGAAATTATCACGCTACGCCTTGGGGGCATCACGTAAACGAAGGACTCGTTGAATGGCCTCCGAGTCCCTGGCGCATCATCCGGGCTCTGCTCGCCACGGGCTACACCAAGCTCGGCTGGCAGGAGATTCCCGACGAGATGCGACGTCTCGTCGAGGCGCTTGCGGCAAGCGAGCCAATCTATCGACTGCCTAGCGCGACCAACGGCCACACCCGCCACTTCATGCCCGTCAGGGGATGGAAGAAGGGTGTCCAGAAAACCAGCCTGGTGATCGACGCGTTCATCAAAACCGACGGTGCGCTCGGTGTCGAGTGGCCGGACGTCGATCCGTCGCAGCACGGCATTCTTCCGCGGCTCCTGGATCGCCTGACCTATCTTGGCCGAGCTGAGTCTCGGGTCAGGGCTCGACTCGTGGCCGGGGATGAAGACCTTCCGGGATTTGCCGTCTCGACGCGGCGGACAGAGCCTGACGACGAGCCGGTGCGGCTGCTCGCACCCATGGCAAGCCAACAGTACGACGACTGGCGTCGTGGCTCGCCACGTGCGCCCGACGATCTTCTGGCTGCGCTCCAGATCGACACGAACAGGCTTCAGGAGGAGGGCTGGAACTTCCCGCCCGGCACGCGCGAACTCGTCTATTGGCGTCCTGCCAGCGCGTTCTCTCACGTTTCGGTTCCGGGGTGGCCCGACAACGCCGCAGTTGATCGCCACGACACGGCTTTGTTTGCGCTCTCGACCGATAAGAAACGCGATGTCCTGCCGCTCATGGAGCGAACTCTCCCAACCATGGCCCTTTTCCGACGGGCCTTGCTTAGCAGGGTCGGCGATGAGCAAAAGCTCGGCGGATGCCCGGAACTCACTGGGAAAGACAGGCAAGGAGAACCGCTGCGGTGCAAGCATCGGCATGCGCACTTCATTCCGCTGTCGCTCGATTCCGGGAGCCCGCAGCGCATCGACCACGTTCTTGTCTATGCACCCATGGGCTTTGGTCTACTCGCCGAGCACGGGCTTCGCCGTCTGCGAACGACCTGGGCAAAGGGGATGGATGACATTGCGGTCACGCTCATCGGGATCGGGAAGCGAGAGGCATTTCGGGAAGTCGGTGGCGATGCAATACCAGAACTTGGATCGGGCACAACCTGGGTGAGCCGGACACCATTTGTCCCTCCCCGTTTTCTCAAGTCGCGCGGAAAAGACTCGATTCAGGGACAAGTGCGTGCGGAGCTTCAACGACGCGGCCTTCCTGATTTCGCCGTAGCTCCCACAGTCGCCCGGCCGACGGACGAAAACGATGCTGGAAGCCGGGCGCAATGGTTCCGCCGCTTCGCAAGATCACGCCAAGGCAAACAGGAAGCGCCGCCGACTGGCCTGTTCCACGTCGCCCTGACGCTCGACCGCTCAGTTGACGGACCAATCTGTCTAGGGTGGGGCTCCCATTTCGGCCTTGGGCTGTTAGTGCCGACAAATAATGGAGTGTGCGGCCCCAATTGCTGATGCGCCCTGTCAACTGGACCGTGATCAAAGGCGGGTATATTGAAAAAAAATAGACTGATCGATGAAGTTATTATAATAGTGCTTGGGTGGGCGGTTGCTCGTTTCGGTCTGTCGGTGGGGCTGATGGTAAACGAGTTGGCCATCTAAATTAAGAACGCGTGGTGTCGGAGATCTCACGGGGGGCCAAGGTTCGCGTGATCTGGTTCTAAATCCGACCACCTCACCTCAGCGGCCGGCTCTTTTCCTGCGGAAGGACTCTCTTATAATAAATGATTGATGTCGACGCGGACCGCTGGGTGTCAGATCAGAGAGCGTACCTTGGCAGAACCGTGATAAAACCCCTCGCGTTGAGCCGACGGGTTGCCTCTGAGCGAAAAGCAGATTCCCCAAGTTATTGAAAATCTTGAAAGTGGAGGTTGCAGCTAAATAATCATTGGTGATTGGTCGCGCTACGCCCCGAGACATGTTTGTCGGCTGGGATCATCGCCGGTCGCCCAGAGCTGTTCCGCCTCGTCCGCCGGAGTTCAGCCACAAAAGATGCGTGAACCTGATCGTACACTTCTCGGAGGGGTTGGAATATCAGGAGCGTGTTTGAGGAGCAGGTGGAGCGGACGCCGGCGGCGGCGGTATCGATACATCTGGAAAACAGCCGCGTGAACCTGCGGTGAAATTCACAGGGCGTCGCTAGGTCCATCACTACCGGTGTGTTCCTCGGTCTGGTTCGCCGGCGGCACACCGCTGCGTCCGGGATCAATCGAAAGCAACGGGGAAACGATATCGGAAAGCGACTCTCCCGCCTCGATCATGTGAAATTTGACTTTAGGGTAGGTCCCACAGAGTTTTGGCGAACCTCCAGGAAGTTCCCGACTAATCCGCAGGATAAATCCCACATCGGCATCATAGCGGCAATTGCCGCTACCCCAACGTCGGACCCGGAGCACGTTTTGGCCTAGTGAAGCCTCCCAAATCGACCCGCGTGAGCGAACTTGGTGTTGCTCCTTCGATGGCGAGGCCTATCCGCTCAATATGATTTTTGACGATCGGCCAGTGCGGTGCGGAGAGGGAGACAACGGCTATTTTCCACCTGCTCATGTTTTGCTCAAACTGCACAGTTTTATCGCCGGTCACGAAAACATCGAACCCTGCGGCTTCTGCGGCGCTCAATAATTCGCCGTTCTTTAGCCCGGCCCATCCCATATATTGAACGGTCGAAACATCAAAACCGCCGAGCGCCTTGCGGAGAGCCTTCGGGATGTTCTCATCGAGTAGAACCCTGACCATCACCGTACGGGCTGCGATTTGTGGCTATCGGCGTAAGCGATCAGGCGGCTGATTTGCTCGCGCGTGATTGAGGGATAGTTATCGGCAATTTCCTCAATGGGGCTGCCTAATTCCGATTCCTCCACGATCTGCTCCGCCGGTATGCGCGTGCCCTTTACGAGCGGAACGCCACCCTGTTTTCCAGCGACAATCTCAACCAAATCACATTCTTTCCAGTCCACAAAACCCTCCCTTGTCAGACCACTACCGATACTTTACATTCTCCCGCATCTCAACCAGCAATGGAGAATTGTGGTGCCCGGACCACTCCCAACCTACAGATTACTTGCCACCGACAACGGCGGCAACACCAGAGAAATCGCCGCCATCTGGGCCACGTCGAAACCCGAAGTGTTCGGTGGCAAATTGGATTTGAAGACGCAGGCCATGTCATCAACTTTACAATGGTTCGCGCCGACAGACCGAAGGCCAAACCGGAGCCCTCTACCGGCCAAAGCCAGCGGCCTCAATAGACCGCATGCTCATGGCGGCGAGGTACTGGATTTGCGCATCCCGCAGGCATGGAAGCCGTGACGAAGTAGCAAGAAATGGCTGCGGCGTACATGCGTGAAAGGACGAGGCGCATGTAGCAGTTGCGACTGCGGCGAACAGCTTTTTCATCTTGGAGTTAAGTTCTTTTGGCCCCGATGTACGGATCGGAGAACGGTTGTCTTTGCGGTTTCATAAGGGGCGCGCGTCGATCGACAACGGTCGCGACCGAGGACGATAAGAACCATGAGCGGGTGGGCTCGGCCGAATGTCAAACTGTCAAACCGCATCTGGCTTCGGTCGTTGCCCCCGTGTGAGTATCAACCCGTGGTTTGTATCGTCACATCGTGTGCGGCGGCGCCATCGGAGACCCGTTTGAGTCTGGCCTGTCAATGCACGCTAAAACTCCATGTGTTGGAGGTCTTTCCACCAGGGTTAGTCACGTAGACCGTCCAGGTGCCAGCGTCGCTGCCATCGTTGAACGAGTGACTCAATTGGCTGCTGGAAACGAAGGTGGGCGTACGCACATAGGGGTTGCCCTGCGGATCGTGGAAGGTGACCGTGGCACCGCTCTGGAAGTTGCTGCCATTGATGAGCATCGTCTGATTGCTACCAGAGACCGGGTACGAACTCGGCGATAGACCGCTGATTGCCGGTGCCACACTCACCGTGAAGTACACACCTGTCGAAGGAGTGCTGGTGCCCGCCGAATTGGAGGCCGACACGCTCCAGACGTAGGTCACCCCGTTTGTCAGCGATGGGGTGGTGAGGGAAGTAGTCGAGACCGTCTGCGCCACCACCGTTGCGCCGGTGGACACGTTCAGCACCGCCACCGAGTACTGCGTCGCGCCTGTCGACCCACTCCAGCTCAGCGTGGGCGTCAGGGTGTTCACCGTCGTGCCCGACGCCGAGGAGCCTCCCGGCGATAGACCCGTGGGGGTTGGCGGGATGACTGCGCTAGTGGAGAAGGTCAGGATATTCCCGCTGCTCGTGCCCGCGCTGTTTTGCGCCTGCAGGCGGTAATAGTAGGCGGTGTTGGCGGACAGCCCAGGGGCATTAGCGGTGATCGTGAGCGCACTTGTGCCTGCCCCAATGTCATAGGTGCCACTCTGCGCGGCGCCGCTGAGCGAGCTGTTGCTGGCGTACAAGAACCAATAATGGGTGTCCAGACCGTTGGGGTTCGCCGTGCCGCCCAGCGTCGCGCTGGTGCTCGTAACCGCCGAGGCCGACCCCGTAGTCACCGTCGGCGCCTGGGGCACCGCCACGCTAACCGTGAAATACACGCCGGTTGAAGGAGTGCTGATGCCGGCCGAATTGGAGGCCGAGACGCTCCAGACGTAGGTCACCCCATTTTGCAGCGCCGAAGTAGTGAGGGAGGTGGTCGAAACCGTCTGCGCCACCACCGTCGACCCGGTGGACGCGTTCAGCACCGCCACCGAGTACTGCGTCGCGCCGGTCGATGCGCTCCAGCTCAGAGTGGGAGTCACGGTGTTTACAGTCGTGCCCGGCGGTGAGGAGCCGCCCGGCGAGAGGCCCGCCGGCGTCGGCGGCACGGCTGCGATGGTGGCAAAGTTCAGGATAGACCCGCTGCTGGTGCCGGCACTGTTTTGTGCCTGCAAGCGGTAGTAGTAGGTCGTGTTCGCGGACAGTGACGCGATGTTGGCGCTGATGGGTAGGGCACTGCTGCCCGATCCGACGTTCTGGCTAGGCGTCTGGTTCGCCCCGCTGAGCGAACTGTTGGTGCCGTATTGAAGCCAGAACTGCGTGGACTGTCCGTTGGGATTCACTGTGCCGCCCAAGGTCGCGCTGTTACTCGTGACCGCCGAGGCCGAACCGGTGCTCACCGTCGGCGCCTGGGGCACTATTACGCTAACCGTGAAGTACTCACCGGTGGAGGCAGCACTCGTGCCAGCCGAGTTGGAGGCCGACACGCTCCACACGTAGGTCACCCCGTTTTGCAGGGCCGAAGTCGTGAGGGAGGTCGTCGAAGCGGTCTGCGCTACGACCGTTCCACCAGTGGAAACGTTCAGAACCGCCACCGAGTACTGCGTCGCGCCCGACGATGCGCTCCAACTCAAGGTGGGTGTTAGGGTGTTCACCGTCGAGCCCGGCGGCGAGGAGCCTCCCGGTGATAGGCCCGTCGGCGTCGGCGGCGCCGTCGCTACGCTGACCGTGAAGTACACGCCGGTGGAGGGAGTGCTGGTGCCGGCCGAATCGGAGGCCGACACACTCCAGACGTAGGTCACGCCGTTTTGCAGCGCCGAAGTAGTGAGGGAGGTGGTCGAAACCGTCTGCGCCACGACTGTAGCGCCCGTGGACACATTCAGCAACGCTATAGAGTACTGCGTCGCACCCGAGGATGCGCTCCAACTTAGGATCGGCGTTAGGGTGTTTACCGTCGGGCCCGGCGGCGAGGAACCTCCCGGCGACAGTCCCGTCGGCGTCGGCGGCACAGCTGCGCTGGTGGCAAAGTTAAGGATGGACCCGCTGTTCGTACCGGCACTGTTTTGGGCCTGCAGGCGGTAGTAGTAGGTCGTGTTCGCGGACAATGAGGCGATGTTGGCGCTGATGGGTAGGGCACTGCTGCCCGATCCGACGCTCTGGCTAGGCGTCTGGTTCGCCCCGCTGAGCGAATTATTGGTGCTGTACTGAAACCAGAACTGCGTGGACAGTCCGTTGGGATTCACCGTGCCGCCCAAGGTAGCACTGTTGCTCGTGAGCGCCGATGCCGACCCAGTACTCACTGTCGGTGCCAGGGGCACCGCCACGCTAACCGTGAAGTACTCACCGGTGGAGGCAGCACTCGTGCCAGCCGAGTTGGAGGCCAACACACTCCAGACATAGGTCACCCCGTTTTGCAGCGACAGGGAGGTGAGGGAAGTGGTCGAAATGGTCTGCGCCACCACCGTCGCGCCAGTGGACACGTTCAGCACCGCTACTGAGTACTGCGTCGCGCCCGACGATGCGCTCCAACTCAAGGTGGGTGTTAGGGTGTTCACCGTCGAGCCCGGCGGCGAGGAGCCTCCCGGAGACAGACCCGTCGGTGTTGGCGGGACGGCTGCGCTGGTGGCAAAGTTAAGGATGGACCCGCTGTTCGTGCCGGCACTGTTTTGGGCCTGCAGGCGGTAGTAGTAGGTCGTGTTCGCGGACAATGAGGCGATGTTGGCGCTGATGGGTAGGGCACTGCTGCCCGATCCGACGCTCTGGCTAGGCGTCTGGTTCGCCGCGCTGAGCGAATTGTTGGTGCTGTACTGGAACCAGACCTGAGTAGATAGCCCGTTGGGATTCACCGTGCCGCCCAGGCTCGCAGTGTCGCTCGTGACCGCCGAGGCCGCCCCCGTGCTTACCGTTGGCTCCTGCGGCACCGCCACGCTGACTGTGAAGTAGACGCCGGTGGATGGAGCGCTCGTGCCCGCCGAGTTGGTAGCTGATACGTTCCATGTGTACGTCACCGAGTTCTGTAACGCTGAACTGGTGAGGGAGGTGGTCGAAACTGTCTGCGCCACTACCGTTGCCCCGGTGGACACATTCAGCACCGCCACCGAGTACTGCGTCGCACCGGAGGATGCACTCCAGCTCAGCGTGGGCGTCAGCGTGTTCACCGTTGTGCCCGGCGGCGAGGAACCTCCCGGCGATAGACCCGTGGGGGTTGGCGGGATGACTGCGCTAGCGGAGAAGGTCAGGATGTTCCCGCTGCTCGTCCCTGCGCTGTTTTGCGCCTGCAGGCGGTAATAGTAGGTCGTGTTGGCGGACAACCCAGGGGCATTGGCGGTGATCGTGAGCGCACTTGTGCCTGCCCCCATGTCATAGGTGCCAGTCTGGGCGGCGCCGCTGAGCGAGCTGTTGGTGCCATACAAGAACCAATAATGGGTGTCCAGACCGTTAGGGTTCGCCGTGCCGCCCAGCGTCGCGCTGGTGCTAGTAATCTCCGATGCCAACCCAGTAATCGCCGTGGGACTGCCGCTCTGTCCAATTGCAAGATTAATCTGCGCGGACGCAGTCCCGGACAGGCCATTGCTGTTCGTGACCTTGAGGGTGATAGTGTTGCTTGCCGTCGTGATCGTCAAGCTGAAAGCCGGCTGAGTGCTAATAACGACTCCGTTGCTTAGCCATTGGAAGGCAGCCAGCGTTCCGCTGCCGGCCGAACTCGCAGAGCCGTCGAAGGCAACCGTCACGCTCCCGTTTGTGGGCACGGCGAGCGATATGGTTCCATTGTTCCCCGCTGTTTGGTTCTGAGCGCTCAACGACAACCGCGCCATCGGAGCTGTGGCGCCTCCCGTTTGGGCCACAATGACCGTCGCCGTTGCTGTGTCTGTCACGCCGACCCCGTTTCCCACGGTCAGCGAAATCGTGTGTGAGCCTGGCCCTACCGAAGCCGCCGCGGTTTCGGCCTGGCTAAACACCGCGCTGTCGAGATTCCAAGAGTAACTCGCTGCGCCTTGGCTCCGGTTCGCCCACATCGACAACGGAACTGTACCACCGGGGGCAATCTGATAATTCGCGATACTATTCTCTTGCCCGACCTGCCCGTTCCCCGAAAAGTTAAATGCCGCCTTGAGGATGCCAACGCCCACTACATTGATCGAGGCCGTAGCACTCCCCTTCGCCCCAAGGCTGTCAGTTACTACCAATCCAACGTTATGGCTTCCAGCGGCTAAGCTCGCACTGGCGTTCGCAGTATTCCCTACTGCGGTTCCGTCTATGGACCAAGTATAACTCGCGATCGCCTCGGTCGAGGTGACGTTAGCTTGAAAAACCACCTGAGCTTGTGCGCCCCGCACTACGGATTCAGTCAGCGAGCCACCGTCATCCATAGTCGCGCCGGCACTGTCTTGCATGGAAAAATGCACCGTAGGCCCGGTTGGAGAGTTGATGAACACGTCGATCTCGGTCGCCGAGCTGAGCCCTGATGAGTTTTGGATGATACACGAGATGTGATGGAGGCCGGCTGCCAAAGACACGTTTACAGCGGCGGCGACACCAATCTGGGTTAGGCCGTCGAGCCACGTATAGCTCACGATCGACCCAGTACCCGGCGAAACCTTAGTCGCCTGAAAGGCAATTAGAAGCTGCCTTCCCTGAGCGACGTTAAACGTCAGCGGGCTGCCGGAACCAGGCTGTCCGCCGACACTCGCCTGGATGGACGCCGAAGGTGGAAGGCTCTGTGCTATTTGAACATTCAATATTCCTTCCGTGCTGCCACCCTGAGCTTCTAAGAGTAGGCCGTTAGGCACAAAAAGCACCTGTTGGGTGCTAGTTGTCGGATTGTTGGCATAAACGGCTCCTGTCGACTCCCCTGGGGTAGAAAACTGGACCTGGAAAGCGGTCGGCGCAGGATTATGAGACAAAACTGAGGCGGGTGAGAGGGGAATGATCGCTGGGGTGTTATCCTGGAGCGCTTCGCTGAGTAAACTCTGAAGCGCCTGTCCGTCAGGACCGCTGAGAAGGTAGCTGACGAGTGCGCTGGAGAGATTGTCCAGCATGTCATCGGTAGGCTGGAAGACTATGCCAAGTATGCTGTCACCGCAATCCACCGTGCCGATGACATCGCTGAGTGCGTCTTTAACCAGCGCCGTGAGATAGTCCTCTGTACTTTGGTAAACGGCGCCAGCCACTCCGCCGCGAATGAACTCGCCCTGGACTTGAAATGTGGTCTTGGCGCCGGGAGAGAGACTGACGCTTGTTGGAAGTATGTCGAGTCTCCGTAAAAAGATCTTATTCAATTCATACGTGAAGAGCGTTGCTGACAACACGTTAGATACAGCACCGAACACTGCACTGCCGCCGCCATCTGTCAAAGAGTCAAGTACGCAAACCTCCGCCTTGATAAGGGTCGAGTTAGTAACAGTCTGTAACACACTTTGCTCTGCAAGGAGTGTCGTGTACTCCTGGGCTGCATCCAATAAGCCCTGCTCATCACTCACGAACGGTCCTATTGATCGTGTACCTAATGCTCGCTGGTTAGCCCGAGGTGAGCGCATTTTGGCGACCATCGTGCTCACCATCGCGCTAACGCCCGAATTGCCGACGAGGGCTTCAAAATTCGCGATACCCTGGGTCGTGAGGAGGACCGGCTGCACGCCACTAGTTGTGATCGCTGGTAAATATGACGGCGTTCCCTGGAGCACAGCATTAATACTGGCCTGAAGTTGGTTAATTGATGATATGAGGGTGGATTTAACCGCCGCTGCTGTCCCTGGATCGAGACCATTCCCGGAAAGTGAGTTCACATAATCGCTGAGGTCCGTAAGGAATTGGTTCGCGATCTGGCCTGTCGGCGTGCCAGTCGCTAGTTGTACGGTCTGTATTGTGAAGGGGTCTCCGCCGCAGTTCTTCCGTCCGTCGGTTGTCACGCACAGCGTGTACGCTCCGGTCAGATAATTTCCCTGTGGCTGCAAATCGTATGGCACGTGAAAAAGCAATTTTGACGCGGTGGCACTGTCCGGCACTACTGAAGTTGCTGGTTGGCCATCCACTTCAAAAGTGATTAGATTTCGCGGCCCCGCGGGTGAACCCGGGTTATCCGGCGCAAAGCCGCTCCCTGAAATCGCAACTTGGGCAAGCGGTGGTCCAGAGTTCGCTGACACGCTTCCAATTGTCGGCCCAACATTCAAACGTATTCGAACTAGAACGCTGTTGCTCTGCGCCGGGCCCATCTGGACGAAGACTTGCACGTCACCCGCGCCGTTAAGAGCAGCGGGAAGCACTACGTTGATCTGGTCGAGGCCGAGGTAATAGCCCTGGGGGCCTGCGTATTCGACCTTGAGACTAATGCTGCCGAGAGTCGAAGATTGAGCATAAACTTCGACTGTGTTGCCCGTTGGATTAGCTGCGTTAAGACCTGTAGCAAAAAGCGACAATCGCGTTTGTCCATCTGGCATCGCGGGGTCTGTAACGTCAAATGGTTCTAATGATCCCGTGGCGGCGTTTTCCACAGCACCCCGACTGCTGCCGAGTACGAATATCGCCGGTGCGAAAGGAACGACAGTCGCCACTCCACCGACCGTGCTGCCAGACGAAGTCGTTACCGTGATCGCGGCTTGCCCGACCGGCGTTTGGCTTGGAATCAGAAAGTTAATTTGAGTCGGCGAGACATAAAATAACGATGCCGGAATCCCGGCTACCAACACCGAGACCCCCCCGAGGTTGAGAGGAAGGTTCCCTTGACTGTCTGGCGTCCCGACAACTGCCGAACTGGCCAAACTGGTTCCAAAGAGGGTTGCGATACTCCCAGGCGCCACAGAGGGACCATCACTCGCCGCTGAAACCACCGCCGATATCGAACTGCCGGACTGCGCAAACGCAAGGGGGGAACCTAGCCCTAGCGGAAGGCACAGAATCACCTGTGCGAGTACCGGGAGACGGCGCTGGGAGCGGCGCTTGCGTTGTTTCCCCCTTCGCATTTCAGTCGGATCCCAAAAAATCGGCTCCGGCTTGGGCGAATTCCTTTTTGATCTTGCGCAGAATAGCCGCATCATCGTACTCCGATCACCGATTCACCATAAACGAAGACATCTCGAACTCGAGGGCCACATCCGCCGCGTGGCAAGACTGCTTGCGTATGTTTTCCGAGCTCTCTACGAATCCGCGCGCGGCCCGACGAATTCGGCTCCTATCAGCGGCCCGCGCGTAAGCGATTGCCAGGGCGATTCCCGACACTATTGCGGCGGGAATGCCAACAAAGAATGGGAGGCTCCCTAAGCAGGGGATAAACGATCCGAGCATCCCAATTAGGCCGAATACAAGCCCGATCACCGAAAGCGCGGTGACGGCTCCAGAGTCCTTCAGTTCTTCAGCGACGAGCGACTCCTCTTTTCAAAGATCAAAGTTACTTTGCACTGACGATTGCCTTCAGCACGGCCGCGCTGACTCCGCTTTGCTTTAACTGGATGAGAGCATCAGTCGAAGTATCAAACTGACATTTGGAACTGCTGATCTTCGCAATAATCAGTGTGTCATCCAGACCGGCCTTCACCATTTTGATGACGTCCTGGTTATGAAGGACGTTCGCGTCGGCGGCGCCCGGCGCGTTTTGTTCTCGCAGAACCCAGGTCTGTCCGCTGCTATCAGTGATGTTGCTGCCTTGGATGGTGGCTGTGGTCTCGGGGCCGCCACTGATATTGAGTTTCAATGTGCTCCCAGTCGCCGCAAAGCTGCCACTATAGGTCTGGCCGGCTTCTTGAAGCGAAAACGTGTTGTCCGCGTTCAACTGGAGTTGGTCGGCCGGGGTCTGGACCTTGGTATATGTGGCTGGAAGTTTCAACGGTGCCACTGGTGGCGTTACCGGCGTGGGCCTCTCTGGGGGCGACGGAATTTGATCTGGCCCATGGGTGGCAGTACTGGTGTCAATTGCGAATACCTGTCCGATGGTTTCCTGGATATCTTTGAAAGTGCCAGTGTTGAGGTAGCCTTTCCCAAGCTGAAAGCTCACTTCTGCGCGATAGGGAACGTCGTTCGGGTCGGCGCCTGATGGCCTACAAGAACCGCAGGACTGAATACTGAAGACGAGGTCCGCATCCTTGATCTCCATCTGGGCGAGGTATACCTTTTCTCCCACCTGGAAGAAACGAATTTCCCCACGATCTACCTTCGATATCCCGGCTTTTGCGGTCATCATCGGCTGCTTGACTCGTCCGCCGCCCTTCTTATAGTTATTAGGCCAAAACACCAGATACGAGGCGGGACTAGCCTTGATCCCGTCTGCCTGGACTGTTAAGACCGTTCCCGCCTGCACAACGACGCCGTTGGTGCCGACGCGCGTGAGGATGTATTGCTTCCGCAATTGCTGCTCGACACTCTGGCTCGGTGCCTGGCCTTGAAGCCCCGGCAGACTTGCGGCCAGGGTCAGCACGCCTAGCGCTTGGATGATTGAGTTGGCTGTCTTCATCTGAAAAAACCTCCCAAAGTCGCACTATCCTATACGATAAGGATCAAAGTTCACAGGCCTCGCGCGAAGCCCTCCGCCAAAGCCTTCAGACTGAATCTCGCCGTGAAGGGTGCGCGGCCCATGCCCAGGCGTATGGTCGTAACGAAGTCGAGATCGCCGGTGACCTTCTCCAACTCCAGGGACCGAGGGAACATTACGAGATCGACGGTGCCGACCGCATTCTTTCCAGACTCCACGCGGGCGGGCAAAATCGCTTCGTAGCCGGGCCTCAGCAACCGGCTTCCGGAAAACACATCCGCGGCGTGCTCGTTGCCAATTAGCACGGGGATCGGTTGGCCCGGGTCCGACAGTCCGCGTCGCAGTGGTTGGAGAGCTCTAGCATTACGCAGTTCTTCTTCCTGCTCCGGGCTCCAGTGGCCCGACAATTTGGTTTGCCAGACTTGGCTCCCGCCCCGCGGCATGCGGACGACTGCGACAACGTAGTAGTCTTCGGACAAACGCTGCAGGGCATCTTCGTATTCCTTCGATTCGATCCTCGCGAGAATATCGCGCACCAAAGCGGCGCTCTCCCAACGTATTGCCAAGCTGCCCACGGGAATGAGATCACGGCGAAAGCCCCGCCCGCCCGCGCCCGGCACTGCTACATCGGACGGAGCCCGGAGGTCACCCCAATAGTTCACCCAGGGGGACCTCGTGAGAAACTCCTGGGTCTGCCCGTCTGACCAGTCGGACGGCTTCTCGTCCCTCCAGAAATCCCCGGTCCCCTGCCGGGTGGCCGCGGAAGGCACGGATCTCGTTTCTTGTATCGTGAAGTACCATGCGGACCAAGTAGGCAACCTGTTGGCGGCTCGCATTATAGGCGTGCACGCTCCATTGATACTGCTGACCGCTTTGCAGTGCCGGTGACACCGCGATCTGGGTGCTCTGAGTTGACTGCGAGGACACACGCTGATGCGTGGTGTTGTTAAACACGTAGACATCGTAGCGCGCGGTGCCGGGGAACGCAGTCCACTGAAGCGTCGGTGTCGTAGTGGTGACGACCGCGCCATTAGTCGGCGAAAGTAACTGCAGCTTCTTCTCTAGTGGGACGTCACCCACATTGTTTGGTTGATCGGCCATGACCGTTATGAGACGGCCTGTTTGACTCCAGTAATCGGTACTCGGTGCCAGAGCGTAGATCATCAAGCTACCGATTGGCGGTTCCTGAATCGTAAAGGTGCCATCGGCGGCGCTCACAGTGCTGGCCAGCACGGGACGGGAAGAATCGCCAGTGTCCTGCTTTATTTGGACCTGTACATTTGGGACTGGGATGCCATTCCACGCTACGCGGCCCGTCACTTGCGTCCGTGCATTCGGCCCCGGAGTCAACGTTGCTGGCTCATGCGGGTCCGGCGACGTATTTCCTGCCGAGTTGGGAGAAGCAACCGTGAAACGCCACCAGGCAACCGCGATCTCCTCGCCCTTTGGATTGTAGGCCTGCGCGCCCCATCGCAATTGCTGGCCGCTGGGCAAGGGAGCGGGCACCGTCATCCGCGTGTCTTTGGTGGACCGCAAGAGTATCCGCTGACGCGTCGAATCATTGAAGACATAGACGTTGTAGCGAACAGAATCGGGAAATCGGGCCCACTCAAGCGCTGGCGTTGTGGTAGCGATTTCGCTAATAGTTGGTGAAAGCAGTTGCAGCTTTTTGGTGATGGACACGTTTCCGATGTTCTCCGGATTGCCGGCGGTTATCGTAACTGCGCGGCCTATCAAATCCGTGTATTCAGAACTCGGCGCATAAACCCAAATCATCAAGTCGCCGACCGGCGGGTCCTGGATCGTGAACGCACCGTCATGGGCAGTCACCGCACGAGCCGACGCGGGAGCGGATACAGAATCCCTGTGCGCCAGCCGGACCTTGGCGTTCGGGACGGGAAGCCCATTCCAAACAACGCGCCCCGTCAAGGCCAGTCCCCGCGGTGCGCTAGCCTCCATTACCGCCCTGACCACTGGCCCACTGGCCCCGCTTTGCTTCAACTGGGTCAGAGCATCGGCCGAAGTTTCAAACTGGCATTTCGAGTTACCGACCTTCTCGATGATCAACGCGTCATCAAAACCGGCCTTCACCATTTTGATGACGTCCCCGTTCTGAAGAAGGCCCTCAGCCGGCTGCCCTGGCCCAAGGGACGCTCCCCTTGGGGAATTCGCCGGCCCCGCCTCCGGGCCGACCCGTGATGAAACAGGTGTGCCTTGTTCGGTCGAGCCGGCGTCAGGCGGAACAGGGATGGCCGATGGCGTGGCTTGAGCCACGGGTTGGTTGGCGGAGCCAAAATGAGGCGGACGAAAATCGGCGGCAACGCCGCGCGCAAGATACCAGTCCTTCTGAGCGCTGGAGGCCCGGAATAAAGCAACCGTGCCTTCAAAACCTCCGTCGTACCGATGGGAAGCCCAGAAGTGTGAGACGGTTTGCCCAATCGTCGGAACATCCAGTGGCTCCGTGCGGTTCCCGGCGGCGCCCAGCGTTTGCGTTCGCTTGGGCGCGCTTCCCATCACTTTGCCATCGACCATGATGAACTCGCCCTGGCTGCCATAGCTCACACCAATGGCGTGCCAGGAATTGAACCTGAATGGCGTTCCTCTAGGTTCCATCGGTTGTACGGCGGGCTGGTTGAACTTGTTCGCTGCTAAGAAGAAGGAGACGTCGCCATATACCGAAACGACGAGCTTTGCGGTTCCCGGCCATGTGACATCTCCTCCCTGCGCATCGGTCGAGAAGATGAGAGCCTGTTCCTGATTGGTGTGGAGCTGGAAATCCTGGTAGAAATATCCGCTCGCGACGTTGATCCACCATTCCAGGGTGCCTTCGCTGGGAATCCCCTGCGGGTATTCGATGCGGCTGTCCGACTTCCGGCTGAGCGAGGCGCCCCGCCTGTTTGGCTGCGCTCCGGGAATTTGGACGTACTGGACGCCAGAGGCACGACCTGCAGACGCGCCGTCGAAGTTATCCAGGATGGTGGTGTTGGGCGGAACTCGGAGGTTCGAGTCTGTCGACTCATACGCTGCAGGGTGCGGGGAAATGTAGGCGGATTTGGGCTGAGGCGGAACGTCTGCCCCTTCTGGCAACGTCGCCACGGACTCTTCCACGAGCGCGATGGTCCATTGATTCCCTCGACTCGTCAGCAGATAAGTGAGGTGAAATAGCCCACCACCGGATGTTTGCTCCCCATCCGGCCTGATCGTTACCGGCTGGGAACCCACGACAAACGAGACAGCAGCATATCTGGATGCAAGTTCCCAAACCTCTTGATAATCACTTGTTGCGTCAGCCTTTATATCGCCATACTTCTTGCCGCCGACCTCGACACCTTTGAAATCCACGTTCGAGCCGTTGCGGACCCGAACTTGCATTCTAGAGATGCGCACGTATCCATCCGGGTGGGTGGCCATACCGGACTGAGACGGGACATCGGGGACCACTGTCTGGAAAGCTGAAGAGTCTCCTGGGCGAATTGCCGTCCTCGTCGCCAAAACACCATCCTTGACCGTTGCAATGGCTGCCAGATCGCTACGCGCATCAAAATCGGCGTTGAACCAGAGATACCCAACCTGGTTTGTGGTTGAATCCGGTACCGCCAGGCGATCATAGAAATGGCCGTCTTTCCTCACCCAGTCTTGGGATTTGGCGCGGACGTTTAGCACTCGATTAAGGAAAATATATTCTTCCTGCACCGTGACAACGAAGTACGCGGTCTCCGGGCTCTTGCCATCGCCAGACTGACGGATCGAGTCCAGAAGCGCATTCAGGATCTTCTCGTGGGCCGCTGCCTCATCTGCTCTTCCCATCGCCTGGTAAGCCGCCATCGCATCATATTGCGCAATGGGACTTGCGTAGTTCCGCTCAAGCGCCCGCTTCGCCGAATCGAGGGCTCCCGTCCAATCGCCGGAAGCCATGATGTTGCGAAAGGCAGCGCGCTCCTCGGTTTCGAGCTTACTGGCGTGCGGACCGGACTTGAGTGCTCCCGCGACCCGAAAAGCGCGAAAGTCTACGGACATGTCCCCATGCTGAACGCGTCCCAGCGTCTCGACGTATTCGCCCTCTGCTTTCTGTTGTTCCTTGCTGGGCACGGTGGTGTCACTCTGCGCCGCCATGTGGCTGGCCACGAAGAGCATCCCGAGCAGGGATATGCAAACGCGAACGGCAATGCCGGATCGGTCATGAGCCATAATGCCTACTTTCCGGCGGCGACCGCCGCCTCCAGCACGCCCGCGCTGACAGCACCGCCGCAGCACGTCTGTTCCTTGAAGACAAGTTCGGAGGATTTAACCTGAATCGCGGTAAGATAGGCCTTCTCACCGATCTGGTGGCTGATGCGTCCGCCCTCCTTGCGTGAATTGCACGGGTACCCTCCGGGGGCCGGAAGCGCCGTTATTCCGTCCTGTTGAACAATAACTACAGTTCCGGCTCGGGCCATTACTCCGTTGTTCCCGACGCTCGCGATGCGATACTGAGACCGAAGCTGCTGCTCGATGCCAGCGCCTACCGTCTGACCCAACACTGACAGCGCTCCAACGATAGACGGGCTAACGAAGAATGCCGCCGATAGTGTTCTATTCATGTCGAAAATCTCCCAATGTATGCGCTCTGGTTAGTGGGGACTGCTTAGTTTGCGCCTCCGCCCAGCCTTACCTGGGCCTCAAGCTTGGCTGCGTCGGTTTCTTGCGCCGCGAGTTGCGATTCTGCATCCGCGACGGGATCTGCGGTTCCTTCCGCTACGGGACGGGCACCTGCGGCCGGTCCGTTGGGGAGACCCTTCGCCTTATTGTCAGCCACCACCTTCAACCCTGAATCGAGCTGCTCACGGAACTGGTTGTGCATCTCCTGCAGATCCGCAAGCTGAACCGCGGCTCTGGAGTCGGCAGCGCAGTCGCCCGGCTTGCTGCTGACGACTTCCACATCGACGCCGCCATCAGCCGTCACGGTTTGACCTTTTCGCTGGATAATGTCTCCCGGAGTCAGCGAGCACGCCTGACCTGCAGCGGTGGTTATGTCGAGATTCGACGAAACGACGAAGAACCTCTGCTTCATGGCCGGTGGCAGTTCTTCGCTTCCGGGGGCGAGCTGCTGGGGACCGGATGAGGTCGGCTGCACCGCAGCCGCTGCCTTCTCTGCCGCAAGCTGCTGTCTTACTTCGTCCGCGATCAGTGCCTTCATTTCCGGCGAAAGCGCAGCGGAGGTCGGTTGCATGTTAGATGGGGGCGGTGGAGCTTGCCCCCCATTTCCTGCTTGCTGGCTTTCGTAAGCGAGTCTTAGGTTCTCCGCAATCAGATAGTCTGTCAACCACAAATCCGGGGAAGCGTAAGTCGGATATGGCGTGAAGTAGCCTGCATAGAGGCCGAACCAGGGTGCTGGTGTCGCCAACCCAGACCATGCATACCGCATCGGCGCGCCCCACGGAGTGACGGCCCATCCGTAGAAACCTAGGCCATAGTAGACAGCAGGCACGTAACGGTAGTACGCGACGCCGTGGTAGCGGTATTCACGATACACGTGCGCATAGGACCGCCCGCCGACGACGTAGGTGCGGGAAATGTAGCCAGGCCGTCCGGCAACGTTACGTTCGACGAAACCGCGATGCGGCCCGTAGCTCACCACGCGTGCGCCGGGACGACCAGTTTCGACTAGCCTTGCGCCACCGGGTCCCCGATCAATCACCATCTTGTTGCCGCCGGCCAGACCGCGGGGAGCTTCGATCCTGTGGACCTCGCCGCCCGCGTTCGTTGTGACCGTCTGGCCATTGGCGTTGTGGAACTCCGTCCGCCCGCCCGGCAGGGTCCTCGCTTGGTCGCCCGGACGGTTCACGTAATGGGTGGCGCCTCCAATCGGTCCGCCGCCGTTCGTCGTAGTTCCGCCGCCACCACGGGCTCCCGCGCTGGTCGTAGTTCCGGTACCACCACGGGCTCCCGCGCCGGTCGTAGTCCCGGTAGCGCCACGGGCTCCTGCGCCAGTCGTACTTCCGGTACCTCCACGGGCTCCCGCGCCGGTCGTAGTTCCGGTACCGCCACGGGCTCCCGCGCCAGTCGTAGTTCCGGTAGCGCCACGGGCTCCTGCGCCAGTCGTACTTCCGGTACCGCCACGGGCTCCCGCGCCGGTCGTAGTCCCGGTACCGCCACGGGCTCCGCCACCACGAGTTCCTGAGGTTTGTGCCGCTTTGGCGGGTGGCGGCGTAAGAGTATTGGTCTTGGGCTTGTCTTGGCTGGCCCGAACTTCCCCGGGTGCCCAGGCGAACGCGACGGCGAGGATGACTCCCGCACAGAAAATCTTCTCAACTGTTCTTCTTAAATCCACGGCTGCCTCCAACGGAACTCGAATTCTTGATTCCAATTCAAAGAACGAAAGCGCTCGCACAATTCCATACGCCTGCGCGAATTTCTTACTCGGGCGGTTTGGGTTCGCCTTACTGCTTCTCATATGTTGATACCGCCGACATCCAGGTCTCCAGCACTCTGCCAGCGTCAAACTGCACTACTTCTCCAGCCCCCAACAGGCGCAGATTGGCCTCGCCGCTTGCGCCTCTCAATCTGTACTGCGTTCCTGCCGACCGGAATTCCAGGATTTGAACTGACCTTTTGCCATTTCTTACGGTCATGGTCCCCGAAACTTCAGCGTTCCTCCCGAGCAATGTGGTACCCGACTGCGTGACCGGCAGAAGCACCAGACCCCTGAACTCGGAAACTCCATCTGTCCTCGGCTGAATGGACTTCAAGGTAATCCATACGCGAGTGCCAGCATCAAGCGTGATTACGGGCGGATTAGGAACTGCCGGCGGACTCTCCACTTTTGCCTCAGGCGCACGTGCAACTCCCCGAGAGGCCATGATCGACCTCAGTGCTGACGACGTTGCGCGACTGGAAGGCGGCAGGCCGGGTCGCGCTGAAGCAGAAGCGGCCGCGCCAGAGTTTTCCGCAGTTTCGACGGGGCGATCGAGTCGCACCGAAGGAGACATCGGTGCCGTTTCTGCTGGTGGGCCTTGCATTGGTACAGGCGGAGAAAGCGGTACATCTTCGGACTTGCTTGGCGCCGGTAGCACAACGACTGCAGTGTCAGCTGAACGAGTACCGGCGGGTGGCTTCCTCGGGGGGGCGTGCGATTGGCCTGTCCTTATAGGCGCGCTCGATGCGACGGCGCCCTGCTTCGGCGCGGCCTGGGAAGTCTGGCCAACTTGTGGTTTCCCCGTCGGTTCTTTCTCTGAGCGGTTCTGGTCCCCGGCGGTCTGTGGGGTGACCGGCAACCTCTGAAGTTCAGCAGTAATCAGGGGAGAGTTACGAGAGGAGAATCGTCCAGCCAGGAACGCTCCAATCAGCGCGAGTGCGACGGCTGGGACGAGCGCCCATCGCAACTGCGCCGGCCATCCCACCCTGCTCCAAAAATCGCGTATATGAGAGGATCTACCTGGATCGCCCTCTTGATGAACGGCAGCACCTGACGACAGAAAACCCTCCAGCCAGTTGTCGAGCCGCTTTTCCGTTTGTTTCCACTCGGCGTCATTGCCGCCGACCATCGGAGAGTCGAAGCTTTCGATGCGCTGCTGGAGAGCCCTGCACTCTGGGCATCCTGATGCGTGCTCCGCCGTCGCTCTTTTTAAAGCTCCCCCGCTATCGCCATCGGAAGCTGCCAGGAATGCCTCAGCCTCCGGACAGGGAAGGGTACCCGATCGCCGATCCAGCAATTGGACAATCTTCTCGATAAAGTTGTCTTCGTTCCAGTCGTTCATTTCAATCGGGGCATACTTATCTTCTTGTCGGAAGTCCGAGCGTGAAATACTCGTAACAGAGGCCTAGCGCATTCGGTCGGCTCGACACCCTCCACTTTTCAGAACGGATGAACAGAGTGAATTCCATACTTGCGGGCAAAAAAACTTAACCCGCGCAGGCAGCGCGGTCAGCTCTTGGCGAATACTGCCTCCGTCCTGCGCCAGAGCATCCGCCGACCGTTCTGAATGTGGGATTTCACTTCGCCGATTGTTAACCCGGTCCGTGTGGCTGTTTCTTCGTAGGAGAAACCTTCAATTTTCAACTCTAAGCACCGTCGCTGCTCAGGGGAAAGCGACCGCATTTCTTGCCAGACTCGCTCGGCCATCAGGCGGGCTTCACATGCTGAATCTAAACGATTCGGAGATGGCTGTTCCGCCAAGTCTATCTCGTCGATAACGGCTTCTCGCCGACGGCGTCGCCACTCATCGATGCAGGCATTTTTTGCGATACGGATAAGCCAACCAGAGAAGTCGCCTTCATTGAACGTACGGATGTTCCTGTAGGCCCGGAGGAATGTTTCCTGAGTAGCGTCTTCCGCCGCTGGGCTATCGGGGAAAAATCGCCGGCAAGCGTAAAAGACCTTCTTGCGGTGTCGCGCAAAGAGTTCGGCAAAGCATTCGTTCCCTCCGACCTGCCCTGCGCGTTTGGCAAGCTCCTCGTCCGGTAGCCCTAGTAACTTGCTTGGCATGACATGCGGGATCGGTCCCTGTACACCCGAGGCTTCCCGGCCACTATGCGATCTTGTGCCGCCATGTGCCCGTGATTGTCGGTGGCGGTTGAAAAGGGNNCCTTGCCCGCCGCCTCTAACACGCCAACCGCCAGCTGATTGCCTCTAATCCGCTTGAGGATTTGCGAAAGGACCTGGGCACGAGGGATACGGCCCAGATCATCCGGGCATTGCTTAGTTCCGACAGCGCTACGGCGCTGGAGGCCCTGAAGCCAGTCCCAGCCTTTGCCAGTCACCTTGGTTCGGTGATGCAGAATTACGTTTCCCTCAAACGGTCCTTGGGTTTCCGTTACCGCACCCAGGAGCTGCAGTTGCTTCGTCTCGACCGGTTTCTGCAGGAACGCCCCGATCTTGCCGAACGGCCGATTTCGATCATTATCGAAGCGTGGGGCAAGAGGAATCCCACCCCGCAGCACTTTCTCGAATGTGAACAAACGGGAAGAATACTCGCGAGGGCACTGCAGCGCATCGACCCAACCGTGACCGCTCCGGCAGTGGACCCGCGTTTGAACCGTCAAGTCCGGCGGAATCAGCGCCGACCGTATATCTATTCGGAGTCGGACGTGTCCCTCCTATTGAAGACGGCGTTGTCCTTCCCCTCGCCAGAAACTCCCGGACGGCCTCTGATGCTGTACACGATGTTGGTACTGGCCTATTGCGTGGGGCTCCGGGTCGGTGAGATCGTGCGATTGAAGGTTGGGGACATCGACCGTGCCGACCAGACGCTCGAAATCCGCGAAACGAAATTCTTCAAGTCGCGAAGACTGCCGGTTACGAATTCGGTGATGGTAGCTTTAGATGACTATCTGAAGGCACGGCGCCGGGAAGGCGCACCTGGCGATCCATCGGCCCCACTATTCTGGCAGGAGAGAGCGGCGAGGGAATATCGTTACCCCACGATCCGCGCCCTGCTGGTCCAGGTGATTCGACGCGCGGGTTTGAAGCCTGATCCCGGTGCTGTTGGGCCGCGCATCCACGACCTTCGTCATTCATTTGTGGTGAGCCGTATACTGACCTGGTATCGCGAAGGTGTCAATCCGCAGGAACGGCTGCCGTATTTGGTTACGTACCTCGGGCACAAAGACATCCACTCAACCTTGGTTTATATCACCATCACGCAAGAGCTACTGCAACATGCCAGCGACCGGTTCCGGTCGTTCGGAGCGCGCGCCCTCCAGGCGGAGACAGGAGGAAACCTATGCAAGTGACCTCCACTTTGCCGCAACTGCTGCATGACTTCTTCCAGAATTGGCTAATCCAACAACGCGGTACTTCTTCGCATACCGTGATTTCCTACCGAGATACCTGGCGGCTGTTTCTCCGCTTCGTCGCAGACCAACGCCAGCGAGCGGTTGCCAAACTCACGGTCGAGCAGATCACAGCGAAGGAAGTCCTCGCCTTTCTGGACCATTGTGAAAAGGATAGGCAAGTTTCTATCGGTACGCGCAACTGTCGGCTGGCTGCGCTGCGAAGCTTCTTTTCTTTCGTGGCCGGCCACGAACCTTTGCTCGCGGCGCAATGCGCTGAGATCCTGCGAGTTCCGACAAAGCGGGCGCCACGCCGCTCCATACGTTCCATGGAAGTTGAGGAGATCGAGGCGATCCTGGCACAGCCGAACCGAAACACCCCAGAAGGCCAGCGCGATCATGTACTCCTGGCCTTGCTCTACAATACCGGCGCTCGCATTCAGGAGGCGCTCAACCTGTGCCCCCAGGAAATTCGATTGGAGACGCCCGCACGTGTCCGCATCGTCGGCAAGGGGCAGAAGGAGAGAGTGTGTCCTCTCTGGCCCGAAACCGTCGCTCTCCTCAAAGCGCTCCTAAAGCGCCAGCCCCGGGCCAAGCAGGACCGGATTTTCGTCAATCGCTATGGTGATCCACTTGGGGCTTCCGGGGTCCGCTACAAGCTGCGCAACTACGTGAAGGCGGCCGCCAAGCAGACATCATCTTTGAGCCTCAAGCGCGTTTCCCCACACCTGTTCCGTCACTCGACGGCGTGTCACCTCTTGGCTTCAGGAGTCGATATCACCGTGGTCCGGGACGTTCTCGGACACGCTCATCTGGATACGACTAGCCATTACGCCCAATCGAATTTGGAGACAAAGCGTAAGGCGCTTGAAAAGGTGGCCGCTCGGCCGGGCAAGCCGCCTCGCTGGAAGCGCGACCAGGATCTCCTAGCGTGGTTGGACTCCCTCTGAATCTAACCTCACCCCCAGGGGTAAATAATGCGAAGGTGAACACGGATCCACTATCTCGCGAACGCTGTCTTTTCAGGGTTCGAAGCTCGGGGGTCCGCGTTCCTCCCCATTAGTCGTTCCTGCCGATAAGTTGGCTAATCGTCAGCTCTCCATTAAAAGGAGATACGGCACAGGGGAACGGTTTGGGAACGCTGGCGGCTTGCGCCGATCGCACGGTGATCCTCACCGGCACATTGCTGGGCGGCTACGCCAGCGATGTTTACAATCTCTTCTATCGGCTGGAGGCTGGCAAGATGGTCGCCCACGGATACGAGTGGGGGGAACCAGGGTTGCGTTCCTTTGCCGAAACCTACGGGGTGTTGGAAAGGGTTACGACCATTGAGCCCGCGGACAACAGTTGCTCGAAAGCGCGCGTCACCAAGCAAATCAAACACAGGCCTGGCGCATCGCCCTTGCTGTTCAGCGACTTTCTGATGAGTCTTGCGGCCTTCGTTTCATTAGAGGATATTTCGAGCGAACTGCCGTCGTACACCGAACAAGTCATCGGTGTGCCCATGGATGCACCGCTTCAGGCCGCATACCAGGCGCTGGAGGAGCAGATCAAGAATGCCATCAAAGCGCACCACTTGAACCATTCGGTGGTCAGCGTCGGGTTGAACGCCCTGCTTCTCTATCCGGATCACGCCTGGAACATCGGAGATCTCTATGGCTACGATTACGATCCCGAAACTCAGCGCCGGGAACGATTCCTGATCGCCCAACCGGAAGACTTAGATAAGGAGTTCGTGTATGCCAAGGAAAGGCGGCTGATTGAGATCGTAAAGGCTGAACTGCAAATGGGTCACCGCTGCTGCCACGTATACGCCGTCTATACCCGGAAGCGCTGTGGCGAAGGTGCTGGACGCCGCTCGGCTCGATGACGCCGACGGAGATCGAGTCGATGTAACGCGGCGGTTGGAGAGCATTCTGATGCGGGAGGGGATCCGTGTAGCGGTACTGACATCCGACGTGCACCCTGAAAAGCGGGAGGCTTGGTTTGCGCAGAGACTGCGAGAGGGAGTTCAGGTTACGATTAGTCATCCCAAAATCATCGAGACCGGAATCGACCTTCTGAGCCACCCCAGCTTGATATTTTTCGAATCGGGCTACTCGCTGCACACTCTCCGGCAGGCCAGCAGGCGTTCGTGGAGGATCGGGCAACGGCAGCCCGTCCGCGTTTTCTATCTGCACTATGAGGAGACGATGCAGTCGAGCTGTCTGGAACCTGTGACAT
>PLDF01000077.1 GCA_003135055.1 Bryobacterales bacterium | reverse complement strand
AGGACAACCCAGGTGTCAAGCTTCCATCGATCGCCGTGATCGTCGCGCACCGCTCCGAAGGCAGTGGCACCACGAACATCTTCACGACCTATCTCTCTGCAGTGAGCCCGGACTGGAAGACAAAGGTTGGCGCAGGACCTGCGGTCAGCTGGCCGATCGGCATCGGCGGCAAGGGCAGCGAAGGCGTCACTGGCAACATCCGCAATTCGCCAGGCGCGATCGGCTACGTCGAGCTGACCTATGCGCAGCAGAACCATCTGCCGACCGCAGCCATCAAGAACGTTGCAGGCCAGTACGTGTAGCCGACGGCCCAGGGAACAACAGCCGCCATCGCTGCCTTCAGTGCCGAGCTCACCCAGGACCCGCGCGTGCCAATCGTCAACCCGCCCGCCAGCGCGCCGGACGGCTACCCAATCTCCGGGTTGACATTCCTCATCATCCCGAAGGATGGTCCCAACAAGGCGAAGCGCACCGCGCTGAAGCAGTTCGTCCAGTACATCATTACGAATGGCCAGGCGGCCGCTGAGTCGCTGAACTATGCCCCCCTGCCGGATGAAGTGAAGCAGTACGACCAGCAGCAACTGCAGCAACTGACGGCCGGGGGGCAGCCGATCGGCTAGAGACAAGTTGGTTCAGGGGCGCAGGGATTCCTCCGTCGCGCCCCTGCGCGTCCCTCAGAAACGGTACGCGAACCCCAGTGAGAGGAGGGGGAAGAACCGCGCATCCTCCGCATCTTTATTGAGCTTCTGTACCTGGGCGGCGAGGTTGGACTGAATCATGGAGTTCGTGGCCACGGCGCTGCAATAGGGCGTGCCCTCGTAGGTGTAGCACGCGGTTCCGGCCAGGGTCACCGCAACCTTGGGATCGCCGATGTAGGCGGCGCCAATTTCCACGGGAACGCTGAAGTGGCGGCCGCTGCGCGGATCCAGGTTGCCCCAGCCCACGGTCAGCTTCGGCGCGGTCTTATTCATGGTCACAGCGCCCGTGCCGGTTACCGGATCGGTCGCGCTGCTGGTGTAGGTTGTGCCGTCCAGGGTGAAGGTCTTGCCGGCCGGCACACTGGCTCCGGCCGTGATCTGGTTGCCGTTGTAGAGCAGTGCGCCCGGGCTGATGTGGAATCCTTTGGCCCACGAAACCAATCGACGCTGGCTTCAGCGGAGCGGAAACGCAGCGCCGCGTTGTAGCTGATGCCGTCGCTGGTGAGCGTGTCGCTGTAGCTCATGAAGTTGCCGCCGCCGCGGATGTTCACGTGGTACGAGAGGGGCGTGGCTACCTCCACGCCCACGCCCAGCAGACCGGCTTTTACGCCGATACCGACGCCGGAAAACGCTGTGCGTGTCGCAGACGGCGGCATGGTGGTGACGGCAGCTGCCGTAGGAAAGGCCGAACCGCCGGAATACAGAAACTCCGGTGCGACGAGAGAAGAACTGCTCTGCTGGGCGAACCCGGCAGGCGTGGCCAGAGACAGAACAAGGACAGACAGTGCAAGGCGGTGCATGGGGGGAGACTCCTGGAATATCCGAGATGCTCGCTCAACGCATAACCAACAAACAATACGAGCCGTTGCGATCGATGCCCCCTTCGATGGGGGAGGCCGAAGGGATCCGGGCAAATCCGTGCTGCCGTTTTGCTTTGAAACCTTCGTGACGAGTTAGTCCTCAGCCTAGGTCACTTCGGAGCAGCCAGCAATGACCCGCTGGTGGTATCGTGCGCGACCGGTAGTACCAGGCGCTCCCGGAGCCGGTCCGCCATAAGCGCCAGTGTTTTCAATCGGTTTTCAACCCGCGGAGGCAAATTCTCCTCGGCGAGCGCAAGCCGCGATTCGAGCAGGATTCCCGTAATGGCATTCTTTAGTTCGGCGTCCACCGCAGACCTCGCAGCGGCCACCGCGAGCACCTGCTCGCGCTCACGGCGGGCCAGCGCTGCCCTGATTTCGCGTTCGAGGCGTGCGCTTCCCGCCAAAGCGAAATTGAGTTGCAGAGGAATCGCCACGCCTGCGTTTTTCCAGATCAGGTCGGCGCCCTCCGCATCGGTCTCGGCCAGGTTCTGGTCCACAACGACGACGGAGTAGCCGCGGCGAGCCAGCAGGCGCACCGCGGCGGCCCGGCTCGCGGCGATCTCCACCGTCAGCTTCAGCTGGCCGGCCAAAGCGGCGGCCGTTGTTTCGATTTCCTCAATTGCGGTAACGATGAGGACCGCGGGCTGCGCTGGCCATGCCGGGTTCCCGTTGCCGTTCGCCTGCGCGCTCATGGTGTCGCCTCGTATTCCTTCAGCTTGCGGTACAGGGTTGTCTTCCCGATGTTGAGCAGGCGCGCGGCCAGCAGCTTGTCGCCCTTCACCTGTTCCAGCGTGGTCAGGATGGCGCGCTTCTCCAGTTCGGCCAGGGTCACTACTGAGGGCTCCGTTGTCGTGCTCTCCTCCGTGGGCGCGCGGCGGCTCACGGTAGCCTGCATCCACGCGTCGCGGATGCTCGTACTCATTTCCCCCATCTCGATCACCTCACCCGAGGTGAGATTGCAAGCGCGATCGATGGCATTCGACAGCTCCCGCACATTCCCCGGCCACGCGTACTCGACCATGAACGACAACGTCTCTGCACTCAATCGGAAGTTGCGCCGCATCTCCAGGCAGTTGCGCTCCAGGAAGTGCGCCGCCAGCAGCGGAATATCTTCCTTCCGCTCGCGCAGCGGAGGCAGCGTCAGCTTCACAACATTGAGCCGGTAGTAGAGATCGCGCCGGAATCGCCCCTGCTCCACCATCGCGGTCAAATCCTGATGCGTTGCCGCCAGGATCCGCGCTCGTATCGGCACGGCGTGATTCCCCCCCAGCGGCCGCACTTCTTTTTCCTGCAGAGCCCGCAGCAGCTTCGCTTGCAAATCGAGAGGCAGCTCCGCTACCTCATCCAGAAAAACAGTGCCGCTTCCCGCCGCGACCATTAGCCCATCGTTCGGACGATGCGCCCCTGTGAATGCGCCCTTTACGTGGCCGAAAAGTTCGCTCTCGATCAGCGCTTCCGGGATGGCCCCGCAATTAATCGCGACGAACGGCCCATCCTTCCGGCCGCTCCGCTGGTGGATGGCCTGGGCGGTCATTTCCTTGCCCGTGCCGCTTTCCCCCAGGATCAGCACCGGAGCCTCGGTCGTGGCCACCTTGCGGATGGAATCGAACAGCGCCAGCATCGGGGCGCTGGA
>PLDF01000275.1 GCA_003135055.1 Bryobacterales bacterium | reverse complement strand
AGATTCTCCGCAGCGAGGGGCTGTCGGAAGAATTGCGCGACGATAAAAACATCTGGAACGAACGGTATCGCTCTATTGCTGACCTGGAGAGTCACCTCTATCGGAACGGAACCCGTATCGTTAAAGTGTTCCTCCATCTTTCGCAGGAAGAACAGCGAAAGCGGTTNNTTCACGAGAGGAAATATTGGAAAGAGTACATGCGGGCTTTTGAGGATTGCCTGAGTGCCACCAGCACCCATCACGCTCCCTGGTACGCGGTTCCCGCCGACGATAAAGAGAATGCAAGATTGATTGTTTCCCAAATTGTCCTGGATACCTTTAATAGCCTCAAGATGACCTATCCCAGGACCAGTGCAAAGCGTCTGCGGGAACTGAAAGCGATCCGCAAACTGCTAACGAAGCAGATCCATGGCCACTCCTTCCCCCAAAGACACTCCAGCCCCGACCGGTCTCACCAACGCTGAAGCCCAGAGCCGCTTGGCGAAATCTGGCCCAAACGCAATGCCCGACACGGCATTGCATCCGCTCCGCAGAGCGCTCGACAAGTTCTGGGGCCGGTTCCATGGATGATCGAGGCGGCAATCGTGCTCGAAATTGTCCTCGGCAAGTATGTCGAGGCGGNNTCTTTCAGGAAGGGCGCGCTCAAGCGACGCTTGCCGCGCTGAAGTCGCGGCTCGCACTGAATGCATCGGTCAAGCGCGATAACGCCTGGAGTAATGTAGCCGCTGCCCAATTGGTGGTTGGCGATGCAGTGAAGCTATCGCTCGGCGCCGTGGTTGCCGCCGGCGTGCGCCTCACCGACGGATCGGTACTGTTTGACCAGTCCATGCTCACCGGCGNNCGCTGGTGCGGCGCGGCGAAGCCGTCGCGGAGGTCACAGCCACTGGAGCTCGTACAAAGTTTGGACGCACCGCAGAACTGGTTCGCACTGCGCACGTCGAAAGTTCCCGGCAAAAGGTTGTTCTGCGCGCGGTGCGCAATCTCGCCATGGTGAATGGCGTCATCATCGTTCTGCTGGTAGGGTATGCTCACACTCTCAAGATGCCGGTTAGCGAGATCATTCCCTTGGTGTTGACGGCAGTTCTCGCCTCGATCCCAGTCGCGCTGCCCGCGACCTTCACCCTTGCCGCCGCACTCGGCGCAAGGCTCTGGCCAAGCTCGGCGTTCTTCCAACCAGACTCTCGGCGGTGGATGAAGCCGCAAGCTTTGACGTGCTTTGTGCCGATAAGACCGGCATGCTCACCCAAAACGCACTTACTGTGACCGCCGTCCACGCCATGTCCGGCTTCAACGAATCGCATGTTCTGGGAGTGGCTGCCCTGGCCAGTTCGGATGGCGGACAAGACCCGGTGGATGGCGCCATCCGCGCCGCCGCCGCAGAAGAGGCAGCCTCCGATCTGCCGAAACTAGTCAAGTTCGTCCCATTCGATCCTGCAACGAAGATGTCCGAGGCAACCGCCGACGCCCCCGCGACGGCAGCCATTGTCGCTCAGGCCGATAGTCACTCTAGCCTCTATCGTATCGCTAGTGTAGTGTCTGCTAAATNNTATTTGTTGGACACTACACTAGATACCCTGCCCAAGAGAATACAGCTTATGTCGTATTGGCTCGAGCCTCAAAGCGAGTCTATTATAAAAGTACTTCGCCGAAGCTATCCCGCAATGGCGCTGGGACCGCTTAAGGCATTCAGGCAGTGAATAGTTGCCTTCCCAGGCAACGCACACCACAAGGGCAGGTGCGATCCCTGCCCTTTCTGTGGAAAGTTTGCAGGCAGGCTTTCTATACACCTTAAGGAAGATCCCCTTTCGATCCGCTACCAGGCTTTGAGCACCAGATCCGTTTAGCCGGCAAGGTAATCGCCTGGGGACAGACCTGCCCTCCAGTCCGCATCATGGGCTGCGACCGACCTGGCAATGCCGTTTGGTGTCTGGAATCACGGTGGCCGCCGACCCGGGCAGACCGCAAACGCAAGGCTCCTAACTCCAGTGAAATAGTGAAATGTTTCACGCGAAGCGCCTATCGTCGATGTAGCCCAAGCCCACACCCACAAAAGTAGCGGCGAGCGCGATTATGCGCTAACCGTATTAGACCGCCGTCTCGCGCGTGAACGAGGTTCTACGGGCTTCACCAAGGCTTTGGCCTGCCTCAGATGACCTTCGAGAACCGGAATCATCTTGCTTGCGTAGGCCTTAACGTCGGGATCCTGTCCGTGTTGTGCCTCGCGCTTAAAATCCGCGATTGCCTTCTCATGATCGCGGATTTCTGCCTGCACAAACTGGTGGTCGAACCGTTTCCCTTTCAGTTTCATCAGTTGTTCGACGGTTGAGATCTTGCGAACGTCGATGCCTTTAGGAATGGACTCTCCCGTCTTGGCCGCGAGCGCGGTCAACTGCGTGTAGGCGTCTGTATGATCGTGAATCAACGTCTGTCCAAAATCCTTAACCTGACTTTCCGACGCCTGGGTCTCCGCCATTTGGCCGATGTGGGCTTCCGTCATATTCGCTCGGGCCGCCATCTGCATGAATGCCCTGTCGGCGGGGCTCGTTTTAGCTTGTGCCAGCACTGGAAGCGATAACACGAGGACGCAACCAAGGCTGGGAAGAAGTTTTTTCAATGTCACATGTCCTCCATCTCTCACATGTTCCCCGTTTATGGCACGGCGGACCATCCTGTCGAGACAGTAGGGTTCCCGGTTTTACCATTGCGCCCGTAACTCGGAACTCCAAATCGGGTCTGCGGTTGCGTTGGCGCCGGAACTTACACTTTGGGGCCCAATCTGGCCGCGCGCGAAGATGTAGCAGAGGTTGGCAGTTGCGAGCTTTCATTCTTCGCGCGACGCACGGCCTTGAATGCTGGACTATAACGTCACCGAAGTCTGCCGCCCCTTCTCCTCGCCCCTGAGCCATATAAACAGTGGCGCATGCGGCGCCGGAGCCGGCCATGGCAGCGCCACGCGCAGCGTTTCCTCGGACGGACCGCCTGCAAGCGGCGTCGGTATGGCATCCACCGGCACGCCGTCCTGTGCATCCCAGCCCACCCTTTCCACGATATCGAGGCCACTCCCCTTCAGGATTCCGACAAAGTTCGAGTCGCCGGTCTTCTCGTTCGTAAGCGTCAGTTGTTCCAACCTGGGAATGCGAATTACGGCGCCCAGCGCATGCGCTTCCGATCGCCCTTCCGGCGCCGATACCACGGTCGCAGTCAGCTGGCAGCCGGGATAGCCGACCTTTCCCGGATCAAGCGAAAGGAACAGATTCTCCGGTCCAGCCAGTGTCATCGTGGCTCCGGCCGCCTGCTCGTCCGGCGCCAGCCTCAAAGCCGCCCGCAGATCCCCTCCGGCGCATCCCAGTTCCACGGCCGACTGCGAGCCTGCCGAGCCGCGAAAATTCTCAACGCGTAATGCCAGACCCACGGTGGTTCCGATCGGCAACTCGTCCGGGTGAACCTCAATCCCAAGGTTCACGGGAGTCGACGTGCGCACGGAAACAATCTTCGGCCGTGGGCCCACCACCTCAATCGCATCCGTCACCGTGAGCGTACTTTCGAGCCCGCTTACCTTCAGCGCCAACGGGAATGTGGCACCCTTCGTCAGACCGCTCTTCAGCCGGATTTCGCCCGACCAGCCATGTCGGGTCGCCGCGCCGGTAAGGGTCCCTGCGGCAGTGGAGACCGACTCGATCCGCTCCAGCCCGGTTCCTTCCAGCCGGATCGCCTGTCCGGCCTCACCCAAATTCACGCGGACCGGCAAATTCGAGATCTTCGGATTAGGCGGCAAAACCGTAAATGGCGCTTCGTGTTTCACCCCGTCGGTCTGCATTAAGGCCAACCGGTAGGCGCCCCGCTCCGAAGTGTCGATATCCACCTCAATGGACTTCTGTTCGCCATCGCGCGAGCCCAGCGGAAGCGTGAACGGGGCGTCTTTGGGCGCGGTTTTGGACCCAGACGCAGCGTTCTTGGATGCCGCCAGCGGCGCAGCCTTTTTTCCCGCGGCTCCTTTTTCGATCTCCGCTTTCTCCACGAATTCGAAGTCCGCGCCGCTCAGCTTCACGCTCACCGTCCCGCTCCCTTCGATCAGTTTGTCTCCCGATCCCGGCGCGAACTGGATATGGCTCAGGTCGCCGTAGGGGTGCAGCCGCAATTTACCGATGCTGAGGCTATCCCAATCCCATGCAGCCGTCAGACGGTAGTCGCCCGGCGCCGCTTTCACCTTCGAAAGGTCGATCTCGATGGAATCCGGCGCCTTCGCCAGCGTAACCGGCACGCCAACCGGAGTACCGGACGATACCGGGACCAATTTCCAATCGCGCGCACGCGCCAATTCCTTCACGCCGGAGGCGGCTCCGGTCAATTTGACATCCGATTTCGACCCTACCGGCACATGTTCCATGCCCGTCAGGGCAACCACCGGCGGCTGGTCGTTGGGCACGCGATACGCCCAGAGGTAAACGATGTGCGTTCTCGCCTTGGGCGCCGCACTCTTCGTACACAGCGTAAGCCCGTCGCCATCGCTCGCCTGCGCGAAAGCCGAACGGAACTCCGAGCCCGGAAACATCGTCATGCGCAGATCGTTCAAGAGCGCCACTCCGCCCACTGCCAGACCCGCCGGGCTGCTGCCGAAGAACAGTCCGGCCACCGATGCCGCCAGGCTACCGGACTGCTGCGCCTGCGCGCTGGAAGGCGCCAGTGGATCGTAGGCATTGGCGGTAGGAACCATTGCGCTCAACAACGTGCCCGCCTGTTGATCGGTGGGCGTCTTGGTGTTCAGCTTCGGCACGGCTACGCCGTATTTCGCGGAAAACCCCGCCAGCGCGGCATTCGCCTCGCCGCCGGACGCTTCGGAATCCGCCAACTCCTGTACCAGCGCCTCCACTTCGGACGTCTGCGCGGCATAGTTCGCCATGTCTGAAAGCAGTTGCTTGTCGTTCGAGACCAGTTTTTTGACTTTGCCGGCGCTCAGACCCTGCGGGCCGTAGACCAGCGCGATCACGCCCGGCGATTTCGGCACGGTCCACTCGGCGCGCTGGCCGGCCTTATGGGGTTCCAGAAGGATGAACTCGCCATCGGGTACGGGCAGAAGCGCCGCCGCCACCTCAGCGCCTTTGGAACTCTGCGCCGGAAGACGGATCGGGTCCCAAATCAATTTCGAGCCCGCCGGAATCGCAGCCACCGATTTCACCGGCAGCGGATCGCCCTTGACTAACGGGCTTACGGTCAGCTTGAACGTACCCAACGAGACGCTCCCGGTGCAGCCGCGTGGCGTCGCCGCAAATGTAAGTGCAAACGGCAAAAACAGCAAAGGCCACCATCGCATCACTTCTTCAGATGGCGCCGCGCGCGAAAAAGTTTACTATGCGGAGAGAAATACGGCAAACACTGTACTGGGAATGCAATCACCTCCGGGATTCGACGGTCGGCGCGGATCTTGTCGTCGCNNTCTTTGAATTCCGCCGGCGGCTGCTCCTTGTATGCCCGCGCGGCGGGCACCGAAGGCCGGGTGTATCCTGGACCCACATTGCATCCCGCCAGAAGCAATGCCGCCGCGATGAAGATGGCGCCTGATAACTGCATTTACTTCGTCGCCCCCGGCTACACGGACTTCGGCGCCGGAGGTGAGGGAGTCGGAAGGGATTTCTCAATCCACCTCGTCATTTCAGGAGAATTGGCGCCGGCGTCGATGAGCGCGCCGATATCGGTATTGCGGGGCGCTGAGTTGTCCGAGATACGCGCACTTCTCGATTTCGTTGAGGTGATCCAGAACAGTCGCGGTCGCTGTTTCTCGGCCCAGTTTTGGGCGGCCCATTACCTGCCATGCCCGGCGATGATGTTGCCCTTGGAATCGATCAACAGCGGACAGTTGAAACCAAAGGCCGTGATACTGCCAGTAACAGCCGGCAATCTGGCGTCCGAGTGACCCCTGTGATTGGGATTGGGAACGAGATCAACGAGCTTCCAATGCTCGATGCGCCGGGCCCTCGCCTGCGAAAGCGTTCCTCACCCTTTGGTACTTCAAAGGGCAGTGCCTTTCGGAGGGTGCGTTCTGCGCTCGCCTTTCGAATCGAGCCTCTATGGTCAATGATCATCACTCCGGCAAGATTTAGTCAGCGACTCCAAGACCTTCTAAGACATTCTCGCGTCCCTGATCCAATTTACATGGGCGAATCGGAATTGAACGCGTGAGCAACGGCCTTCCAGCTTCCATCGGACTGCTTGGTATAGACCGTCAGATACTTTCCCTTAACCGTCATGGGTTTCTTGGTCTTCGGGCTGGACACGGTCATGGTGTAGGCGCCCTGCGAATAGGCCATGTCACCACCCTTGGACGCCATCGCCTGCGTGGACTGTAGAGTCAGCGAAAAATTGGGGTCGGCAAAATAGGTCGCCATGGCGGCTTTGATGGCTGCCTTCCCATTCAGCATCCCGTCCCCGGGGAATAACCCGGAGGCATCTTCCGCAAAGTTGGCGGCCCATTTGTCGGCGTCCTTGGCGGCAGCGTCTCTAAATGACGCCGCCGCTATGTCTTTGACCACCTGCGCATCGGCGGCGCGCGTGTCAGGGGGTGGAGCGGGGGCATTCGAACAGCCGGCACTAAGCGTGGCCAGTGCCAGGCATACAATCAGCGAAGCGTTATGCACCATGTTCCGCTCCCTCCTCGGGTGCCAAACCAGAACAAGTATAATCGAACGCTCCTAGATCAAATGGGCCACTCGCCAACATTTCCACAACGGTGTCCCCCACCCAGCCTATCCATCGGTGTCGTGGCTCAAGAGCAGCCGGTCATGGAGCGAATAGGTCTCGGGTTTTTGTCCAATTCGCGAATTCGGACCCCTTCTGGGACGGCGCAATAGGCCGATTGTACGCGAATGGCGCCCCGCGGCCCACCACAATAAGTACCGAATCGCCAGAAGATTATTCTGAGGATGCTGGCGGAGCGACAGGGGAAGCGAGCTCTCAAATTCGGCCGGCTGGCGGTAGCCAGCGCCGAGTGCATCCATTTTTCGTTTTAGACCTTTTCGGGTTGTTAGGGGCGGCGAGAAACGG
>PLDF01000393.1 GCA_003135055.1 Bryobacterales bacterium | reverse complement strand
CCACTCCGGCGACCTCGGCCCCGCGGGCCGTAGTGAAACACGCGCAGCCTCGCAACGCAGCGGCCTGCTCGCCCTCGACTTCGATACGTCCCCGCAGTTCCTTCGCTTCGGCCAGCTCACCGTCGCGGTCGTCGCCCTCACAACCATCAGGGCCGCCGATGGCCGCGTGCAGCAGATTCCCTCCGTCGAGCTGGCGCAAAAGCTGCGTCTCGCCCGCCAACTGGCCAACCTCGTCGTGGTCTCCGTCCACTGGGGCAACGAATTGCAGGATTGGCCCACCGAAGCGCAGCAGCAGCAGGCGCGCTGGCTCGTCGAGCATGGCGCGGACCTGATCGTCGGCCATCATCCCCATGTTGTCCAGGCCCCTGCATGTATCGAGGGCAGACCCGTCTTCTTCTCGCTCGGCAACCATCTCTTCGACCAGAAATATGCTGAGACCCGCGACGGCCTCATCGCCGACTGCCGCATACCCGCCGGCCGTCTGCTGTGCGGAGGCCTCAGCACCCCCACTGGCGAAACCACCGCCTTCCCCACCCTCGCAGGCAGAAACGCCGCCGCGGATGCAGCTCTCGCAAGCTGTTCTCCGCATCTTGGTCCCAGCGCGCAAATCAGCGGAGTCACCATCCTCCCCGAACCCTGGTCTCCAGATCAGCCGGTCAACGGCATCATTCTCGATGGCTACGCAGCAGGAAAGCGGGTGTGGCAGTCCAGACGTCAGGCTGTGGTCTCTCTGCAGATGGTCACTTCCATGGCGGCCGAACCGTTGCTGCTCTCGCTCGAAAGCCATCCCTCATCCATCGACGATGAGGTAGGTCTGCGGCCCTATGTCTACGCCGTCGGACCCCACGGACTCATTGCGCGATGGCGCGGCTCTGCCCTGGCCTGGCCCCTGATCGATGCCGTCGAATCGAACGACGGCGTTCTCTGCGCGCTCCATCGCGGCGACTCCTTCCTGCTGGCCGACCCAGCCACCAAAACAACGCGCATCGCTGCCTACCGATGGAACGGATTCGGTTTCACCGGCATCGCCACCCCCTCCGAATGCGAGCCCATCCTCCGTCATTCCCTTCCGTGACTGCTGAGGCGGGATAATGCAAGTGCGAGTTCTCAACCCAGGTCGTTGGGCCCGCAGCCGCACGAGCGAAGAGCGGGAGAGGGAAAGATGCGTAAGCCGGTGCCCGGCGCGGTCAGCAAGTGCGACTTCTCCATCCGTCCCCGACCCGGCTCCCCCGCGAAGGCGATCTTCTACCGCGACGTGCCCCTCTGTGATACGGTCGCCGAAAGCCTCGAACAATACGATTTCTTTCTCGCCGAGCGCGACCACGCTTGTGGCGATCGATGGGAGCTCATCTGCAAGGACGACTGCGGCGACCACTATGCATATGGAGAATGGACCAACCTTGCCGTCGCTCTGTCCTGGCTCCAGAACCCCGAACTCTGAATAGCGTCAAATCTCCAGGTCGCCGCTGACAAGGTCAACGAACCTTGGCGCCACGCGGCGCAAGGTGCCCAGCAACTCCTGCAGGCTGCGGCTGATCGTCTCCGCCTGAGCGTGCAGCGAATGAACGACAACCTCGGGACTCAGATCGTACAGCTCGATCAGAAAACGATCCGGGTGCCGGGCCTCCACAAAAAAAGGGAGCCAGCACCGCATCGGGGAAATCCCGCAGGTTCAGAGTCACGATGACGTCTGACTTGGAACGAACGGCGGCCGCCAGAACATGCCGGTCCTTCACAGGATTGGTCATGGCCGGAATCAGCGCCTCAGATCCCTGCACCACCGCATCTGCGAAGTGCTCGCGGATCGCACCCACGCGCTTAGCCGCTTTGGCTGGGGTGAGCCCGATCCCCTGTATCAGGGCCCGCTCCAGTTCGGTCATCGTGTGTTCCGACCATCGCGGCAGATACAATCGCCGCTCTGCCAGCCGCAACAACGTATCGCAAAGGGCTGCAGGCACCAGCACGCACGTGTCCAGCACGACAGGAAAATCGGCGTTCATCGGGTCGGGCTATTCCGCCGGCGGCACTATGTCATAGATCCCGTCGGCAACAGCCTCCCTGGCGATTGCCTCCAGCATCTCCCTGCGCCGCGCATCGCGCTGCCTGCGATAGGCAACGATATCTTTTAAACGAATCCGTCGATGCGTCCCAACTTTATGGAATGGAATTTTGTCCCCTTCCAGAAGCTGCACGAGATACTGGCGCGATACCCCGAGCAGGTTCGCGGCGCTTTGTGTAGTCATTTCCTGTGTCGACGGAAGAATCACTACGCCCTCGCCCTTTTCCAGCAAACGCACGGCAAGCTGGATCACTCGATAGATCGGCTCGGGAAGAGGAATCCGATCATTTCCCGGCCCAACCAGTTCGGCCTGATGATCCTCGAGAGCGCCCACCAGAGCCCGAAGCTCCCGTTCCTCAGCAGCCGAGGCAGTGATTTCAGGCAATACAGCAGACCCAGCCATCTCGCTCCTCCTCTTCGACCGTCCTGTATATAAGAACAATCGTCACAAACGCAAGTTGCTTCAGTGGGAGAGTGGTGACCACGGTACTGCGCATGCGATGTACAAGTCAAGCTTTTTCAATCACTTAGTAGAACATTGATCGCCGACAGGAATATTCGCTATAAACACAATCTCTATGTTACCCTCTAATCGCTATATACGCAAGCGAAGACATTGCGTAGGAGGCGGGCGATGAGGATGGACATTTTCGATGTGGACCACGGCGCGTGTGCAGTCCTGGAAGCGCCCGCCTTTGCCTCCCGATCTACGCCACCCCCCGCCCTGGAAACCGCACCTGCACCCGCCTGCTCACAAGGTTCAGGGGCGTTGGAGCCGCCGGGCCGAGAAAGAGCCTTGGCGAGAGCCTCTCAGTAACAAAGGGCAAGGCCCCGGAACGATCCGAGGCCTCAGATGCAGTCCATTGCAATGGTCTACCAGAAACTCCAATGGGAAAATGAATCAATGCCTAAAAGCCTTCAGCTGCACCCGTAGTAGGGGCTGAAACCTTTACCCGTTCTGAGTAGGTCACGAGGATGCTCTGGATTATAGCAAGCCAGTTATCGAGGCGGTCAGTCGCGAGCTGGTTCATGGTGATGCAAAGTGCCAGGAGCGCGACGTCCATCGTCTGCAGCGCGCCGTCTGCCTGGAAAGCGAGGTTCTGTAGCAGAACACGACCACCCTCGGTGGGCATGTACGTTTCGAGGGGCCGTCGGGCCGAGAAAAGAGCCCTAACGAGAGCCCGTCCGCAAAAGCAAACGGCTCCCTCCAACTCCGAATCGTCAGTCCGTTGCAAAAACACCGAAATGTGGAAAACTTGTCAAGCCCCGCGCCCAAAAACCGAAGTAATGACCCCTCATTCCACACCACTTCCGCCCTTATACCCTCAAAGATATTTGG
>PLDF01000127.1 GCA_003135055.1 Bryobacterales bacterium | reverse complement strand
GCAGGCTTACCGAAAGGACACAAAGTATTTGGCCGCAGCCGCATTCTCATCTGGCGGTTGGTTCTGCATCACACCGCCATGCCGGATCACATTGTCCGCCAATATAACCGTTCCAGGCCGCGAAAGCCGCAACGACAGATCCAGGTATCCAACGTAACCGGGCTTATTGGCATCGATGAAGATAAGATCGAATGGCGGCTCTCCAGCGGCTATCATCTCCAGCAGGAGATTGGCTGCGGCGCCGACTCGAATTTCCGGCCGTGCGCTGAGGCCGGCTCGCGCGAGATTTTTGCGAGCTACTTTGGCGTGAGCGAGATCAAGCTCAACAGTAATGAGTTTGCCTTCGTCTGAGAGTGCGCGCGCGAGCCAGATTGCGCTGTAGCCGCCGAGAGTCCCGATCTTGAGCATCACATGCTTGTTTAGGTCTTCCACGCGGCGCACCCTCGAAAGCGCCTCATAGATCGGTACAGTGCCGATTGGCACGGGGGATGCTTGAATGATCGCTTTTCGAATGGCCGGGATGTCGCCGGTCGAGAGATCCATTACGGTATCGGCGCTATACCTTAACCCATAGCGCAGCTTTTCCAGCTCGTCTTCAATCCTCGAAAGGACGGCTGAATCGGTGAATTTCCGATATTCGCGCTGATCTTGCATTTCGAAGCTACGCCGATGCACATCGGCCGCAGTACGGTGTGGTGGATGTTGGCGGGAACGATCATCCGGCCGCGGGCGACTTCGGCCCGGACCAACTCTGTAGAGATGCCATCCTTGTCCGCAACCTGCGGCATCTCTGGGGTAATGGCGCCCTGTCGGGCATGATGCATCTGCCTGACGATGTTAGCGGGCATGGAGGATTATTCCGGTTTGACGATGGGAACGCGAGAATCCGGCGGCGGCCAGTTTCTTGCTAGATGCGCATACTTAGGGTCGGTAGTGGACGCCAACGAACGCGCGGAACCTGCGAGCACGGCCAGATAATATGCGTTATATCCCGGCGGGACCGCAACCATGTGGTATCCATCTCTCAGCACAACGGCATCTCCATCATGAACGACCACGGAGACGTCGCTGGTTCCGGCACTGTTGTAGAGTCGCAATAGCGCATAGCCGTCCGGATTGTCGATCCGGAAGTAATAGATTTCGTCGAGGTCGCACTCGCTGGGAAGATTGTGGATTTCATGCTTGTGAGGCGGGTACGTCGACCAGTTTCCCGCTGGCGTGAAGACCTCGTTCATCATCAGCCTGTCAGCCTCCGAATCGGTCGCAATGATCTTGAGAATCTGGCGCGTCGCATCGCCGCCGCCTCGTATTTCGGAAACGATTTCGGAGGGCAAAACGGTGCGGGGCTTCAGTCCGCAATGCGAGAGTACTTGGGTTTCAGCGAACTCGACGACGGTCTCCGCCTGGATCGCGAACTTAGTGTTCGGCGGAAGGTAAGCTGCACTTGGGTAACCCGAGAATACGTCACCCCGCTTTCCCAGAGGATGCGGGCCGTCTCCCCAGTCGATGGCCAACCGCCCGCCCAAGACGGCGATTGCAGCTTCGTGGTCTCCGGTGTCTCCCTCAAACCTGCCGCCTTCCTTCAGACGACGTACCGAAAACCCCATCGTTTCCCACCCCGCCTCCTCCGGTGTGAAGGACAACAGCACACCGGACTTGCCAGCGGGAACTACCGACTGGCGGAACACAAAATCGTAATCGCGATCAGGTCTCATTGGCGAATGACCTCCAGCGCGGGCTGGAGATCCATCAACGTCTTTTCGCCCTTTGCGGCGACCAGTCGACTGGCGGCCGCAGCGATCTTTGCAGCCGAAAAGCCGAATTTATCGATCATTGCGAAGTAATTACCACTCTCGGCGAAGCAGTCTTCCAGGCCCAAATGATCGAATGGAACCGGCCGGTCTTTGAGCACGGCCGCCGCGAGCTCATACCCCAGCCCGTTTCTTTTCTGATGATTTTCGGCAACCAGGAGCGCTCCAGTACGCCGGACTGAATCGAGAACCGACGCGGTATCCGCCGGTTTGAGCGAATACATATCAAGCACTTCGGCTTCGATTCCTATTACCGCAAGGGACTCCGCAGCCTCCAGCGCTTGAAACACGATATCGCCGTAGCTCGCAATGGTGATGTCTTTGCCCGTTCTCACTGTCTTCGAGCCGCCAACCCGGAACGTCTCTCCCTCCTTATAGAATTCATACAAAGGGTCGCGCATGAGGCGGACGAAGACGGGGCCCGGCGTTTCGAGCGCCAGATCGCAGGCCGCACGGGCCGAAACCGAATCCATGGGAACGATGACCTTCATGTTCGGGATGCTGGTCATGAACGCAATATCTTCGGAGCCCTGATGGGTCACTCCGTCAATCGCGGCGGTGAGACCGCCGTGGGAGGCATAAAGCTTGACGTTCAGCTTCGGGTAACAAATGAAGGATCGGACCGCCTCAAGGGCCCGCATCGTCAGGAATACGCTGTAGCCCGCGACAAATACGGTTCGGCCGTTGGCGGCCATGCCGGCGGCAGCGGCCACAGTATTCAACTCGGCAATTCCCAAATTGAAGTAGCGATCCGGATAGGCATCGCCAAACAGGTTCGATTGGCTGGATTTGCCGAGATCGCTTTCAAACACGACGAATTCACGGTCATCGGCGCCGCGCTCCAGGACCCGTTCGCCAAACGCGCGCCGCGTCGCGATTTTAGCTGTCGTTATATTAGCTTTCGTTACGCTCACGACCGACCGCCGCGCAATTCGGCAACAGCTTTTGCGTACTGTTCATCGTTCGGCGATTTCGAGTGCCATTCGAGCGAATTTTCCATAAAGCCGACTCCCTTGCCCTTGGTGGTTTTCGCGATTACGCAAACTGGCCCAGTGCGGAACTCGCGCGCAGCCAGGAGTGTGGCGAGGATTGCCGGCATGTTGTGGCCATCCAT
>PLDF01000384.1 GCA_003135055.1 Bryobacterales bacterium | reverse complement strand
CACTTTACCGGACACTTGTGAGGCGTTAAGTTAAGACCCGCCCACACGATGAGGCGCGTGCCTGCCAGCGTGCATATCGCAGAACGCCGCTTGGCGAGCGTCCACGATAAGCGGTGCGATCTGTTTTTAGCCCGCCCCGACCACTTGTAAGACGTGGCGGGAAACCGCCAAGTGCCAGGCGAGTCAGTTTCCGAAGCCGACTTTTTGTCCAAGTGCGGAAGGGCTCGACAGCAGTGCTCACGCCGGGAGCGCAGGGCCGCTACATCCAGACCATTGCACCCAAATCGCTAATGAAGCCGGGTGAGACACCGAAGCCGGGCAGGGTCTTCTCACCAACACCCGGAACCGCAACATCGATCGTGTAAGTGGCAGCGTCGACATCCTCGATCCGAAACCGGCCATTCTGATCCCCAGGTGTTTCGTAGTGCGGGTTGTTTCAGATTTCCGGTAGACACGGACCAATGGATATGCCAGGGCGATGCCTTTCGCGTCGACGATTTGCCCAGCCATAATTCCTCGCGTTGCGGCCGGTTCGTCTATCATTAAAACCCTCGTCGGGCTGAGCGGGAATGAAACTACCGTTCCGGGAGTCATGAATCCGAACCGCTCCAGAGTCGGATTGAGCATCATGACCAGTGCATCGGTCGTTATGAAGACGGGCCGCTCAGAAAATATACCGGACCAGCGCTTGCGCATTAAAATTTCAGCGAGATGTGTGGCGTCCCGTTTGATGTTGCCGACAAACATCCTCTTCAAATCCTCAGGACCCGCGCCTTTAAACTGTTCCCAACCGGAAGCATCGAACTGGCTGACAACGCCCTTGTGCTTGATTTCGTTTACGGCGGGATTGCCATCCTCATCTTTAGGAACAGAGTCGAACTGCTCCTGAGCTGCCGGTGGATGTTCTCGGTCTTGTCAAGTCGCCTCGGATGTCTCAAGAACAGAAGAGATATGAAGAGCGCCAGCCCCTTGCGGATGGGCTTGTTGCCGTCCAAGTCTACAAAATCGCGAGCAACCTGGGGCCAGATTCCCTTTATCAAATTTTCGCAGCCGGCCAGCTTGCTCTCCAGTTCTGCGTCCCGGCCGCCTCGCTCATCTCTAGGAGAGTACAGATAGCGCTGTGCAGCGACATTCTTTACGTTGGCTAATATCGGGTCGCCTTCGTCCTTTGACAGCAGCCAAGATTTGCGGTTCGTCGCCGCCCGCGGTTTCAGGCGTAGCGAAAAAGCGGATAGAATCTCGGAACCCAATGCTGCTGCTTTGGGTAAATTTCTTTTCAGCAGCCGCCGCTAACGTAACGGCCGCCGAACCGGCGAATGGCTCTATGAGCCGGCTGTACCGATCAGCGGGGACATGGCTCAGAATCGCTACTGCCAGTCTGCGCTTGCTGCCCTGGTACGGAATTTGGATGAGGAATGGAAAATCGCAATCGTGGCCTCGATCATCGGCTTTGACGATACATAAAGTCATCTTCGCGAAGAAGCGGCAAAATGCAAATAGGGAGCGGCCTTATGGGCCTTATCGGGGCCTTATCCCGCTGCCTACCGTTAGGGGTACGTTAGCAGGCGCATGGGTCCGTCCCAAACTTGCGCGGCACTCCCAAGTCCCGGGCAAAGTAAGCGGCATTGGGTTGCCATCCTGTCCCAAAATCAGGGAGTGGGCTTCAACGCCGGAATTCGATCCCGCACCGGCGGAAGCGCGGGAAAGTCGGTGTAGGGCCTGGTCTGATACCAATAGGCCACCGAGTAGAAGCAATCCGCACGGTCGTTGGCGTGGCCGTGCTCCATGCTGTGCTTCAGATACTTGGTGAAGGTCACCGGATTGTCGGCGTGCCAACGGTAGAGGCAGTAGCGGCCGCCGGCCAGTTCGGGATTGGCGATGAACGGCGCGCCGTTGTAGAGATGCGCAAATGGGACCGCGCCATCGCGTCCGCCGAAATCCCAGGCGCCGTTGAAATAATCTTCGGAGCCGGTACCGGTGATCGCCGGGGCGGTTTCGTCGTCGATGAAGATCATGTCGTCGCCTTCGCCCATCCAGCCGTCGCGGTTCTGCAGCGTGCCCAGCGTGACGCCCATCAGCTGGCCCGTTCCGCGAGTCTCCACGTAGACGTAATTCTGGCGGCCCTCCAGATTGAGCTTCGGCGCTCCGGCGGCAAACTGCGCGGCGACGTTTGGCGTAGCCTGCCGGTATTGCGCGTGGAAGTATAGGGCGCGCTGGGGCAACGCTGGAACCAGTTGATAATCGATATTCGAATAGAACGCGCCCACGCGCGCGGAACCTTCGTTCGAGACCACGATGCGCGCCGATTGGCGAAAGGGCATCGCGAAATAGCAGTTCATCGCCTTGATGGAAGAGCAATTCAGGAACGCCGACTGGTAGACGAAATACTGGCCCAGATTGAGGCCGAAGAAGTCGCCCACGGGAGTTTCGACGCTCGGCTTGGCGTTGCCGTCCCAGTACATGCGGAGCACCAGCTCCTTGAGATGGTCGCGGCCTTGCGCGGAGATGGTGAACCAGATGTGCGTGACGACGCCGGGCCCGGCGGCGGCGAAGACCTCTTTGGTTTCGCCGGGCTCGATGACCCATCGGTCGGCATTGCCGCCGGTGCGGTCGAAACTCGATTGCTTGAGCGAGCGGTAATCCTGCGCGCAGGCATATTCGGGCAGACGGAATTCGCCTCCGGCCGCGGGTGCGGATTGGGCCGATGCGTCGGCGCCCAGAGCGGCTCCGGCGATCCCCAGGCCGGCCATGCGGCTCAGGAAGTTTCTACGGAATGGGTTTTCGGGCATGGCGGTTTAAACTCCTCATCGTCATCATAAGGCAGACGCCCCCGGCGCGGATACAGAACGCGGAGCCAGGTATCACGCTAATCTGAAGAGGAAGCGATGACATTGGTTTTCGAATGGGACCATCACAAGGCGCGAAGGAATCCGGAGAAGCACCGCGCCGGTTTTGTGGAGGCCGTTTCGGTCTCCAACGATCCGCTGGGCGCGGATTTTCGCGGACGTGGATCACCCTATCGGAGAGTTGTGCGAGATCGTCATTGCGAGCGAAGGAATGCGTTCGCCTCATCAGGGCCCGGCCCGCCACGAGAAGAGAGCAATACGATTATGAAGAAAACGTCGCAAGGTTAAAAGCAGAGTCGAATCGCGCGGATGCGCTTGCGGCCGAGTACCATTTCGATTACCGGAAAGCCAAAGCGAATCGATTCGCCGGGATGACGCAGCCGGAATCTGTCGCGGTTCTCCTGGACCCCGATGTTGCGCGGTTCTTTGAGAGCGGGGAGTCGGTCAATACGCTGCTACGTGCGCTGATGACGGCCTGGCCTGCGCGCCCAGGGCCAACGGCGCCGTGAATCCGGCGGAGCTTACGCTTGTTTAGTTCCGTGCGAGACGCAATCCGCAGTAACTTATGGAGCGCATCCACATGCACATTGGATGCATTGGATGGCGCACCTGCATCCACTCACAGTCGCGGTAATGGCCGGTGATGTAATAGGTTTCGGGATCGGCCGCCAACAGCGCCCCCATTGGTCGAACGGCATCTTGACCACCAGCGAAGCAACCCGCACCGCTCGCTTCGCCGGATCTGCCTTTCGAACGAATATAGTCTAATTGACTGGGCGGCTCGTCCATAATGAAAGAGTCTCCCCAAAATGGCTTCTGAGAACACTGCTAGCAGTCCGCCGATCGAACAATCCGCGACACCCGGCCCCGTGGAGAGCCGCGCCGCCAAGACGATTCGGGAAATCTTCGAATCCGGCCGGCCGCTCACGTACATTCGTTCCGCCGAAGAGCAGCGGGTGGGAAGGGTGCTACGCGAGGTGGGCCGCGGTTTGCCCGGCTCCACTCCGACGCCCGTTTGGACGTGGAGCCTCACCGAAGGCATGCATGGCGACGGCGAAGCGGCCGAGGCCGGCGCGCAGACCCCTCGTGGCGCTCTCGATTTCATCGTCGCCCACGCGGAAGCGGGCATTTTCCACCTCAAGGATTTTCACGAGCCGCTGCGCGAATCGTCCGAGATCCGCCGCCGCCTGCGCGACGTCTACGAGAACTGCCGCGACCAACGCAAGTTCATCGTGATCAGCTCTCCGGTCCGATTCATTCCCGAGGAAGTCGAGCGCAGCATGATGTTTCTGGAGCTTCGGCCGCCCGATCTGATCGAGCTGGTGGAGTTTCTGCGCGACGAAGGGGAGCAAACCGGCGAGGGCGGCGATGCGGACGAAGAAGTCTTGTTCCAGCTTGCACGCGCCCTGCAAGGGCTAACTCTCGACGAAGCGCGCTATGCCCTGCGCCGGGCCTTGGTCAAAAACCAACGCCTTGGACCGGAATCGCTTGCGGCCGTGCTCGAAGAGAAGCGGCTCCTGGTCAACCGCAGCGGCGTCATCGAGTATATTTCCGGCGTGACGGATCTCGGGGATGTCGGCGGTCTGGAGGGCCTCAAGAAATGGCTCATCGAGCGCCGTAAACTCTTTCAGATGCGCGACAGCCTGACCGCCGAAATCGTGCCCAAGGGCATCCTCATCATGGGTATCCCCGGCTGCGGCAAGAGTCTCTCCGTCAAGGCCATCGCCAATCATTTCCAGCTTCCCCTCTATCGCGTCGATATGATCGAGATATTCTCCGGGAGACATGGCAAGCCGGAAGGCGCATTCGTGGAGGCGTGCCGCATGATGGAAGATATGGCGCCCGCGGTTCTGTGGTTCGACGAGATCGAGATGGGCATCACGTCTACCGAATCCGGCGGCGAGCAGGGCAGAATCTTCGCGTTCTTCCTCACATGGATGCAGGAGAAAACGCGCGGACTCTTTGTCGCCGCGACCGCCAACCGGATCGACCTGCTTCCCGCGGAGATGATTCGCAAAGGACGTTTCGACGAGGTGTTTTTCGTCGATCTGCCGCTTGAGGACGAGCAGATCCAAATCTTCAAGATTCACCTCAGCCGCCGCGGGGTGGATATCGCCGCGTTCCACCTCGAACAATTGACGCAGTTCACCATCGGCTGGACTGGCGCCGAGATCGAGCAATGCGTGATATCGGCGATAACCAAGGCGCGCCTCGCGGACCGCGAGCTGAACGAGCACGATCTTATCAGCGTCGCCGCGAAGCTGGTCCCGCTGTCGCGGACTATGAAAGAGCAGATCAATCACATTCGAGGCTGGGCGTTCGAGCGCGCGGTCCGCGCGTCGCCCCAACCTATCGGCCGGTAATCGGACCAAGTGCGACAGGCCTCTGGCCTGTCGACCGGGGGTGCTCAAACGTTTTCGGGATTTCCTCGCTACGCCGCGAAATCCCGCTCCCTCACGGTCGCGGCTCTGTGTCGACTGCGTGTGCCTTGCAGATAGTTACGGAGCCGCGACCGACGCGGCTTTCATACTACTATTCGTCCGAAGCGCTATACTGGCGCACAGCTTCGTATGGCGACTTTGATCGGAATTCTCCTCGGCTTGTTGGCCTGGTTCCTGCTGCGCATGATTCTCATGGGCGTGTACACCGTGGACCAGAACGAGCGCGCGGTCAAGACAAGCTTCGGCCGCGCTCTCCGCGTCCCGGGCGGCAAGACCACGCTGGACGACCCGATCGCCGAGCCTCTCATGCCCGAGGAAAAGTCCCGCTACGCTTACCCGCAAGTCCGCGTGATTCAGCCCGGCGGACCGTACTTCAAGATGCCGTGGGAGAGAATCTACAAGGTTTCGATTGCGACCATGACCGTCAACATGGCGCTCGATCCCGAAAACCCCAGCGCCAACGATGGTGGCTCCCGCCTGGAGGCTGTCACCAAAGATCAGCTCAATACCGGGCTCACCGGCCAAATCCGCTATCGCGTCAGCGAGGCCAACCTTTACGCGTTCCTCTTCGGAATCAAGAGGCCGTTTGTCCATGTGGTGGCCTACTTCGTATCGGTGCTGCGCCAGCGCATCGCCAACTTCCAAGCCAAGCCGGTCCCGCTGGTGGCCGATACCGGTCCGAGCGCCGGCGCCGGCGAAGTGGCCCCGCTGGCCGGCAGCGAGATGACCGGCATCTCCATCAACGATCTGCGCAAGAATCTCCGCGATCTCAACGAATACATGGACAACGAGTGCCGCTCCGCGCCGGCGCGCTACGGCGTTATTCTGGACGCGTCGTTGATAACCGGCATCGACCCTCCGCCCGAAGTGGAATCGGCCCTCGCCGCCATCAACACCGCGCATAACCAGGTGTCGAGCGACATCAGCCTCGCCCAGGCCGCGGCCGACCAGCGCGTGGTGCAATCCCGGCGCGCCGTGGAGATAGAAACACTGCGCGCGCAGGCCGAAGTGGAGCCGGTCAAATCGCTCGCCGCCGAGCTGGCCGAGCTTCACCGCAGCGGTCCCAATATCCTCGGCGCTTATCTGCGCAATGTGCGCCTGGCGCTCTACGGTAAGGCGCAGCAGATCTTCCTGGAGGCCGGCAAATGACGGATCAACCCATAATCGCCATCCTCACCGGCGCGTTAATCGCCTTCATCGGAATGTTCGTCGCCGAGCCTGTGCTGCTCGGTCTGTGCCGTATCTTCGGCATCTACGCGGTGGTGCAGGAGCGCACTGCGCGCGTCTACATGCTATTCGGGAAAGTGGTCGGCATTCTGGACGAACCGGTCTGCATTTTCTGCCGGGAAAGCTCGGGGCCGCCGCGTTCGTCATCAACTTTCTTGGTAACTGCTTTGTGCTCGACCTGCGGCTCGATCAGGAATACCTGCGCAGCCAGCCCGTCAATTCCGAAGAGGGCGCGCCCATGGGCATCGGCATCTGGTACGAGATGTGGATCGGCGACCCGGTCTCCTACTTATTCAAGAACACCGATCCGCGCGGGTCTCTCCGCGCCAATGTGAGCAACGCCACGGTCCGCTGCCTGAGCAATATGAAGCTGGCGGAAATGCTGGAGACGCGCCACACCATGAGCCAGAGCGTGCGCGCCGAAGTCACTGGCAAATCGCAGGCATGGGGCTACCAGCTCGGCTCGGTCTATATCCGCAAGGTGCATTTCCGCGACGCCGGCATGATCCACCAGATCGAGGAGAAGGTTGTCAACCGCCTGCGCCAGGTCACCTCCGCCATCAAGCAGGCCGGCGCCAACCAGGTCAGCGTGATCACCAGCTCCGCCGAGCGCGAAGCCGCCATCGAGTTCGCCAAGGCCGCCGCCATCCGCCCCGCCACGCTGGGGCAGGCATTGCAGGAAATCGCCCGCGAGCCCGCCGTATCCCAGGCGCTCTTCGACGTGCTGGAGACTCAGCGCATACTCGCGGGGGGCGCGCGCTTCACGCTGCTGCCTTCGGGTTCGCGCTCGCGCATACTTGCCGACTTACTGGCGGTGCAGAACGCCGGTAAGCCTGGTGCGTAATTTGCAGTGGCCTTCGGAACGCCTTTAGTAACGGAGTGTCCGGAGCCGCTTCACCGTGCTCCAGCCTGTCTGCGGTCAGCCGTAGCGCCAGCGCTGCTCAGCCGCGAATTTGCGCATCAATGAACTGATGCAACCAGGCAGCGGAATCGTATAATTCTCGAATATGGGCATCGACGTTGAACTTCAAGACGAACGAGGAGAGATGCTGGAATCCGTGGGCGATCCGCAGAACGCTTTAGGCAAATAGCTACCTCCGAATGATGACAGATCCCATCCGATGTTGTCCTCGATCGATCCCTACGGAAACACTGTTTTCAATCGCCTACAGATTGAGCGGTTTCTTGAAGAGTGGGCCACGGTATCTGTGAAAGCTCGAAGCTCAGAGGAGCGTTCATTGCTCGCAGCGATAGAGAAAATGGCTTTTCGCTGTCAGCGTGAAGTCCATCTCTATTTGAAGTTCATCGGCGACTGATTCTTTTCGACATCTGGTTGCTTCAGGTGTGTAACGCTCAGATTTGAACTCCCCGGCGAAAACGGCAAGCCTGGCGCGCCGCCGCCCATTCCGGCCAACTGCCTACAGGTCTGGGGTGTCAACCCGGTCTTCTTGGTCAGAACCTTCATGGCCGTGGGGCCCAGGGTTACTCTGTCATGGTAGGCGAACAACAGGTCCTGCCAACCAGGGCGCGCCAGGATGCGGTGGGAAGTGCCGCGCTGACGCTTGATGGTCCAGCCGATTCGAAGCAAAGCGGCCAGCGCCTGTCTCGATTTGGTCGAAGGCCAATCTCGGGATGGCTTTTCAGGCGGCAATGAAAGAGACATTCATTGGGCCGGGAACGGCTTCGCCGTGCTCCAGCCGGTCCGCAATCAGCCGCTGCGCCAGCGCTTGTACCGCAACGGTGGCTTGCCTCCGGCTCCGTCCATAAGCCGTCACGCCTGGAAGGGCAGCGATGTCTGCCAGCCAGCGCCCATCCTCTTCCCGGTGATATTCGATGGCCAATGAGAAGCCGGTTGAAACCTTCGCCATAACTTCATCATCCCATCAATTTGAACTCGCTGGCGAAAACGGATACGCTCAATCGCATGGTCATGCGCAACGTTCTTGGTTTACCGGCGTTTTACTCAGTTCGCAGAGCGACGCTGGCCGCGGCGATCGCCTGCCTGGCGGGATTGGCGCAGGCGCAACAGCAAGGCGGCAATCAGCCGGGCACGAAGTGGACGGAAGAACAACTGCGCAAGACCGTGGACCTGGCGCGCGTGGGGCGAAAGCTTACGCCGAAATCGTGGCCCGGCGGCGCCCGCGTGGCTGTGTGCCTGAGCTTCGACGACGATACCGAAGCGCCCCTGCTGCGCGACGGCACAACTTCGCCGACCACGCTTTCCGCGTCCGATTTCGGCGCGGAGAGCGGAACGCCGCGCATTCTGAAGATGCTCGATCGCTACCAGACGCCGGCGACGTTTTTCGTTACGGCGGTGGATGCCATGCTGCATCCCGATATGCTCGCGGCAATCTTGAAGAGCGGGCGGAATGAAGTGGGCGTCCACGGATGGATTCATGAATTTCCGCCGCGTCTTGCCGACGGCGAGGAAGAGCGGCTGCTCGACCAGGCCATCGCCTATCTGACGAAGGCCGTGGGGAAGCGGCCGGTGGGCTATCGGGCTCCTTCGTGGGCGTTCAGCTCGATCACGCTCGACCTGATTCAAAAGAAGGGCTTTCTCTACGACAGCAGCCTGCAGGCGCTCGACGAGCCGTACGAAATCATGTCCCGAGGAAAGGACACAGGCGTGGTGGAACTGGCGATCGATTGGACTCTCACCGAGACGCCCTATCTTGGACAGAACGGACATATGCCGTCGCCGGAGCTGCTGTACCAACTCTATAAGGACGAATTTGACGGCGCCTATGCGGAGGGCACGATGTTCGTGCTGACGCTCCATCCTTATCTGAGCGGCCATCGCGCGCCCATGGAACACCTGGATAAGTTTGTGGCGTATATGAAGTCGAAGCCCGGCGTTTGGTTCGCCACCTGCGAGCAAATCGCGCGGTACTTGAAGGACGAACGGAAGGCGCGTTGAGCCGCGGCGCTTAATGCGCAATCTTCTTCGCCCGCTCGAAATCTTCTTTCAATTTGGTCGCGATTTTGTCCGCCACATCCGCGCTGGCCCCGTGGTATTTCGCGCCCAGGCTCTCCTGCGTAGTGGACCAGATCACGTCGCCTTCCTTATTCGTGAGCCGCACCGTAGCCAGCGCCTCGTGCCGCCGCTGCGTCGAATGGTCCGATTCATTCTCCCCGAAGCCCAGCCCGCCCGTCTGGTCGGCGCGATATCCGGACGCCCCCCGGCTTGTCCCGACGTTCAATTTGGCGTTGACTCCGTCCGACGACGAGTGCGTGTCGGTATACACCAGGTCTTCCGCGGCTCCACGAAGCACCGCGTCCGCCTTTTCCTGATTCTCGGTCAAGATGAAGAGCTTCGATTGTTCCAGGCTGCCGATGATGATGTCGCGCATCTGCGCGGCCGTCTCACCACCCGTCAAGTGGTCCACGAACACCCGCTTCAGCGTCAGCAATTGACGCAGCCCGGTCTCTTCAATCGATTGTGGGGCCGCGCCGGCCTCCGCATGCACGGGCAAGGCGAGGGCCGCCTGCGCGCGCAAGCCGAGAGCTCCCGCGAGACACAGCAAACACCCGATTGCGATCTTCATCACTGTCCTGCCTTTCGCGCTTCGTCGTCCTGGAATTCCACGCGCCTTCCGCTGCGCGCTTCGAGCGATGCCAGCACGCTGCGGATATCGCCCTTCTCCAGGCGAAATACCAGCGCCTGATGCTTATCCTCCGCGTCGGTGTACCCGATGGTGACAAAGTGCTGCCGCGACTTACTCAGCAGCAACACCGGCGAAAGCAGAACCGCCGCCGCATATCTTCGGCTCACGTGCTGTCCATATTCCAAAGTTTCGATCTTCGGGTACGCGATACTCACGGTCTGCCCCGCGCACTGGAATATCATCGCGTCCGCGCCGGTCAGATCCACGCGCGCACTGGACTTCGCCCGCACTCCCGCGAGCGTTCCACCCACAAATTCGGCCTTGAATCCCGGCTGGGCGGCCGATGCCGCCGATGCGAGAATCAATCCGCTCATAAGAAACCGCCAAATTCGAATCATGACTGTCGGGATAGTAGTGCGGTGGGCGGCGGCGAATTCTCAGGAAAATTCGCGGTGTTGTACGGGAAATATCGTGATGTAGACTTACAGATAGCAATTACAGATGGATATGGCCCTACCTGAACTGACGCACGCCATCGCGCGAAACCTGAATTCCGCCAAGAAATTCCTGCTGTCCACCGCCGGCATGGCAGCTCTCGCTCTACCGGTTGCGAATCGCGATTCCGATTGCGCCACAGAGCCAATCGCAATCGCCGGCGCCGCCCACCGCATTCGAAGTGGCGTCGATCAAACTCCACGCCGGCAGCGGAAGTTTTGGCGGGACGCGCGTGTCTCCCGGGACGATGAAGCTGGACAACCGACCACTGTGGCTGGCATCTAATCCGGATGGCGTATGCGGTAATGGACTTTCAGATCTCGGGCGCTCCGGAATGGGTCAATTCCGAAGGGTTCGACATCGTGGCGAAGGCGGAGGGCGACCTCAGGGGGGGCCGCATGCTGCTCGCGCTGCGAACGCTGCTCGAAGACAGGTTCCAGTTGAAGGTCCATCGCGAAGTGAAAGATGGACCGGTCTACAACCTGATGGTGGCCAAGAGCGGCCTCAAGTTGCAGCAGTCGAAAGAAGGAAGCTGCATAATCCTCGATACGGTGCGCTTCCCGCGGCCTGCGCCGGGCGAGAAGCCGCCTCCTATGTGCGACATCCGAATGGGCACAAACGGGCCGAACCGTATCCTTACTGCGACAGGCACAAAGATCAGCGTGCCGGATATGACCGGGGTAGCCATTCCCCCTTTCACCTTCTACCTGTCCCAGATACTGAACCGCACCGTGATCGACAAGACCGGACTCACAGGAATGTTCGATTTCCATCTGGAGTTTGCGCCAGATGATGTCACACCCGGAGTCACGGCGTCCGGCGACGCGGGCGATCCCCCTGGCCCGTCCATCTTTGCCGCTTTACAGGAACAGCTCGGGCTGAAGCTGGAGGCGGGCAAGGGTCCGGTGGACCTACTCGTCATCGATCGCGTGGCGAAACCCACTGAAAACTAGCGGAGCGATTCGGGCATGCCGTCGAGTCTGCCCAGTGCAGCCGGCGGTTCCGCAATGCCGTCAACCATCACATTGGCATCGAGCCAACAGCGTCGCGGCAGTTCGCGAAGCTAGCGCGAGTTCCAGGCGAGCGAGTAAATTTCCTGTATGCCCACATCGCGAAGGATAACAGGAGATTCTTGAGGGTCGAGCGTGAAGGAAATCCCAGCGAGGTGACCGGTCAAACGAACGCCGCTCAGGCTGGCTACTACCTCAGCGGTTCGGTCGCTCACGCGCTCTCGCACGACTGCGGGATCCTTACCCCTTCGCAGAAAGTACACGTACTTCCCATCGCGCGACCAGCGATGAATGCTCGCGCTCCCTGGCAGTTCCGTCCAGGATCCGGCTCGGAAATCAAACAGCATCGCATGTCCGTCGCGCGACGAGGTGGCAGCGATGTAGCGTCCGTCGGGCGACATTTCCGGTGCAAAGACCCCTTCCGAGCCCGGCACTTTTCGGACTTGCTGCGAGTGCAAATCGACCATAAACACGCCCGATTTATCCGGCGACGGGTTGAGAAATGGAGCTGAGCTGAAAATAACTGAGGCGCCATCGGGAGACCAGCCCGGATTCACGATATTAAACTGCTCTGGCGATACCGGCTCCATCCCGCCGCCATCCGCGGGGATGATAAAAGCCCTGGGCCGCTGGCCCGGCACTTCGCCGTGTACTACAATGCTCTTGCCGTCGGGCGACCAGCGCGGCACCCTTGTTATCACCGGCGGGAAAGTCAGTTGCAGACGCTCAGTGCCATCGAGGCGGCTTCGCCACAAGCTACGCTCGGGGAAAGCCACATACGTAATCCACTCCCCATCGCGGGAGAAGTCGGCCATCTCCGCGGAAATCCCGCCTAAGTAGGGAACAAACTGCATCGAATGCCTATCGAGGCGCTGCAACTCGCCTCGTAGCTCTTCGCCGATGACATACAGCGTCTTACCATCGGGACTAAAGGCCGGAGACACTGAGTTCATCTGGCCGGAAGTGACCTGCATGGGAGAGACAGGACGCCCATGCAGCCAATCCAGCAGTCCGCGCCTCTCCCGTAGCGCCCAAATCTCTGTTTTCCCATTGCGGTTGGACTGAAAGACAAAATAGTTTCCGTCCGGCGTCCAGACGCCGCAGCACTCCGCGGGAGGTTGGTTCCAGCCGGGTAGTAAAGGGTGAAGGTTGGCGCCATCGGCGCCGGCCTCCCACAAAGAGCTTGTGGCGCCGTTCGTTAGTGTCAAGCGCAACCATTTTCCGTCGGGAGACCATCGTGGCCTCCACCCTGAGCCTGGCAGATGGGCGAGCAGCTTTGCGTTGGTTCCGTCCCGGTTGGCGCGGAACAGCTCTTGCCCATTCACGTAGGCGATTTCAGATCCGCCAGGCGACCACGCGGCATCCATCGCGCGGACGTCACCCACCCGGCGAGGCATGCCTGCCGGCAAAGAGACAGTCCAGAGGGGACCGGCAGCGGGTGCGTTTACCCAGTCTGTTACCAGCATTTCCGATCCCTCGAATCGAAAATCGAGAAGCTGGGGCAAGCCGAGTGAAGTCGGAATAATCGCCTTCTCACCCCCGGCGATCGAGACCTGAGCCAGGACTTGCGAATTAGATATGGCTTCGCTGAAGTACAACCGGCTTGTATCTGCCGATAGCGCCGCGGGCGGACCGGCCAAGCCTCGCACGACATATCCGTCCTTTACGAAACCGTCGTGCGTGACGGCTGAGAAGCCCGATACTTCGGGTCTCGGCGCGGGCCGCAGCCAGAGATAGGCCATAGCGGCAAGCAACATCACTATGGCCCCGGCGATTGCCGCCCGAGTCAACGGGCGCACGGCTGAAGCGGAGGGGACGGGCTCGACAGTTCGCGTAATAACCTGCAGGTCCCGGCGAAACTCCGCGGCGCTCTGGTATCGCAGTTTGCGATCCTTCTGCAGCGATCTCTCGACGATGCCGTCCAAGCCGGCGGGCAGGCCGGGACGAATGCGGGATGCGGGAGCCGGAGAGCGATTCAATATAGAGTCGAAAGCGATTGCCGCTGTATCGCATCCAAACGCCCGCCGGCCTGTCGCCATTTCATAAAACACAGCGCCGAAGCTGAAGAGGTCGGTTCGGCTGTCCAGGTCCTGCCCCTGCGCCTGCTCCGGCGACA
>PLDF01000182.1 GCA_003135055.1 Bryobacterales bacterium | reverse complement strand
TGGCCAGCGCGATCAGCTCTTCCGTCTTGGCGTAGGGCGCCGGCGCATACTGCAGCGAAGTGGAAACGCCCATGGCGCCATCGCGCATCTCCTCGCGCACCAGCGCTTTCATGCGCTCGAGTTCCGCTGCGTTGGGCGCGCGATCTTCGTCGCCCAGCACGGCGCGGCGGATCTGCGTCGCTCCGGCGTAAGTCGCCAGGTTGATCCCCATCCCCTGCTTGCGCAGCCGCGCGAAGTATTCGCCCAGCGTGCGCCACGTGGGCTTCACGCCGTAATGCTCGTAAGTAACGCGATCCGCTTTGACGATAGCGTCGTTCAAGGGCGCAATCGAGCCGCCCTCGCCGGTGATCTCGGTGGTGATGCCCTGAAAGATCTTCGACGGCAGACGCGGATCCACCAGAATAGTGAGTTCCGATTGGCCCAGCATGTCGATGAAGCCGGGCGCCACTACCATGCCGTGCGCGTCGATGCTGCGCCGCGCGGCCGCCCCTTCCAGATGCCCCATCGCCGCGATCTTCCCGGCGCGAATGCCGATGTCCGCCGCGTACCAGGGCGAGCCCGTGCCGTCCACAATGTGGCCGTTGCGCACAACCACGTCGTAGGGCTGCAACGCGGCGAAGAAGAAAAGCAGTGGAGCGAGAAGCATACGGGAAGTATACGGCGATATAATTGCAATTGTGGCCATGATCGCCACGACGATGCCAATTTCCCCCGGCGTGACTGACCTCACAGAGCCCGTCCAGGCTCTACTGACCTCGCTTCCCGATCCCGCTTCCGCGATTCGTTTTCTGGGCCGCTTGCGCCAGGAATCGCCCGCCGGATTCGAGCGCATTTGTAGCCCCGGCCAGCTCGCCGGCGCCGACGGAGCCGCCCTGCGCTGCGCGCTCCACATCTTCTCCTACAGTAACTTCCTCTCGGAAGCGTGCCTCAAGAATCCCGAGGCGCTCTGGGAAGCGTCGCAGCCGGGCAGCCTTGATCGGCCCTGCAGCCGGGACGATTATCGGCAGCAGTTGGAGCGGTCTCTCGGCTCTCCCACTCCAAGCCAGGCCGTGCCCACAGCGCTCGAGCTCGCCGGCTTCCGGCGCCGCGCGCTTCTCCGCATCGTGCTGCGCGACGTCCTGGGCATGGCCGTGCTGTCCCAAGTCACCGAGGAACTTTCGAATCTCGCCGACGCGATCCTCGATGTAGCGTACCGGCGCCTCCGCGATAGTCTGGCCGCGCGCTACGGCGAGCCGCGGCTTGCCGATGGACGCCCCTGCGGCTTTTCGGTGATTTCGCTCGGCAAGTTGGGCGGCCTGGAGTTGAATTACAGTTCGGACATCGACCTGATGTTTCTCTACGCGGGGGCCGGCGACACCGACGGCGCCGAACCGCTCAGCAACAAAGAGTTCTATAAGAAGGTCGCCAACCAATATACCGAGCTGCTCTCCACTTTCACCGGCGAAGGGCAATGTTACCGCGTCGACCTGCGTCTGCGCCCGGATGGCACGCTGGGCGAAATCTGCACCTCCGTCGATGGCGCCATCGCTTACTACTTTCAGCGCGCGCGCGATTGGGAAAAGCAGATGCTCATCAAGGCGCGAGTCTCCGCGGGCGATTCACAGCCGGGCGAAGCGCTGCTCGATTTCGTCGAGCCGCTGATCTATCAGACTTCGCTCGATTTTCGCGCCGTGGAAGCGGTCTCGGAATCGCGCCAGCGCATCAGCGAGAAGATGGCCGCCAAGCGCGGCTTGCCCACCGGTCTCGATATCAAGCTCACGCCCGGCGGCATTCGCGATATCGAATTCCTCACCCAGTGCCTGCAGCGCCTGCATGGCGGGCGCGAGCAATGGGTGCGTCACGGCGGCACTATGATCTCGCTGCTGCGGTTGCGCGACAAAGGGCTGCTCTCCGGCGCCGAGTATGCGCGGTTGGCTACTTCCTACCAGTTCCTCCGCAACCTCGAACACCGCTTGCAAATCGAGGAAGACCGGCAGACGCACACGCTGCCGGCGGATGCCGCATGTCTGAATCTGCTCGCGCGCAAGATGCCCCTTAGTTCCACCGGCGAGCGCTTCACCGCCCAAACCTTGCGGGAGCGTCTCAACGAGCACCTTTCCGCCGTGCGCGAAATCTACGACCGCATCGTCCACGCGCACAAGCCGATTTACTACACGCTCGCGCCACGGCGCTCTCCGGGCCCGGCCGGTCTCGCCGGTCTCGAAGAGGCCCCCGACGCTATCGCGCCGCCGAGCAACCTGACGCGCTTTCTCGATCGACGCGCGCCGCTGCTGGCGCAAATGGTGGCCGGTTCCGAGCTGTATCGCGGCCGCGAGCGCTTCGAGCACTTTCTGGAGAAGGCCTTCGCCAATCCCGATCTGCTCGATCGGCTCAATTCCGATCCCGGACTGGCGCGCGACGCCATCGACATCTTCGAGCACAGCCCGTATTTCGCCGACGATCTGCTTCGCTATCCCGAGCTGCTCGACGAGATCGGCGAGCCCTTCCAATTGGAAGGCGGCCCGCTGAGCGACGATTCCGCGCTGCGCCGCTTCTACCGCCGCCAGATGCTGCGCATCCAGAGCGGGAGCATTCTGAAATCGGAGCCCATCTTCGCAACCCTCAAGAAGACGTCGGTGCTGGCCGATAGCGTCATCGCCGCGGCCTATCGTATCGCCATCAACGAAGCCCCGCCGCCCGCCAGCTCCACTTACCTGCCCGGCAATCAAATGATGGTGGTAGCCTTGGGTCGCCTGGGCATGAGCGAGTTCGATTTGGGCTCGGACGCCGACCTGGTTTTCATCATTCCCGATGCCGATGCCTCCGAGCAGAAATTCTGGACCGGCGTCGCTGAGCGCATGATCCAGACCCTCAGCTCCTATACGGGCGAAGGATTGATGTTCGCCATCGATACGCGCTTGCGGCCCAACGGACGCGAGGGCGAGCTGGTGCTGCCCGCAGCCGCGTACAAGGCCTATTTCGAAGGCCACGCCGAAGCTTGGGAAGGCATCAGTTATATGAAGGCGCACGCCATCGCCGGCGACGCCGAGCGCGCCACCGTATTCCTGCACGAGCTGCAGGACGTGGATTGGCGCCGCTACGGGCAAAGCATGCGGTCGCGACGCGATCTGATCGAGATGCGGGCGCGCGTGGAGCGCGAACAGGGGCCGCGCAACCCGCTCAAGGCCGGCATGGGCGGCTACTACGATATCGATTTTGCGCTGATGTATCTGCGGCTCAAGGGCGCGGGCATTTTCTACAAGGTGCTCAACACGCCCGAACGCATCGACGTCATCGAAAAGATGGGACACCTGGACCGCGAGGACGCCAATTTTCTGCGCGAAGCCGCTACCTTCTACCGCGCCATCGATCACGGGCAGCGCATTCTCACCGGCCACGCCGAGGGCAGTCTGCCCACATCGCAAGCGCAGCTCGATACGCTGACGAATCTGGTGAAGCGTTGGACGCCGGAGCATCTGCACCATCAGCGCATCGACGCCGCGCTGCATGAGATTCGCCGGCTCACCCGCGCGTTTTTCGAGCGCACCTTCGGGCGGTCATGAGGGCACTGCGATTCGCCGCATCGCTGTTGCTGGTGTTGGCGGTGTTGGCGGTCTACCACTGGGTGCTTGCGGTCAACGCGGTGACGGCCGCGCTCACTCTGCTGCTGGCGATTCTGTTGATCTCCACATTGTGGGGCTTGGCGGAGGCGACGGTTGCATCCATCGCCGCCGTGCTCGGGTTCAATTACTTCTTTTTGGAGCCCATCGGCACGTTGACCATCCAAGATCCACAAAACATCGTGGCCTTCGTTGCGTTCCTGATTACCGCGGTCACGGCCAGCCAGCTTTCGGCGTATGCGCGCCGCCGCACCGCCGAAGCCGAAGGCCGCCGTTTGGAGATGGAGCGGCTATATGCGTTGGTCCGGACCATGATGCTGCGCGGCAGCGCGCGCAACACCGCCAGTGAATTCGTGCAGGACGTAATGCAGGCGTTCGGCTGCTCCGCCGCCGCATTCTACTATCAGCCGGGCGGCGAAGTGTTCCGCTCCGCACCCCAGGTTGGCTCCGTAAGCAGCGCCGTAAGCGACGCCGTGAGCGACGCAGCCCTGAGCGCGGCTGCGGAGGCCTTGGATGTCTCCGTGGATCGCGAGCGCGGCATCGCCATCGCTCCGGTGCGTCTCGGCGTCCGGTCGTTAGGCAGCATGGCTCTCATGGGAGCCCAGCCCGGCGCGCTGCCTGGCGCCCAGCCTGCCGCCCTGCCTTCGGAACAGACGCTGCGAGCCATCGGAAACCTGGCCGCCATCGCCATCGAGCGCGCGCGGGCTTTCGATGAGGCCAGCCGCTCCGAATCGGCGCGCCAGAGCGAAGCGTTGAAAACGGCGCTGCTCGATTCGCTGGCGCACGATATCAAAACGCCGCTGACCTCCATCAAAGCGGCCGTGACCAGCCTTCTGGGCGGCGCGGAACCGGACCAGCGCGAATTGCTCACCATCATCGACGAAGAAGCCGACCGCTTGAACCGCCTGGCCGCCGAAGTGGTTGCCATGGCGCGGATTGAGGCGGGCAAGCTGCACCTGGAAAAGCGTCCCGTGGCCGCCGCGGAGATTGTTTCGAATGCGCTGAGCGCGCTGCCCGCGGACGCGCGGCCTGTAACCGTGAACATGGCGGCGGAGCTGCCGCTGGTGGATGCCGACCCCGAGTTCGCCGCGCAGGTGGTCAAGCAATTGGTGGAGAATGCGCTGAAGTATTCCCCCGGCGGATCGCCGGTGGTTGTCTCGGCGGAACGAAGGGATGCGAGAATCGTGATCGGAGTGGCCGACCACGGACCGGGCATCGAAGAGAACGAGCGGGCGCGCATTTTCGACAAGTTCTTTCGCGGCCGCCGGCATCGCTTCGATACGAAGGGAACGGGCATGGGGCTGGCTATCGCGAAGGGCATTGTGGAAGCGCACGGCGGGCGCATCTGGGTGGAAAGCGAGCCCGGGCAAGGCTCGGTTTTCTACTTCGCGCTGCCGGCGATCGGAGGCCGTGAAAATTGAGCGCGGGAAAGATCCTGGTGGTGGACGACGATCCGCAGATCCGCCGCGTCATGAAGGCCACGCTGGTGGGGCACGGTTATGAGGTGACCGAAGCGCGCACCGGCGAGGAGGCCCTGGAGGGTCTGTCCGGCGATATGCCGAATCTGGTGCTGCTCGATATGAACATGCCGGGGATGGGTGGCCTCGAAACCTGCCGCGCGATTCGGGACGGCTCCGATATTCCGGTGATCATTCTTTCGGTCCGCAACACCGAGAAAGACAAAGTGGCCGCTCTCGATGCCGGCGCCGACGATTACGTCACCAAGCCTTTTGGCATTGAGGAGCTGCTGGCGCGCATCCGCGCGGCGATGCGGCGCTCGCCCTCGTCGCAAGAAGGCGGCCCGCGCACGTTCGCCTCAGGGGATTTGGAGATCGACTTCGAGACGCGCCACGTGCGCGCGCAGGGCAGGGAAGTGCGGCTGACGCCGAAGGAGTTCGATCTGTTGCGCTATCTGGTGATGCATGCGGGAAAGCCGGTGCCGCACCGCGAGCTGCTGCAAGCCGTGTGGGGCCCCGACTATGGCGACGAGCCCGAGTACCTCCGCGTCTTCGTCAATCAAGTGCGGAAAAAGATCGAGGCCAATCCCGGCAAGCCCAGATATATTGTGACGGAGCCGTGGGTAGGGTATAAGTTCGTGGCGGATGTGTGAAGTGCCAGTTAGTTAGTTTCTAGTGGGGCAGGATGGCATCCTGCGGCGGATTGCTAATCCGCCTTTGCCGGACTGTGAATCCCCTTGACGGCTCAGAGCCCACGTTTGCGGCCTGCTCGCAGGGCGCGTCAAAGCTCGCTACAGCCTTTCCCGAAAACCTGTACGGGCCGACGGTGCCTCTACGGGATGGCGTTCCGCCCGCGTGGATGCCACCAACGGACGCAAGCGCGTTTACGGGGAGTAAATCCGCTCGGCCGCATGTATCTGGTTTATTTTGATAGAGCTAGAGCCCATCGAACACCACAATGGAGCGCCTCTCCACGTCGACCATAATGCGCTCGCAGCCGACGCACCTTACCCTGTGCGGGAGAGATTCTCGAACGTGCGCGCGAGGCTAGCGCTTTTCTGCTCGGAGTTTGGGCAGCTCTGGAGGGTAAACTGGAGATTGACCAGATTCCCATTGGGCTCGCCAAGCCTGCGAACGTCCGGAATTGACCCATGAATAGCGACCCCAATACTTCACACATCGAACTGCTAAAAGGCGAACTTCGTCGCGACTGGCCCGCGATTTCACACGCAAGGCAGACAACCACCGATCGCCGTCGCCGACTTGCGGAATTGCTGTCGGGTGACGATTCCTCGGACGCGAACGTTGTGGTTTACGGCTCAATGGCTCGTCAGGAAATGACCCGTGAGAGCGATCTCGACTGGACACTCCTTCTCGATAAACCGGTCGATCCGGCCGATCTAGGAACAACACAACGTATCGCCACTAAGATCTACGCTGCTCACTTTGCGGAGCCGGGCAAGACCAACATCTTCGGATCAATGACTTCGAGTCACTCACTGGTCCATGACATCGGCGGCCAGGACGACACGAACGCCAACACTACACGCCGTGTTCTGCTCCTCCTCGAATCTTATGTACCCGTGAGCCGCGATGCATACGACCGAGTCCGCCGCCATATTCTCCATCGTTACGTGGAAGACGACTATGGGCTGAATTTCAGTAGCGGCCAGATGATCGTTCCACGGTTTCTACTCAATGACCTCTCCAGATACTGGCGGACCGTCACCGTCGATTTCGTACACAAACAGCGGGCTGGCGCAGGGGGCAAGTGGGCTCTAAGAAACGCTAAGCTCCGGATGTCTCGAAAGCTGATATTTGCTGCGGGACTCCTGGTTTGCTTCGAATGTCATTTGGATCCCGAAGCTGAGCAGGCGCGACTTGAACTGAGGGATCCGAAGCGCGGGATTGCGGAACTCATCCGATATCTTGAGAGACAATTCTCGATGCCTCCCCTAGAAATACTGGCGCGGTCCGTCCGGCGGCATGGAACTTCGAAGGCGGCTGCTCTATTGTTTGACAGCTACGACGCATTCCTCGCTCTCCTCGATGATCCGGACAAACGCGCAATCCTGCGAGATCTTGATCCTAGTCAGTCTCGCACTGACCCGGTATTCGAGCTAGTTCGTGAGATTGGCCATGCATTCCAGGATGGACTGACTCATCTTTTTTTTCGGGACAACGAGCAACTCTACAAGCTCATTGAGTTTTACGGGGTATTCTGATGCGAATGATTGGCTTTTCAACCGGTGCGATAGCTAGGGGGGATTTCGATCGAGCACTACAAGCGCTGGCGCCGTTTCACCTTCCAGCAGTCGAGGTTTCGGCGCTCCGCCTGGATGAGCTTCCACGATTGGCGCAAAGAGCTCCATGCTTAGTTCTCGCCCAGTATCAATATGTGTCGGTTCACGCGCCGAGTTACTTCGAACCGGACAGCGAGCAAACCGTGGTGGACCTGTTGCAGAGTGTGGTGGTACGAGGTTGGCCAGTGGTCGTACATCCCGATGTGATCTTCACCGACGCCCTCTGGTTACCATTTGGTGAGGCTCTGATCCTTGAGAATAGCGACAGAAGGAAGACCGTCGGGCGCACCGCTGATGAAATTGAGTCATTGTTCGACCGATTCCCCGACGCTGGGTTCTGCTTTGACGTGGGACACGCCCGGCAAATCGACCCCACGATGAATGAAGCCCAGATAATCCTTGAGCGAAACCGAACCCGGCTTTTGCAGGTTCACATCAGCGAAGTGAACTTCCTTAGCCGACATGATCCTCTGTCATCAGCAGCGATTGAGGCCACTAGGAGAATCGCGCACTTAATTTCGGAGGACGTACCAATAATCGTGGAGACATCGATTGATCATTCCCAGAGCACTATTATGACGGAGGTTCGCCGAGCAATGGAAGCTTTGACTCCGCTTGTTCGGGTCGCAGTCTGAAATGACGATGGGCACCTCTGCCTTGGTATTATAAACGGAATGGAGAGGCTTGAGGACTGCCCTGTAGTAATTGGAGACGCGAGGTCCCATACGCTAGTCCCCTTTACCTTTCAACTCCTTTGTGGAGCACTTCACGCCACTCATTTTTCGGACGCCTTTCGCGCAGTTGAACTCTGCCACAAATACTCATTAGTCCCGACAAGTCGGCATCGCGTCCCCGACGCGGATGGGTTTAGGTCCTATGGTTTCCAGCACATTCTAAGGAACTCTTCGAAGCCCTTCTTGTCTTTTATGTAGTGTTCGACGGTCTGGCGGGTGTCGTTCGCCGATTTACCCCATAGGCCGACTTGCGGAAGTCCTGTCGAATTCTTACGGAAAAATCCTTTTCGATCTCCGGGGCCAGGGATCGGGTACTTTGGGTCGAGTTCGCCAGGGGCTGGTACAACCTTGGCGAATTCATCGGTGAGTTTGTTGGTCTTCGGGCCGCCGATAGCGATGACGGCATTGTCCTTGATGAACTCCGCTTCAGAATACCAACCCTCATGCGTAACGATAACGCCACGGCGGAAAGCGTACGGAGCGCCGCGCCGATCAATTTCGTCACGCAAGAGCTCGGCGACAGACCTGTCCAGAAGTTCGGAGATAACGTTTATTCCGACGACGATGATGATTGTCTCCCGATCGATGACGGAAGCGCGCCGCCACGTGCGATCCAGCCTATAGATATCTTCCGCATACCTTGGATTGGACATAGTCTTACTCAATTGCACCAGCGAGAATGCGTCGGGCAGTGATTCCTCAGTTTTCTGTTTAGCGGGCAGGATTCTGACTTTGCCCAGCGGTCGCCTGGCTGCGAGAGGTTGATTCGTCAGGCGCCGGTACAGCGCCTCATACCCGGTGTCCGACGAAACATCGTACCGCGTGAAACCAGAGACAGGAACGGGAACGTCATCCGCCGAGGAGCCCTCGAAGAGAACCGGCACAAACTTCGAACTGATCAGCTTGGCGCGATATAGGTGATTGTAAATGATGCTGGCTTCCCAGACCACGCCCTGACCCTTCGCCGGCTCGTCTCTGTTCTCCACTCTCAGCCGATACTTCGCGGTACAAACCATTAGAACGAAGTCAGCATCAGCGATGTTGCGCTCCATCCACATCGGCCAGCCTTCCGCTGGGCTCTCATATTGATCCAGGATTGCATCAACTCCATCGTCGCGAAGGCGATCTGAAAACGCGAGAACACGTACCTCATGTTCGGTTGAGTCAAGACTGTAGCTGATGAAAACGCGTACCGGCGTCACTGCTGATTCCACCATAAGGGTCGAAAACTACTGCCACACCCGGATGCAGCATGCGCCCGTACGCACCGGGTCGCGCGGTATGCGGGCGTGGCCCTTCTAGTCTAGATTTTGCGCCACTTGTCGCGGCCGGGGCCGACATTGCGGACCCGCTCGACGTGAATTGCGGCATCAGGGTTCATTTCCTGGGCGCGGGCGATCCCCTCGGCCTGTGTATCCGTCACCGCGCTCGGCCGGGCGGCGTCGGATTTTGATACATTGTATCGGCTATAGTCCCGCTGCTCGCTGAAGAAGGTGTCCCTGTTCATGGATATTGCCTCCAGAACATAATTTACCAAAATGTTGGTAACGCTGGCGGATTCAACCGGTTAGTTTCTGTGCAGAAATCTCGATTTATGCACGGGAGGGGGGCTGGGGCTGCGCGAACGCAATCAGACGCTGATTTGGATCTGTACAACCAAGCCAGCTCGATCAGTACCCGCAAGTCGGCTTCGGTCCGCAAATGCCCGCTGCACCCTGCACACTTGTTCGAACCGAGCCTGCGCACTCGGCCCACTTCGCCCTTCAGAGCCCCTTTAATCGGTATCCGCGTTGCTCCGCGTTCACCGGCCGCCAATCCCATTTCCCGCCAATTCCGCCGTCCCCAAAAACCCCGATCACAGATTTTTAACTTTATTTTCATGCCTTTCTAAAGCACTTAAGCCCATTCTTACCCTGCAGCCCCAAAAACGTCTGCTAGCGTCAAATCGAGGTTTCCTCCAATGCCAACTGAACAAGCCGCGGCCAGCCGCGCCAACTCTTCAAAATCCTCCGGTCACAACGCCACCGAGGGCCAAGCCGCATCCCGCTACAACGCCGTGAAGCACGGCATCGTCCCCGTTCATCAGATCATGTTCGACGAATCCGTCGAAGATCTCGCCGAACTGGCAGCCGAATACCACGAACACCACAGCCCCGCCGATCCCGACCAGCGCCTCCTCGTCGATACGCTCATTGCAAACGAATGGCGCCTCCGCCGCATGCGCCGTGTCGAAGCCGTCCTCTGGGAACACGCCGCCGACGCCTTCCTTGCCCAACATCCGGAAGCGGAGGCCTGCAATTCCGCCCACGCCTTCGCCACCAACGTCCGCTACTTCGAGCGCCTCCAACGGATGGTCAACGGCTGCGAGCGCAACTATCACCGCGCCCTCAAAGAACTACAACGCCTCCAAGTGGCGCGGGCCCATGGCCTTCGCGCCCCGGAACCCGCAGCCGAGCCCCCGCAACCCCAACAATTCACAACCAGTTCCGCAAATTTGGCTTCGATCCGTCAAAATCCGAAAGCCTCGCCTCCGGTAGCCCCCAAACCACCGGACGCCACGCTGCCCGCGAGCCCCCTAGCCGACCCACACGCCTCGGCGAGCCCCGCGAAAACCTGGTCAAGACCCTCAGATCTCTTCCCAGACCCCGATGGAAGCAATTGACGCCGCCATCCAAGCGATTCTCGATCAACAATGGACCAATCTGCGACGGACGCAACCCTCAGGCGCCGGCGAATCGTCTGCCGCCGACGGCCTGCAAGGATGTACGACAGACCTCCTGGTCTGTCGCCGGCAGCGGCGCCGCCGAATCGTCTGCCGCCGACGGCCTACAAGAGCCGGATGGTTGGGCAGTTCTGGCGTGAGCGTCTCTGGTGGCCGAATTCCGTCAGGCCGGCGAGGAAACCCCAAAAGCGTCTAAGCACCCCTCCGCAGCGCACAAGCCCGCTCTGCTTTACAATCATAAAGTGGGAACCCAAGCGACACTTCAACACGCAGTAGACCGGCTGAGCGCCGTACGCCGGGAAATTGCCAAAATCATAGTCGGCCAGGACGAGGTCGTGGAGGGCGTGCTCATCTGCCTGCTCTCCGGCGGCCACGTCCTGCTGGAAGGCGTGCCGGGTCTGGGTAAGACCACCCTGCTCCGCACCCTGGCGCGCACCATGCAGCTCAAGTATTCGCGCATCCAGTTCACGCCCGATCTCATGCCCGCCGACATCGTCGGCAGCATGATCCTCGAAAGCATGGACGGAACCAAAATTCTCCGCTTTCAGCCCGGGCCCATCTTCGCTCACCTGGTGCTGGCAGACGAGATCAACCGCGCTACCCCCAAGACGCAATCCGCCCTGCTCGAAGCCATGCAGGAGCGCACCGTCACCAGCGGCACAACCACGCATGAGCTTGAGCGTCCATTCCTTGTGATGGCTACGCAGAACCCCATCGAGATGGAAGGCACCTATCCGCTCCCCGAGGCGCAGCTCGACCGCTTCCTCATGAAGATTCTGGTGAAGTATCCTTCCCGCGCCGAGCTCGGCCGCATCGTCGAGCGCACTATACAGAAGGAAGAGGAAATCCCCGTTCCCGTCATGGATCGCGATTCCATCCTCGAAGTGCGCTCCGTCTGCCGCGAAGTCTTGGCCGCGCCGCACGTGCAGGAATACGCGATCGCGCTCGTCATGGCCACGCAGCCGGAGCAGAAAGAGGCGCACCCATTGGCAAAGAAGTATGTCCGCTACGGCAGCTCGCCTCGCGGCGCGCAGGCGCTGGTGGAATGCGGACGCGTGCTCGCGCTGATGCGCGGCCGCTTCCATCTTTCCATAGAGGACGTGACCAAGGTCGCGCCCGCCGTCTTGCGCCATCGCATCATTCTGAATTTCGACGCGCACGCCGACGGGCAGACCCCGGAGACCATTCTCGAAGCTGTCATCCAGGAAGTAACCGCGCAGGCCTCCGTCGCGTAGGAAGTATATGCCGTCGGCCCCGCTGTTAGACCGCGAGTTTCTCGAAAAGCTCGAGCGGCTCACCATTCGCTGGCACAAATCCTTTGCCGGTCTGGTGGGCGGCCACAACGTCTCGCATTTCGCCGGTGCCGGCCAGGAGTTTCTCGACCACCGCAATTTCCATCATGGCGACGATTTGCGCGCCGTCAACTGGCGCGCCTATCTGCGCCTCGAAAAGCTTTTTCTCAAGATGTTTCAAGTGGAGCCGCGCGTGCCCGTGCGCATGCTGGTCGATTCCAGCGCGTCCATGACCGCGCACGGCGGCCAAAAATTCGAATACGCGCGCAAGCTGGCCGCCGCGCTCTGCTACGTCGGCTTGGTGCGGCTTGACAGCATTGAGATCCGCGGCTTCTGCCAGCGCCTCGCGCAGCGCATCGTGGCATCCGGCGGCCGCCACCGCTATGCGGCCGTGGCCGATGGCCTCGCCGCCATCGAGCCGGGCGGCCAGACCGATTACGTCGCCACCGTGCGCGAATTCATCGGCTGCTATCGGCAGCGCGGCCTGATAATTGTGATTTCCGATTTTCTGGACGACAACGGCTGCGAGCGCGCTTTGCAATATTTGACCGATTTCGGCCACGAGCTGCTGCTGATTCAAATCTGGGCCGAGGAAGACCGCACGCCCCCGTGGACCGGCGAGCTCGAGCTGCGCGACGCCGAAACCAGCGCCGGACTCAAGCTCGATTTCGACGACGACGCCCGCCGGCGCTACACCGAGGCCTTCGACGAATACTGCGACGCCATCCAAACCATGGCCCTGCGCAGTGGCGGCCGCTATGCGGGCTTTTCCACCGCGTCGTCTCTTGAAAGCATCGTCTTCGGCGAGCTGATCCGAGTGAAAGGAATCGCCTAACCGGGAACGCCATGTACTTTCTCAACCTCTCGCTCTTTCAGTTCCTGGCAATCTTCGGATCCATCTCTGTCATCTCGGTTGCCCTCTATCTGCTCGACCGCTCGCGCCGTAAGCAAGTCGTCTCCACGCTGCGCTTCTGGGTCGCCGCGGAAAATCCCGTCGCCGCCGCGCGCCGCAAGCACGTCCAGCAGCCGTGGTCGCTGTTGCTGCAGCTTCTTGGAATGGCGCTGCTGCTGCTCGCCATCGCGCAGTTGCGTTTGGGAGCGCCCGCGCTAGCCGGCCGCGATCACGTGCTGATCCTCGAAACTTCCGCCTGGATGGGCGCGCGCTCCGGCAACCGCACCCTGATGGACATCGCCCGCGAACGCGCCCGCCGCTACGTGCGCGCCTTGCCCGCGCGCGACCGCGTGATGCTGGTTCGCGCCGACGCCCTGGCCACGCCCGCCACCGCTTTCGAGCCCGACCGCCGCAAGGTGGAAGCCGCCATCCAGGCATCCGAACCCGGCGCCACCGCGCTCGATCTCGATCAGGCATTCGCCTTCGCGCGCCACATCCAGTCGCAACAGGGCCGCCGCTCCGGTGAGATCGCCTTCATCGGCTCCGGCCGCACCACCGAGCGCGATTCCGGCGCCGCCGTCCAGCCCGCGCCGCGCAACCTGCGCGTCATCTCCATTCCCGACGCCATCGAAAACACCGGCCTGCGCAAGGTCGGTCTGCGCCGCTCCGCAACCGATCCCGACGTTTGGGAAATCTACGTTTCCGCTCACAATTACGGCGCCCAGCCGCGCACCGTCACCGTCTCCCTCAACTATGGCTCGCGCGACCCCGCCACCCGTACTCCCGCCGGTTCGCAGCGCATCACCATCAAGCCCGCATCCGACGCGGAAGCCACTTTTGAATACCGCACCGCATCTTCCGGAATGATCGGCGTCTATCTCACTCCGCACGACGCCTTCCCCGCCGACGATCATGCCGATATCGAGCTTCCCGCGCAGCCCACGCTCAACGTCACCGTCTATTCCAATCAGCCCGAGCTGCTCAAACCGGTGCTAGCCGCCACCCCTCGCGTCACCGCGGTCTATCGGAAGCCGGCTGAGTATCGCGCTAACGACACCGGCTTGGTGATTCTCGACCGCTTCATTCCTCCGCAGCGCCCCGCCGCCGATTCCATCTGGATCGACCCGCCCGCGGCCGGCTCGCCCATCCCCGTTCGCACCACCGTTACCAACGTGCCGTTCGCCGGATGGGATTCGGCCCACCCCGCCGCGGCAGGCATCCGCACCAAGGATTTCAAGTTGGAGACGGCGACAGTCTTCGAAGCCGCGCCCACCGATGGCCGCATCGGCGAGGTGCAAGCCGGACCGGTAATCGTGGCGCGCCCCGGCAACCCGAAAATCGTCGTCCTGGGTTTCGACCCGGCGCTTTCGGCGATGCGCTACGAGTTGGCCACGCCACTGCTCTTCGCCAATCTTCTGCGCTGGATATCGCCCGAGATCTTCCGCCGCTGGGAAATCAGCGGTGGCAGCGTCGGCGCCGTCAAGCTGGAGATGGATCAGAACACCGCCCGGAAAGACGTGAAGGTGACCGCCGAAGACGGTTCCGCGCTGCCCTTCACGCTGCGCGATAAGACCGTCAACTTCTTCGCCGGCGCGCCCGGTGCGGTGCGCGTAGTGGCAGGCGACCGCGAATACATGTATTCGCTCACGCTGCCCGAGCTTGCCGATTCCAAGTGGAAGCCACCGGCCACCGCGCTAAAAGGCATTCCGTTCTACGCGCCGGTTCTGGACCGAGCCGCCGACTTGTGGCCGTGGCTAGCGTTAGCGGGCGCGCTCTGCCTGCTGGCCGAATGGGTGCTCTACGGCCGTTTCCGCCGCTCGTTGCGATCGAGGCCGCTAGTCATGCGCCGCCCTCAATCTGCATCCGTGGAGGCCCGCCGATGACAGTTGCTTGGCGTGGCCAGTGCTACTCAGTTTTCCCAAATGTGGAGGCCAGCCGATGACACCCTCGGAAGCCCTTGCTACCGCAGGCCCAACCCGTGGCGCACTGGGCGCCCTCTGGGCACTTGCGTGCAGCGTTCACACTCGTGTGAACGCGTCCGTACCGCCCATCCCTCACGAGGCCCCCCAATGAACTTCGAACACCCCTGGGCACTGCTCCTCCTAATCCTCCCGCTCACCTGGGCCGCCTGGGAATGGCGCTTCTCCGGCCGCCGCCCCGCACTGCTTCTCAAAGCCGCCGCATTCGCCGCCATCGCCGTAGCCTTAGCGCAGCCCGTCCTCACGGTCTACGAAAGCAAAGTCGCCGTCGCCATGCTGGCCGATACTTCCGCCAGCGTCTCACCTGCCGATCTGCGTACCGAATCCGCCTACGCCGATCGCCTGGAGCGCGCCCGCGGACGCCACTGGAGCCGCGTCATCCCCTTCGCCCGCGCCACGCGCGATGCCGCCATCGCCGAGCGCCCCAAGGATGGCTGGCAACTTCACTACACCGCCGGCGCCGGCGGCCGCGGTACCGATCTGGAATCCGCCATCCGCGATGGCGCCGCATCCCTCCCGGCCGGCATGGTGCCGCGCCTCCTGCTGGTCTCCGATGGCAATGAAAACCTCGGCAGCGCCGCGCGCGCCATCTGGCAGGCGCAACAGCTCGGCGTTCCCATCGATACCATGGCGCTCGCCGGCCGCCCCAAGCCCGGACTGCTGCTCGAATCCGTCTCCCTTCCCGGGCAGGTGTTCAGTGGAGAGCGTTTCCCCGTCGAAGTCGCGCTGGAATCGCCCGCCGCGGCGGAAGCCACGGTGGAATTGACCGCCGAAGGCAAGCCCATCGGCGGAAGCCATGTGCAGCTCGCGGAAGGTTCCAACCGCTTGCGTCTGCAGGCCAGCATCAACTCCGCCGGCGCCATCGCGCTCGCGGGAAAGATTTCCGCCGGATCGCTGGGCGAAGCGCGCTTCGAAGACGCAGTCACGTTGCGCCGCCCGCGCGTGCTTTTCATCTCGCACGATCCTCCGGATAGCGAGCTTCACCTGCGCCGGGTTCTCGAAGCCAACCAGTTCGAGATCGACCGCGCCCCCGACGGCGTCCCCAACAAACTGGATTCCTACCAGCTTATCGTCTTCAATAACTGGAACGCCGAATCGGTTCCCGCCGACCGCAAGGCCGCCGTGGAAGATTACGTCAAGAAGGGCGGCGGCCTGTGCTGGATCGCCGGCGAGCACAATGTCTATACCGATAAGAAGCTGCAGGAAGAGGATCCGCTGGAGCGTACGCTGCCGGCCAGGCTGGCTCCCCCGCGCTCGCCGGAAGGTACGGCCGTGGTGCTGATTATCGATAAGTCGTCTTCCATGGAAGGCCGCAAGATCGAGCTGGCGCGCCTGGCGGCCATCGGCGTCGTCGAGAATCTGCGCGATATGGATACCGTCGGAGTGCTTATCTTCGACAACTCGTTCCAGTGGGCCGTCACATTGCGCAAAGCCGACGACCGCAATTCCATCAAGCGCCTCATCTCGGGAATCACGCCCGATGGCGGCACCCAGATTGCGCCCGCGCTCACCGAAGCCTACCAGAAGATTCTGCCGGTGAACGCGGTCTACAAGCACATCGTGCTGCTCACCGACGGCATCTCCGAAGAGGGCGACAGCATGACGCTCACCAAGGAAGCCGTCGCCAACCGCGTCACCATCTCCACCGTCGGATTGGGGCAGGACGTCAATCGCGCGTTCCTCGAAAAAGTCGCCTCCTCGGCCGAGGGCAAATCGTATTTTCTCAACGACCCCGCCGGCCTGGAGCAGATCCTGCTGCACGATGTGCAGGAGCATACGGGCGTGACCGCCGTCGAAAAGTCGATTCAGCCGAAAGTGGTGAAGCAGGCCGAGATTCTGGATGGCGTGGGTATTGAGAGCGCGCCCCCGCTGCACGGCTACGTGCGCTACACGGCGAATCCCACATCGGACACCATTCTCGCGGCCGATCACGACGATCCTCTGCTGGTCCGCTGGCAGTATGGTCTGGGCCGCGCCGCGGTTTTCACATCCGACGCCAAGAACCGCTGGGCCGCCAACTGGATCGCGTGGCCCGGCTACGATAAGCTCTGGGCCAATATCTTCCGCGACCTTTTGCCGCACGCTCCCCAGAGCGAGACCACGGCCGATTTCGATCGCGCGTCGGGCGAGCTGGTAGTCGATTACCGCCTGTCGCGAAACATTGACGACCCGGCAACGATTCCGGAGATATTCGTTCTCGGACCGGACGGTTTTCAAGCGCCCCTCAAGGTCGGCAAAGTAGCCGCCGGGCACTACCGCGGCAAGGTGATCATCGGCCAGGCGCAAGGACTATTCCGGGTGCGTCCGGTAGCCGATTCGCGCGCATTTCCGGAGGTCGGCTTCTACCGGCAGGAAGAAGAGATGCAGGAATACGGCAATAACGAAGAGCTGCTGAAGCAGATCGCCGCTGCCACCGGAGGCCGTTTCGATCCCGCTCCCCAGCAGGTTTTCGACGCCTCCGGCCACAGCATCCGCACCAGCATGCAGTTGTGGCCGGGGTTGCTGGCGCTGGCGCTGCTGCTCAACCTCTCGGAGCTAATCCTGCGCAAGTGGAAGGGATTGCTGGAAGCGCTCCATTTGCGGCGCGTAGCTGAGGCAACGTAGGTGCGGCGCCGCATTTGCACGACAGGCCTCCTGGCCTGTCGTCCTTTGGTGCAGGTTGTCAAAACCCGCGGCCGGGCGCAGAGGACGCCCCCATTCGGCCTGCCGCGAGACGCACGCAACTCCTTTGTGGGGCGGCCAATCCTGGCTGCCGCCGGCTTTCAGCCGGCGCTCTTCGCTTCGTTCTTTTGCATAGCCGGCGCGCTCTTCGCCCAGCCGCCCGACAAGCCCGCAGACCAATGGATTCACAGTCCCGAGCCGCTCAAGCAAGCGTGGGCAGCGCACTGGATCGCAGAGCAGAAGCTCACCGCGCTGATCCCCGAGTTACTGCGCGTGGTGGAATCGCCCGAGACTTCAGCCGACGTCGTAGCAACCGATACCGCCGCAGCCAGTGTCGTTGCAACCGATGTTGCAGCCGATGTCGCAACCGGGATCGCGTCCGACGCCAGCGCCGCCAAATTCGCCGCTCTGGACACACTGATTCAGCTCAACGCCGAAGTCCCACTCCGCGATCTGGAACCGCTAGCGGACCGCTTCCCGACGGATGTCTTGATCCTGGCATCGCGCTCGAGCGAAGACGCGAGCGCCCTCCTGTTGAAGCTTCTCGACCGCCAACATAACCGCGAGGCTTTCATCGCAGTGGGCGATCTGCTGACTCCGAAGCGCAATGCCGGCTTCGCGAAGGATGCCATGAAGGAGTTCTGCCAGTCCGCTACAGTCTATGTCTTCAATCCCGATCAACCGCGAGGCATGGGTGAGGGCTGGGCGGGCGATATGCTCGGCAAGACCGATCCGCCGCGCGCGGACTGGCCAGACACCGGCTCCTATCGACTAGCCCCGGGAACCGGCAATCGACGGCAAGCTTGGACGCTTCTTGCCGATGGACCGCACCCGGTTTCATTCGTCCGAACGGCCAACAAGGGCTACACCGATCACGGGTTCGACTTTTCCGGCGACGAGAGCGGCAACAATTCGTGTCTCCGCGCCGAGGAATTCCTGGCGCAGTATCTGGAGACTTCAACCTCGCAATTGCCCGTCCGTGCGGACACGAAGCTCGATCTCGCCTGGACCAGTCCCGAGGCATTTGAGGCCGCTGTCCGCGGGTTCATCGCGGAGCAGCGCGTGCGCTATGCAAGTCTAGGCGGACAACTCGCCGCGCGCGGCTACCTGACCGTGGACGAAGCCTCCAAGGCCCGCCTCAATTTGAGAATCCAAGCCGCGGACGTGCGCACACACGACCGGACGCCTCTGCCGTTCATCAACGACTGGGTTAAAGACCCGCCGCTCTAACCGCCCGCAGTCGTGGTGCACGCAAACGTTGTAATGAGGCAACCGCCCGCCGCCGCGCGGGTGATCGAGCGGATTCGGGAAACGCCGTGCGTACCGCGTTGCAGAAGCAGGTCGCTCAACCCGCAGCGGACTATTTATTTAATCCGCTTTGACGATTCAGAGCCCGCGTCCGCCTTACTCTCAGGGGCTCGTCAACGCCGGCAGGCGGTCTCACAATCCGCCGCCGATTGACGATCTGCCCCACCAAGTTTGAGCGCGGTCTGCGCTCCCCGCCGTTTCCACAGCGCTGCCGCGGGCAATTCCGCGATGCGGTATGCCGCCTGCGGAACGGCAAGAAACAGCCTGCCGAGTCGAGCTTCCGCGGAGGAGTTGGCCTTGCTCTCGCTCTCGAAGCGCCCGCGCATATAGCTGTAGTCGGGATCGGATTCGGATGCCGTCTGCAGGATCCCTGCCGCCTGCCGCAAGGCGCTCCGCGAGGATGCGGCTCGATCCAACAACAATTCGAACAGCTCCCCGCGGTAATCCGGACGGGTAGGCGCCAGTTCCACTGCCTTTGTCAGGCAGATGCGGGCCTTTGCGTTGTACCTGCCGCCAAAATGGCAGCGCGATATCCGCCAGTCTCTGGTACGACATACCCATCCAGTAGTAGGACTCGGCACTATTCGGGTCGGTCTTGAGCGCCAGTTGAAAATACGCCGCCGCTTTTTTGAATTCGCCTTCCGTGTAGTGTGTGCGTCCGGTTGCGATTTCGGACCGCTGCCCGGCGGCCGGACCACTGAACGCTGCGAGCAGTGTCAGGAGAGTCAGGTTGATTTTCATGGGATTCATCACTCAGTTGTCACGCAAAGACACCCGCCCGATCTCAACGCGGAGGCGCGGAGAGGCGGAGACAGCGCGGAGAGGTCTCTTACATGTCTTCTCCGCAAATATCCGCCCCTCCGCGCCTCCGCGTTGAATGCACACTCTCGGGTTCAACCCTTCTGCCGGGACCCTCAGTGGTCGAGGAGCGCCCTCCCGGCCGATTCACGTTAGAACCTGTAGCCGAAACCGATCGAAGGCTCGGCGCGGTGGGTTACGCGATCGGTTCCCAACGTATCGCTCAGGTCGAAAGTAGGGCTGTCGTAAACCAAGCCGCGATACTCGGCCCGAAGGAAGACGCGCTTGGCTAGACTGAAGTCGGCGCCCGCGCCGTAAACCAAAGCGGCTCGAGTCTGTGTCGACGCATCCGGCGTGTCCTTGGGATCGAAAATCAGGGCGCCGATGCCGGCCTCGGCAAAAGGCGTGAAGCGCCGCAGAGGATGCCGGTAGACATACGCCGCGCTTACTTCGTCCTGATGCGACTTCACTCCCAAAGGGCCGGCAGGCAAACCGTAGGTTTGGGTATTGAGCGAGTAACCGTAATTCGCTTCCACGCCGTTGTCGTTTGTGAAGAAATAGCGATAATTGGCCAGCACGCCGCCACTGTTGCTGGCGCCCTGTTGTACTCCATTGTCAGTCGTACTCTTCACGAAGCTTCCAAGGGCCTGAACGCTGACTTCGGACCGGCCGGCTTCCTGAGCAAACGCCGGCAGCGCTGCCAGCGAACCTCCTAAAAGAATCGCTGCGTAACTAATCGTTCTGAACATCGTCTTAACTCCCTGTGTTTTAAGATAGGCCGCCGCGAAGCCTGTAAGCCTCTTAGTAACCTGCACCTGCAAGAGCAAGTCGCGGGCCAAAGCACTTACGCGAATGCCTGCACGAAACTACAACCACTTAACAACCGTCAAGCGCCTCGACAGCTCGTAACTGCTGCCGGAAGGCTGTCAAGTGCCGGATATTCGGCGCGCCCGTGACAGTTTGCCAACGAAGGTCCGCGTCTAACCTGGCGACGGTTTGCGAGGACTGCGACCGCATGATGTTTGCGTTCTTGCTGGAAACACTCCCCCACGGTAGTGGCTCCGATCGGAGCAGGGCGGTCCGGCAACTAGTGGGACGTGAACGGGGGGAGAGGCTCAGAGAGATGGCAGCGTGACCCAGGAATTGAGGTAATAAAAGAGAAGGATGCACTCGATGGCTCCGAGCGCCAGAGCAGCCCAGAGCAGGGTGGCGACGATGCGATGCCTGCGAAGCCAGAGACGCATCCTACCGCTCCTCAATGCCCGGCGCGGAAGCGCGGCCGGGATCGGCGCAGGGACGTTCATGGATGGTCAGCTCGGCGCGTCCAACCAGCCGGGTATCTACCGACAAATGCGTGACCCGCTCCTCGGCGCTTCCATCGCTAAAAGATGTTTCCTGAATAATATCGACCCGCTGCACGAATATCGAAGGTTTCTTGACTAAGTATCCGGATTGGCGCACCACGGCGCCGGTATCGCCGTCAATCCACAATTCGCCTTTGATTAGGCCCTCGCGTTTCTTGCGCGGCGCGATCAGAAAGGCATAGATTACGCTCGCGCCGGTATTCAAGGCGCCCTTGTAGCGGAACTTGTAATTCGCCGGAGTAATGGCGACCGAAGAGGCGGGAAGGGCCGCGGCCCGCACCTCCGCGGTAAGGTAACGAGCGATCACTTGCCTGGTGACGGTCTGATCTCCGGCGATCTCGATCACCTGATATGCCGGCCTCCCAGGCGGCAACAGACGACGGATGGCGCGCAGGCTCGCCTGCTTCTCAAGCTTCGGCAGCGCGGCTTCGATTTCGACGGTTTCGAGACTCCAGAGACTCGCCTTTTCCAGACCGGCGGTGTAACGCGCAAAGGCCATGGCGGCCTGAGTGGCGGAGTCCACGATAAGCGCTTCGGCGGCCTGAACGTGTGAAGCCAGCAGAACGGCCAGCAGGATGACTCGTGGCAGTAGGGCAGATAGAAAAACTGGACCGGCGGTGCGCACCCCGTGGGGATTCGTAACCTCGCTCCGCGTTGCATAGGATGGAACGTCTGCCTGGAGGATTTGCACCGGCTTTACGATAGCCAGCTCCGCAGTCGAGGACGGAAATCTGTCGCTGGCCCACGGCACGGAGTAGCGGCGGCCACACGCGCCACATTGGTACTGGCCGTGACTCGGCCACATGAGCGAACTGTGCATAAGGCCGCACCAGGACCTACCGGCTTGCCGGGCTACCGTCTGCCAGACGGCGTTCAGGCGATCTAAGTGCCGTCTCGTTCTTTCAGGCATGTGACGCCTCACTCGTGTTCGCCCGCTCCAATGCTTGCATTACGGCCGCTCCATAACCTGTTCGAGAATGTCCTGAGTGGCCAGACCGGCTCCAAGGAAGTCTACGCCGTTGCCATGCATCGACCGGAGCAGGCGCCGGCCAGCCTCGTCGATACAGGTGACACTCTTCAGGTCGACTGAAATCTTACGGTTCGGCTGCTTGGCGCGAGCAGCCTGCCAGCAGTCCTTAAGTAGTTCGAGCTCAAAGGCCCCGGCCAGTCTTCCTTCGACCTGCAGGACTAACTGGCCGTCGAGCTCTTTCATCTGAATCCTTATCATTGGTTTACGAACATCGTCTGAGTTCCGTCAGACGGCGCCGCCTCCAAACCTCGGTTCTTTGTTCCCGAACCTAAAAGAGCAGGTTCAGCGCCAAATGCGATAGCCTGGGAACCTATTGAAAGATATAGGTCTGCATTCCTGGTGTAGTGGAAGCCTGCGCGGCCCGCTGCCGACATACCGACACGTGCCGAACGGCTGGCGCCCGGCTGTGTCACTGCCCTGCTCGAAACGAGATATCTCTGCAGCACAAGAACGAAGACTGCCACTAGGAAACCAGCGGCGGCATCGGCCAAGTAGTGGTACCGCCCGTATACCGTTGCCGCCGCGATCAGCAGCGCCATCGCATATAAAAAGCGGCTGACCCATTTGTGCTCTGGCAGGGCCTGCCGCATACCGAAGGCAGCGGAAAATGCGCCTGCCACATGGGCACTCGGGAAAACGCTCGTGTGGATGCCGTAATTGCCCAACATCCACAAATTGAAACGCCGGAAGACCGTGTCGAAAGCTGGGAAATCCTGTCCGAAAAACACGACGCGAGGCGGCTCAGAGGGCCAAAACGGAAACTGCGCGTAGCAGAGCAGCACTCCCAGCGCAAAAATGAGCAGGAACGTGTCCACTCGCTCGCGGCGGCCATAGAGATATAGCACCGCGACAGAAAACGGCGCCAGCGCGTAGACCAGCGCATAAGCGATCTCGAGCGCCGAAGGCAGTACCGGCCCGAACGCTTCAATCGCGGCCGTAGCGCCCCCGCGCAGCACCAGGCGATCCCAGATCACCCAGTGCGCCTCTAGCGCATGACCATGGTGCGGCAATGCGAGCCAGCCCATCTCGCGATAGGCGATCAGGATCAAGCCGAGGGGCAGCCAATCGCGGATGACGCCGGTCGCCAGCATCCGCCTGGCGGAATCGAAATGCAAGAGCAGGCCATAAGTCAGAATTAGAGCCAGGTTTAAGGGAACCATTAGATTCCTGATAGACGGCGACACTGGCAGAACCAATGCTATCGCCGTGGCATAGATCAGAAAACCGACGATCACTCGCTCCGGCCAACGGACGGCGCCGATAGAAATGCGCGCGGGGATAGGCCGCAACCGGATACCGGCGTCTGGCAAAACCAATACACTCTGCATTCGAGTAATTCTCCTTACTCCACGCCGCCCTTTTTCCCAGTCTCGAAACTGTGGCGGCTAATCGCGCATGACGCGATCCGTTCCGGCGATTGGGGCAATGAAACCACCGCGTCGCGGGTCTGGCGGAGTGAAGTCGCGAGCGAATTGATCGAGAGACGGTTCACCACCGGATTCACTACCCATCGAAGCGACGCCGGGATCGACCGTGTCAGGGCGATGGCTTCCAGCTCGAGATATACTCCTCCGTCACGCTCCTCATATCTGGCTATGCTGTGCAGTCTCCAGACGAAACCGTTTCCCTGGCCCGGCGGCAGGAGATACTCGCCGTCCTTGCCATAGCTTTCGATTTCCCGCACCTGCGTAGTAGTAGCGATGTTGTATCCGCGCCGGGCATCTAACGCGAAATCGCGAGCCTGGTATTGCCCCTCAATGGCGGCGTTGATTAGAAGTACGCGGTGCTGCCACACCATAAAAAACCTCTGATCCGTCTGCGTGCAAGCGAGTACCTTCGAGTCGGCGACGACCGGTCTATAGAATTCTTTGTAGCGGCCGTAGTCGTGAACCACGGCAAGCAGCCCTTCGATTGCGGCGTTGGGGATGAAAGCCGCCCCCAGCCAGTCGTGGATGAGCCCGCCCGCCACGCTCTGGGTTCCACGCTGGACAACCGGGGCAACCAGAATCTCGCCGTGCTGCAGCCGTGCGCCCCGGTCAGGCGCTTCGTCCGTCCACAAGAACGGCCGCTGGCCATCGAGCCGCGTCTGCATGCGCGAGTCGGCGCTCCGGATGTAGTCGTCCCACGCCTTCAGGGTGTCGGGCTGCAACGCGATCGCGCTCAACAGTCCGGGAAAGCCCGCTGCCAACAGTGTGAGTTCAATTGTTATTTTCGCGGCCTTCATCGATTGCCTCCTGTGCGCAACGTTCGAACCATCTAAGGGCATTCCGCAGGCCAGAACAAGGCGTTTCGATTTGGTTGGAAAGAATGGCAGTTACCCGTTGGCCGGCTATCCGGCCCGTGCCGAGTCTGTCGGCATTTCGGCAGGTTACCGGCATTTCGGCAGCACGGCAACGGAGGATTCCGATCACGTCAATCGCAACTTCTGCTCTCTATAACGAAAGGCGATGGCTGTGGTTCGGCTTCCGCCCGTTCCGCCGGCGCCGGGGTGGCGCAGACTTGATCGCGGGCGGGTACAATAACTCCGTGGCGACCGATCCGTACTGGAAAATCCTGCGTGAAAATTGGCCTGACATTCACCGGCTCTATGAAACCTATGCCGAAAAGCGCCCAGTCATGCTGTACGACATCGAGGAGCGCAGAGTCTATGCCTATCCTTATGCGCAGTACCGGGCCGGGTTGAGCGAACGGTCTCAAGCTTCCTTGAAAGAGCAGTACGAGGATGCAAGTGCGGGCGGCATGCTGGTGGTGTTTATCAGAGACAACAAAAAGAAGAAGATGAGATCGTATAGCCTGCCGATTTCGCAGACCGCTTCGGCTTAGATGGCCGCCCGCGCGGCTACCGGATTACGTCGAGGTCTTTGCCGTAAACAATCTCGCCCGCGTACCGCTCGCGGATCTCCGCGAGTACTTCTTCCTCGGTCTCGCCCATCGGCAACTGATGGTAGAGCACCAGTTTCTTGGGCTTGACTTCCGCCGCAAGCCTGCCCAAATCGGCGCCCGATGTGTGAAACGCCGCGTGATACCTGCGCCAATCCGGCGTGCGCTTCGCCAAACCCGCGGCCGAATATACCTCGTGAACCAGGATGTCGCATCCCGCCGCCGCACGCGCCAGCGCCGGGCTGTAAGTGGTGTCGCCGGAAAATACGATGGTCTTGTCCTTCGCTTCGAAGCGGTATCCGTAGGCGTACTTCCACGATCCGTGCTGCACGGCAATGACGACGACGCGCACATTATCGTCACGGTATATCTCGCCGGGCTTCACATCGTGCGCCTGGACTATGTAAGCCTGTGGAACGGCCGGCTCCAGTCCGTGCAGGCGAATGTTCATGTCCTCTTTCCATGCCTTCATCACGTGCGACGTCATGGCGCGCACTCCCGGCGGGCCGTAAATTTCGAGAGGCGATATGCGGCCGGTGACGGCGGGCGTGAAGATGAGGTCGGGCAGGCCCACGGTATGGTCGGAATGCAGGTGCGTGATGAAAGCGCGCGTCAATTGCTTCATCTCAATGCCTGCTTGCGCCGCGCGGCGAACTATGCCCGCGCCGCAATCGACAATGTAGACGCGATCGCCCGAAACCACGGCGGCCGCGGGACCCATGCGGTCCGGATCGGGATTGGGGGTACCCGTGCCCAACAGGATGACGCGAGTATCCTGCGCGAAGGCGGCGGCGCACAGCAGGGCGGCAGCGACAACGACGGCGGCATTGACAGTGACAGCGGGAAGGCGGGCCATGCCTCAAGCGCTACTGCTGGGCGGCGACTGCGGAAGGAACATAATGCCGCAACAGGCCCGTGTAAGCGATCTGCAGGAATTGATCGGGCTTCGCGCCCTTGCTGAAGCGGTCGTCGAAATCCTTGGTTGGCGCCGCGGCGGCCACGTCCTGGGCGGTCTTGCCTTGCTTGCGCATGGTCTCGAAGCGGTCGTGAACCGCCGTAAGCATGTCGCGGCTGGCCTGCAAATCCGTCTTCGTTCCCATCGGCCCATGGCCCGGGATGATGCGCGTCTGCGCATCGCCTACTTTCAGCAGCGTGTCGCAGGCCGACGCCATGCCGCCGATCCATCCGCCAGTGGAGTAATCGATGAAGGGATACGTGCCGTTGAACAGTAGGTCGCCGGTGTGCAGCACGTTCGGGCCGGGGAAGAACAGGTAAGCATCGCCATCGGTATGCGCCGGCGGCACGACGCCGTATTCGATGCTCTCTTTGCCGAAGGTGAGTTTGCCGCCCTTGGTGAAGGTCTGGGTGGGCAGGCCCTCGGGCTTGAGCGGCTCGATGACCCGGTTCAGCGCCTCCATGGTCACCTTTTGACTGAGCCATTTCTTCGAGTTCACATGCGCGATGATTTTCGCGCCGCTCTTGCCGAGCGTTTCGTTGCAGCCCACATGATCCAGGTGCCAGTGCGTATTGAACACCATGCGAAATGGGTGCGAATCCACTTGGGTGGAAGCGGCTTGGAGCAGATCGGCGGAACGCTCCGCCAATCCGCCATCCACCATCATCAGCCCGTCATCGGAAATGACGACGGCAACATTGCCGCCATCTCCCATGAGCACCGCGAGGCGGTCGGAAAGCTTGGTGGCCTTGATGGGCGCCGGCGCGGGCGTCTGCGAGAAGAGAAGCGAAGCGCCCGCGGGCGCCGCGATCAGGGCGCGAAGAAAATCTCTGCGATTCGGCATAATTCTGAGATGAAGGTTAGCATGCCTGAGCTGCCATCGCCGAGGATTTCGCTTAAGCACCCAGACGCGGCTACGCGGGTGAGAGATGCGCGCTAATCGGAAGGCTCGAAGCGCTGCACGGCGCTCTCGGCGGGCAGCCTCAGCCGGGCCACGCAGCCGGGGCCATCGGTGCGATTCTCCAGGGTCAGCGCGCCGCCGTGCCCTTCGGCGATCTGGCGGCTCAGTACCAGGCCGATTCCGGAGCCTCCGGGCTTGGTGGTAAAGAACGGCACGAACAGGTTGGCCGTGCTGGAAAGGCCGGGGCCGTCGTCCTTGATCCAGATTTCGAGCATGGCGCCATCGCGGCGCCAGCCGGCTTTCACGCTGCCGTTGGTGGTGAGCGAAGCGTCGGCGGCGTTGCGCAGCAGGTTGATCAGAACCTGCTCCAGTTGATCGGGGTCGCCTTGGATGGCGATGTCCGGCCCCGGCGCCACTTCCACGTGAAGGCGCGTTTCGAAGCTGGCGGCGCGGCCCACGCACGCAGCAACCTCCAGCGGCTGCAATTGGGGGCGCGGCAGCTTCGCCAGGCGGGCGTAAGAGCCGATGAAGCGGCTGAGGCTCTCCGAGCGCGAGGTGATCACGGTGAGGCCGCGGCGCATATCGTCGCGCCAATCGTCGGCAAGCTGGTCGCGCGAGATGATGCTGATCAGGCTGCCGGCGATGGATTTGATGGGCGCGAGCGAATTGTTCAGCTCATGGCCCAACACGCGCACCAGCCGCTGCCAGGCCTGCAATTCCTGCTCGCTGAGGGCTTGCGTGAGATCGGAGAGCACCACCAGCTCGAGCGGCAGGCCGCGCTCGCGGATGCCCGTGCGGCGTAGGCCGAAGCGTCCGGCGCCGCCGGGGAAAGAGGCCTGCAAAGTGGTCTGCGGCGGCCCGTCCAGGCACGCTTCCATGCGCAGCTCGCCGGCGGTCTGGCCGAGCAGCATCTCCTGTTGCTTATCGAGCAGGCGCTCGCCGCCGCGATTCACCAGGCGCAGGCGGCGGTGCTCGTCGAAGGCGAAGATGGCGACATCGATCTCGCGCATCACCGTACGCAGCAGAGTAGTCGCTTCCAGCGCGCCGAGGCGCTGTTCGCGCAGCGTGCTGCCCAGCGTGTTGACCTCGCGCATCACTTCGCCCAGCGCGTCGTCGTCGCGATACGAGCGGCCACGCACGGAAAAATCGCCTTCGCGCAGGGCGCCAAGCAAATTGGAAAGCGTTTGCAGCGAGAAGACCACGCGCTCGCGCAAGGCCAGAACGCATACCAGCCACACAATCACGATGCCCGCGGTGATGGAGATCTGCGCTCTAAGCTCGTGGTTGCCGGTCCAGAAAAGGTAAAGCGCACAGGCCGAGCCCGGCAGCGCGGCGATGGTAGCCAGCAGGACAACGCGATTTTCGTAACTGATGCGTCCCGGCTTGATTCGGCTCATAGAGTAGGACAGACCATCGCCTTTCGTGGTCTGTCGCGCCCCGCTAAAACGGCTGACAGACGANNACACAACCCGATCGTCTGTCCCACGGCTGGCCTGCGGGGACAGGCCAGGAGGCCTGTCCTACAGCCCATACCTTTGCAGCCTGCGGTAGAGCGCGCTGCGGCTTAAGCCCAGCGCATTGGCGGCGTGGCTGACGTTGCCGTTGAAGCGCGCCAGCGCCTTCTTGATGAGCAGAGCTTCCACGTCCTCAAGGCTCATCTCTTCGAGGCGCGGCGGACCTTCGCGGCCTGTGCGAAGGCCCAAATCGGCCGCCCGAATGGTTTCGCCTTGCGCCATCAGCACGGCGCGTTCCACGGCATGATCGAGCTCGCGCACGTTGCCCGGCCATGTATGCGCCAGGAGGGCTTTCACGGCGCCTTCGTCGAAGCCGGAGAACGGCTTACGGTAATGGTCGGCGTGCTGCCGCAGGAAATGCGCGGCCAGCACCGTAATGTCTTCGCGCCGGTCGCGCAGGTGCGGCAGACGAATCTCGATGGTGTTCAGCCGGAAGAGCAGATCCTGGCGGAAGCGGCCTTCAGCTACCGCCGCGCTCAGATCGGCGTTGGTGGCGGAAAAGATGCGTACATCCACGCGGCGGGTCTTCGAGGAGCCCACGCGCTCGAACTCGCCGGTCTCAAGCGTGCGCAGCAGCTTGGCTTGCAGGCCCTGCGAAATATTCGCGATCTCGTCGAGGAACAGCGTGCCGCCATCGGCCATTTCGAAGCGGCCCACGCGGTCGGTCTTGGCGTCGGTAAAGGCGCCTTTGACGTGCCCGAAGAGCTCGCTCTCGAAGACGCCCTCGGCCAGTCCGCCGGTGTTCACGGTGACCAGAGGGCGCGTGGAGCGCAGCGAGACCGAGTGCAGCGTCTGCGCCACCAGCCCCTTGCCGGTGCCGTTTTCGCCGGTGATCAGCACGTTGGCGTCCGAGGGTCCCACGCGCGAAATGACGTCGAGCACGGGGCGCATGGCCGCCGATTGCGCGATGAGCTGGGGGAACCGTTCGGCGCGCAGCGCGTGATTTTCGGCTTCGAGGCGCTGGCCTTTGCGCAGGGCGCGGCCAAGCTCGATCTGCGTCTTGAGGATGGCGGAGAGGCGCGCGTTGTCCCAGGGCTTTTGGATGAAGTCGCGCGCGCCGCGGCGCATGGCTTCGACGGCGAGCTCCACGGACCCCCAGGCCGTCATCACGATGACGGGCAGCGTGGTGTCGAGCGTCTGAATGCGGTTAAGCAACTCCAGGCCTTCCTGGCCGGAGGTGGTATCGCGGGTGTAATTGAGGTCCATGAGTACCGCGTCGAAGTCGCGCGATTCGACCGCATCGACGGCGGCGGGCGGCGAGTTGACGGATTCGGCCTGGTAGCCTTCGCCCTTGACGAGGAATCGCAGCGCTTCGAGAACGTCCGGCTGATCGTCGGCAATGAGGATACGCGGCGTACGGGAATCGGATGATTTCATCGGGTCCTATCGATTGTGCAAACGATATGTTGGGGCACTTGCCGGGCCAGTCGTATTCGACTGGAGCTTAAGAACTTAGGATACACGGTTGGGACGGGGAGGTGTTCGTTTGTGGGACGAAGGGAACTGGTTTCGGACTATGACCGCCATGCCAAGCTGTTAAGCAAGACGCAAGGCGGCCAGGGAGGAGCTATTGCCCGGAATGGGGGATTCCGACCACCGTCCGGACCGAGGTCCGAGTCGGCGACGATCGGTCCAAGGGCCTTCTACCAACGGAAAGGCGCGATGCCGTCCAATATGGACGAGCTGTTGTTGGTATAAGTGTTATATCAAGGACGTGCGCTTTGAGTTCGAGAGATCGAAGAGTCGGGACGTCAAGCGAAAGCACGGCGTCAGCCTGAAAGAAGCGCGGGAAATTTTCGACCAGGCGTACCTGGTTGACCAGAAGAATGACGACCCGGAACAGTTCCGTGCAATTGGCTGGTGTGGCGGGCGCCTCTGTTCGGTGGTCTTCGAGATCCGGCATGACGCGGACGGCGAATACTACCACCTCGTCACCGCCTGGAGAGCCACCCAAGAGGAAGAGCAAAGTTATGCCGAAAACGTTTAAGGGCGCAATGTCCGCGGATGAAATCGCCGAAAAGGCCTCGCGAGGCGAAGATATTTCAGCATACTTCACCAACAAGTTCACCGTAGTCAGGCCTGTCCGACGCGTGAATGTCGATCTGACGCAAGGCATGCTCCGAGAACTCGACGAGCGGGCGGCCCGGCTCAATGTCAGCCGGCAAGCCGTGATTAAGACCCTGCTTGGCCGGGCACTCGCCGAAGCGCCGCCCAGCAAGCCAAAACCCAGGCGGAAGGCTGGCTAGCTGAACCATTCTCAGGTTCGGCGACAATTCGGTCCATATGCACGTCCGAGGCCGGCGGGCGATTACTTTCCGATAAGCGTCTCTCGGCCCCTAACGGTTTTTGGCCCAGGACGAAACGCCGGTAAACACCTCGCGGCCAGCGAGGATCGCTGGCTCAGAACGCCGGGTTCGGGACCACCGGCCGGGCCAAACTCCGAGACGGCCACAGACGAGCCAGGCGGTTCTAAGACTTACGCCTCGGAGAGGGCCTATCTCTGGACTACTGGCGCGAAGCGGTGAGCCGATAGCCGATAGCTGATGGCCTCACTGCATTGGACTGCACTTCCAGGCGCCTGCCGGGATGGAACCGCAGCCCGCGCCCCGTCACACCGGCCCGAATTGTATGTACACTGTAAGGAAGGATGATCTTTGACTGGGATGCGGCGAACGTGGATCACGTCGCCCGCCACGGCGTCACGTCCACGGAATGCGAGGAAGCCTATTGCAACGGACCGCTGGTGATCAAACGCCAGAAGCGAAAGCGGGAGCGCCGCCGGCTGTGCCTGGGGGAGACTAACAACGGCCGATTGCTGACGTTCGTCGTCACGGAGCGACGGGGCAAGATTCGGTTCGTCACGGCATACCCGATGCCCTCGCGAATGCGAGAGATCTACCGAGGAGAAGACTGATGCCAACGAAGATCGTCATTCCAAGATTCAAGTCGGAGACGGAGGAAGCGCAATGGTGGGATGCCCATCCTGAGGTCGTTACCGCCCTTTTCCTGAAGGCGAAAAAGGAGGGGCGGCTTGAGCGATTACCGCGCATCCGTGGCGCAACCAAATCCGTCACGATCCGTCTGCCGATCACCGACCTCGAAACAGCCCAGGAGATTGCGGACCAGCGTGGGCTGCCCTACCAAACCTTCATCAAGGGCCTTCTTCATCAGGCGCTGGAGCGGGAGAACAAAACGCGATAAGACCCGCCTGTTGGTGCTCACGGCAGTTCCTCGACAAAGCGGCAATTCGTCCACATGGCACGACACGAGCGTCGGCGGGTGAGTATTTTCCGATAAGCCCATATTTTGTCCACAACGATAGCGTACGGCGCTAAAATCTCCCTGAATATCTCCAGCCGGAGGCCATGATCGTGCACGGTATCATTTCGGATGTAGGGTCAAGAGGTGGAATCCAGGAAAAACACTACACACGACGTCGCCTGCGAAGAGCTGGCAATCCTCGACGAGTCTTGGAAGAACCTGAGTGTGCCAATGTGTTCCCCCATCCATCGTGTACGCAAGCCTGCTTTGCCACTTGCCCTCGAAAAAGACAAAGCCTCTTTCTCTGGAAGTAAATCGCACTGCGTTTGCCATCTTGTACTTCCCTTGAGACGACAAATCAGGATCCGGCGTCCAGTGTTTTCCTCCGTCAACCGTGTAATACACATAGGTGCCCTCATCGCCGTCATTCCAGATGCTGAGCCAGCCGCGCTGTTGTTCGAAGAAGAACAGATCGCGTACCCCTTGCGGTGGTCGCTGTGGAGTCGTTCGAGACTCTTCCCAGTCCCTCCCCCCGTTCACGGTTCGGAACACAAGGAGATCCTTTCCGTGGATACCGGCGATCCATCCGTTGTCGGGCGTTAGGAAGACCATGCGTTCGATAAAACCTATATCCGGGATCTTGGTTTCCACCCAAGAGCGGCCTCCATCATCCGTACGAAAGAATTCGTCGGCCACCGTTCCGTACCCACGCGTAGCGTCAACGAACTGCATGCGTTGCAAGAACTGATGGGACAAGCTCTGCCAATGCTGACCGCCGTCCCGCGTACCGATTATCTCTGGCTCGTCTGGCTCGCCCCTGCCGTTCCTCGACACAATCCAACCGCGCGCTACGTCCAGGAACGAGAAGGCGAGTTGTCCGTCTGGGTCGGTGACCTGACGGGTCTGGGGCACTTCTCTCCAGGTGCGCCCGGCGTCGGTGCTATGGACAACGATAGTATCCACGTCGTTTAGATCCCCCTTGGAGCCAACGGCCCACACTTCGCTGCGGCTGACGAATTGAATCTCTCCGAGGCCAGCGGCGGTCTTGCATCCGAGGCACTTACCCATAGTCCAGGTCAGCGTGAAGGGAGTGCTCTTCGCTTTTGGGTTTTGCCCATACCCGGCTGAAACAAGTTCTGCCAGCACGACGATCATCACTACAGGCTGTGTCACCTCGGCGTCTCCGAACTCAGCGTACAATATCGCGCTCCTCGGCGACCACATGAAAACGCAGCCAGTGACGGTATCAGCAACAGATTGCCGCAGTCGCAAATGGCAGTTTCCGATAAGCTCCCGATATGTAGGCTTTCCGGAAACTGGCCCATGGGTCAGCCGGCGCCACTTTGCCGCAAAACTCCGTAGTATTTAACAGACAAGTAGGCAGTCAGCGTAGCCCTCAAACCGGCCACTACTTCTTAGCGCTCTTGTCCACCCAACTCGACCAATATTCCTTCCACTCCACCTGTTCGCCCGCGGGCAGCACGTGGATCGGGTTCAGGCCGTCGAGCATTACGGCGTACTCGTCGGTGTGCGTCTTCTTCGACTGATTCGCCAGCGCCTTGGGATGCGGCCCGTGGTGGATGCCGCGCGGGTGCAGCGTGGCGTAACCCGGCTTGATGTTGTCCTTGCTGAAGAAATCGCCGTCGTGGTAGAAGATGAACTCGTCGTAATCGGTGTTGCGGTGGAAGAACGGGACGCGCATGGCCTCCGGGTCCTGCTCGAATGGCCGCGGCAGGAAACTGCACACCACCGCGCCTTCGGTGACGAATGTGGAATGCGCGCTGGGCGGCAGATGCACGCGGTGGCTCATGACGGGGCGGATGTCGCGCATGTTGAGCTTCCAGACCGTGAGGTCGCCCTTCCAGCCGACGACATCGAGCGGGTTAAACGGATACACCACCTTCGAAATCTCATCCTCGGCCTTGATCCGGACCTCCCACTCCCGGCTATCGTCGAGGATCGGCGCCGCTTCCGGCGTGATCACAACCCCGGGATCGTACAGCGCGTGGTGGCCGAGCAGGCCCTTATCGGGCGGATTGAATTCGGTGCGCGATTGCACGATCAGGAAGAAATTATCGGAGGTTTCCGGGATCAGACGGTAGGTGACGGCGCGCGGCACAACCAGGTAGTCGCCGGGCTCGAAATCGAGCGGGCCGAAATCGGTTTCGATTTCGCCGCGGCCGCGATGCACGAAGATCAGCTCGTCGCCATCGGCGTTCCGGTAGTAGAACGGCATGGGCTGCGAGCGGCGGGAGACGTAGAGCTTAATATCGTCATTGCCGAGGAATGCAACCGGCATGCCATCGGGATCGTGGCAGTCGGATGGGGCGAGCTGGTTGAGGTCGAACAGGTGCGGCCGCAGTTTGCCTTCGAAGCGAATCCAGCCCGTAGGCGGATGTGCGTGGTAGAGATGCGCGCTCTTACCGTAAAAGCCCTTGCGGCCGTGTTCCTCTTCGTAAGTACCGGCGGGAACGGCGACGTGCGCTTGTGGCGCGAATTTGCCCTTCTTGAGTGGATACATAGCGGCCTCTCACTCCAGCATACCTGGACGCGGGTGGGCGCAGAGATTCGCCGGCGATCGGGCGCTTAACCGATCTTGGGGAGCCGGCTCTCAGCGAACGCCCCCAAACGGTCGCGGCTCTGTAAGCATCGGAAAACATGCCGAGTCCGAAACGGAGCCGCGACCCGTAAGGGAGCGAATTGCGGCGCTGAGTGGCGATAATCCCCACCCCCCCAGCGATCCGGCGATTAGGATATGCTCACAACATGACGCCTGAAGCCGCCCAAGAGATACTCCAGTTTCTGTTGCCGCAATTGCAGGAAGAGTCTGCTACAACGCGCAAACTGCTGGCCGCCGTGCCCGCGGAAAACTGCGACTATAAGCCGAGCGATCTCTGCATGACCGGTCTCGCTCTGGCAAGCCACATCGCCCTCAGCGAGGTGTTTTTCCTTCGCGGCGTTCTGAACGGCGCGTTCGAATGGAAGGCCATCGATTTCCAAACGCCGACGGAAGCGCTGGCCTTTTATGACGAGCATGTCATATCGATGATCGCCGGCGTGGGAGCTCTCCCAGGCGAGAAACTCGCCCAGCCCGTCACCTTTGCGATCTGGACAGAGCCGGCTGTCGCGTTCCTGAACATTGGGCTGAAGCATACCATCCACCATCGCGGCCAGCTCTCGTCGTATTTGCGGCCTATGGGCGCCAAGGTTCCCTCCATCTACGGACCCAGTGCGGATGAGCCGCGGCAAGCGGCCGCCAGCAGCTAACACCGCGACCGGGTGACTTTGCGCAGTTGCGAAGACCGCTCCCTTACGGTCGTGGCTCCGATCAGAGCCGCCTCGCGGTGAAAGCATGTTGTGATATGCGCTGGAGCTAAAGCCCGGTCGCGGTGGCGAACCGGCAGGAATAGACGGTAGCCGGCGGGAAGTTGCGAAGCACGTGGTCGGTGGAGATTCGATGAAAGTACTGCCGCAGGAACTCCTCCTCGGGGAACCCGCGCAGCCCCAGAACGCGCAGCCAGCGTGGTCCGCCCCTTGAGTGCCAATACTGGAATTGCGACACTACGCCGCCTGGAACCAGGCATTTCCGCATCTCGCTGAGAATCCGCTCGCGCTGCTGGTCCTGCATGGTCGTCAGGCCGAGCGACGATATAATCGCGTCCGCCTTCCGCACTCCTTGCTGCCGCAGAATCTCCCCTAGATCCTCGGCCGTGCCCACCAGCGGCACGAGCCGCGGGTCGGAGACGGTCTCGCATAAGAATCGGATGAAGCGTGCGTTGATATCGAGCGCATATAGCCGTGCATCCGGACGCATCCGTTGGAGCAACTCAAGCGTCACGGCGCCGGTACCCGCCCCCAACTCGACGATCGCGCGCGCCCGTTCGAAATCGATCGGGCGCAGCATTGCCGAGGCCAGGTGCTTCGAGCTGGGCAGCACGGAGGCCGTCGTGGTAAACGACCGAAGTGACTCGGTGAGGAACACGCCCCAATCGGAGCGGCCGACGCTGCGGGGCGCTTGTGGCATTTATACGAGAGACCACAGTATATCAAACGGCGTGGCCGGCGTCACACCCAGGCGCCACAACCCACCACAACCCAGGCGCCACAACCCAGGCATCCCGCAACCCAGGCGTTCCTTGCGTCATCCCTTGCCACCCCCCTTGTGTCACGACACCGCCGCGAGACCGGTCTCGAGCACCGGGACTTCGATCTGAATCCGCGTGCCGCGCCCCGGCTGGCTGTCGACCCACATGCGGTATTCGTTTCCAAACAGCACCTTCAGGCGCTCGTTGACGTTGGCCACGCCAATGCCGTGGTTGAGCAGCGTGGCCAGTTTCGATTCGGGGATGCCGATGCCATCGTCTTCCACCGCCACGTGCAGCCGCGATTCGGTGCGATGCGCGTGGATGCGGATGGCGCCGCCTTCCACCTTGCTGCTAAGACCGTGCTTGATGGAATTTTCCACCAGGGGCTGCAAGATCATGCTGGGTACCAGCATCTCGAGCGTGTCGTCGGCCACGTCCTTCTCAAAGCGCAGCTTGTCGCCGAATCGCACCACTTCGATGGATAGATAGTCGTCGATAAAGCTGAGCTCGTCGCGCAGCGTGCTGAAATTCTCGTGCTTCCGCAAGAGGCGCCGCAGCACCTTCGAAAGCCGCATCACCATGATGCGCGCCTGGTTGGGGTCCGTGCGGATAAGCGAAGAAACCGAATTCAGCGTGTTAAACAAAAAGTGCGGATTGATCTGGCTGGTGAGAGCCGCCAGGCGCGCCTCCATCAGAAGACGGCCCTGCTCCTCGAGTTTGCGCTCATTGCGCGTGTTATTCCAGATCTTGAGTGGAATGGTGACGGCAAAGAGCGTTGCCGCATAAAGCGCGGCGGTGATCCACGGATTCGGGCTGAGCGAATCCTGCGCGATATAAAACACCTGCTGGCGAAACGCATGGCCCAGGTTCTGCCGGATGAATTCGGCGAACAGGATGGCCGCGAAAAGGACCAGATGAAAACCGCCCGTGCGAGGGTTATGGCTTTTGAAGAAGCGATAGAAATCGAAGAGCGGCGTAAACTGCCAGATGGCTTCCGGCCCGGGCGCGATATCGCGCAGAAGCCCGCCCAGCACGCCGACCCCGGCGAGCAGCGGCATGGTGGCGTATCCGGTGGCGAAGAGGAACGCCGGCAGCGAGATGAGGATGCCCGAAACCAGCCCGGTCACATAGCCGCCCAGGATGCCGGCGATCAGACTGCCTTCGAGTCCCAGATCGGCGCCTTGATAAGCGGTCTTGCCCAGGATGCGCGCGGCCGCGCTAGCCGCGAAGAAGATGGAAAGCCACAGAGCCAGCTCCAGGCGCTGCATCATGGTGCGCTTTTCCTGCAGCAGGATGGACTTAAACCGGTTGGATCGCGCCAATATGCTGGCGATGGACGCCATCACGGCCAACTTCACCAGCAGCGAGACCAACCAGTTGTCGTGCGACATGCGCTTCCGGAAGCCATTATAATAAAGTCACTAAGATAATAAAGACGGGTCCCCCATAACCGCTCATGAAAGATACCTTTGCGCTGCAGCTTCAAAAAGTGGCTGAGGCGGATTTCCCCACGCAGCTCGGCGCATTCCGCATCTACGGCTTTGAAGCGCGCTCGGCCGGCCGTTCCGAAGAAGCGGTGGCGCTGAAGATGGGCGTCCTGGAATCGGGTACGCCGCCCCTGGTGCGCATCCATTCGCAATGCCTGACGGGCGACGTGTTTCACAGCTTGCGCTGCGATTGCCGCGCGCAGCTTGAGATCGCGCTCGCCGCCATTGCGCAAGAGGGCCGCGGCCTGCTGATCTACGAGCTTCAGGAAGGCCGCGGCATCGGCCTGCTCAACAAGCTGCGCGCGTACGAATTGCAGGATCAGGGCGCCGATACGGTGGAGGCCAATCAACAACTCGGCTTCGAATCGGACTTGCGCAGCTACGATTTACCGGGCGCGATTCTGCAATATTTCCAGTTGCGCGCGGTGAGGCTGATGTCGAACAATCCGGAGAAAGTGGATGCCGTGGAGCGCGCGGGCATCGCGGTAGTGGAGCGTGTGCCGTGCATCGCCGACGCGGTGGATTCGCGCGAAGCGTATTTGCGCACTAAGAAAGAAAAGATGGGGCATCTGCTGGAAGGGTTCTGAGCTGTAAGCAGCGCGATGGGCTTACATCTGGGATACCTCCGTCTTGTCTATCCTAACTGAACCTTTGTTTACTTTGTACTATATGGTACTCTGTGCCAAGGCTGAGCCTCGCGGAGTGTGCGTTCGTAACGTTCAACCAGCCGGTTTTAAGAGGAGATGGCATCAGATGAGGCAGAGTATCCCGAAATCAGCCGCGAATGCAGTTATCGCTCTTTTCGCTGTACTCGCCTGCACACAAGCGCTGTCGGCGCAATCGCTTCGGATCGGTTCCCCGGCCAGCGGAACAGTAGTTCACCCGGGTGAAAGCGTTCCGGTAACCGTTAACATAACGGGTACTTTCCAGCAGGTAGGCGTAATTGGCGAGATTGGGACCAGCCAGATGCTTGCGACCGGTCCGTATGATTTTTGGGTGCTCGTTCCCGCTAATATACCTGAGGCGCGCGTCTATAACTTGACTGCCGTCGGTATGATCGGGCCCAGCAATATCGTAGGTTCAGAACCGATGATATTGGACGTGGAGCCCCGCTCGAAGCCGGCTAGTCTGAAGATTCAAGGGTATCCCTACGGGTTTGAATTTCAGGAGATTGGCGACAAGTCATCACTCCTTGTCGTGGGGAGGTTCAGGGACGGATCAACCATGTATATGACCCAGTCCACGATACCACCTACGTTTCCGCTGCGCCCGCCATTGCTACCGTGGATAAATATGGAACGGTTACCGCAGTTGCCAACGGCAAGACTACGATCACAAGTCGATGGTGTCTGGCGAATTCCTGTAACAGTTCGGGTTGAACCGCAGCTTCGGTAACCTGGAGCCGTCAGCGTCTTGCGGAAGCGCCCTGCCGGGGTGAACGGCCAGCTTCTTATTGCCCTACACTTACACAACAGGCGGGGCGGCATCCAAGCCGCCAACGCAATCGATTCGTCCATCGTTTCCAAGGCGCTGACACAAGCGCGGCGTGGCTTCGTTTTCCTGGTTCCTCCCCGCGCCGGAGCGACCGGGGCGCGAAAGCCGCATCGCCTAAACGCTCCCGGAACTTCGATCGAGTTGCGAGATCAGTCCGCATACCGCTCCACATACCCCGTCCGGCTACAATGTGGTTCGGAGACAACATGTCAAATTCCCGCCGGCAGTTTCTGAGTCGTGCTTCTGCCGCTATCATGGCCGCTGCCGCGGCGTGCCGCAAGCCGGCGCCCCAGCCCGCCGCTCTACCGCCCGGAGCCCCGCCGGCTTTCGGCACGGCGCCGGACGTAGGCCCCGTCGTCGCGCCTTCCACCTTCGCCGAAGCCGAAAAGCTGGTGCAGTTCGATCTCGGCGCCGCGGAGCGCGAAATGGCCGCCGGCAATTGGCGAAAGAGTATGGCGCCAATTTATGAGCGCCGTACCGGACCGCGCAAGTTCGGCCCGCCGCCATCAGTCGCGCCCGCCACGCGCTGGGATCCCGCAATCCCGGGACTACCGGGTCAACAACAGCCCGGCCCCGGAAGCGATCGCTTCATCCGCACCGCCAGCGCGCAGACTCCGCTTCCCGCCAACGATCAGGATATCGCCTTTGCTCCGCTCTCCCAGCTTTCCCGCTGGGTCGAAACGCGCCAGATTACCTCCGAGCGCCTCACCCGCCTGTATCTGGAACGCCTGGAGCGCTTCGACTCAAAGCTGCACTGTGTTATCACCCTTACGCGCGATCTGGCCTTGTCGCAGGCCCAACAGGCTGACCGCGAGATCGCCGCCGGACACTACCGCGGCCCGCTGCACGGCATCCCCTGGGGCTCCAAGGATCTGCTCGATACCGCCGGCATCCCCACCACCTACGGCGCCGAGCCATACCGCAACCGCGTTCCCGCGCAGGATGCGGCCGTGGTGAAGCGTCTACACGACGCCGGAGCCGTACTGGTCGCCAAGCTTAGCCTCGGCGCGCTGGCGCTCAACGATATCTGGTTCGGGGGCCAGACCATGAATCCCTGGCTGCTGGAAGAAGGCGCGTCCGGATCGAGCGCCGGTCCGGGCGCCGCTACCGCCGCGGGATTAGTCGGCTTCTCCATCGGCAGCGAGACCGGAGGCAGCATCGTCAGCCCCAGCATGCGCTGTGGCGTCACCGGATTGCGGCCCACTTACGGCCGCGTGCCGCGCACCGGCGCCATGACGCTTTGCTGGTCGCTCGACAAGCTTGGCCCCATGACTCGCGGCGTTGAGGACGGGCTCCTCGTGCTGCAAGCTATCTCCGGCCCCGACGCGGGCGATGTCTCGAGCGTACCCAGCCGCCTCGATTTCGATGCTACCGCCGCTGCCGCCGGCCTCCGCGTCGGCTATTTCCCCGGTTGGATGAAGGAGAGCCCCGCTACCGATGTCGATCGCGCCGCTCTCGAAACCACGCGTCAGCTCGGCATGGTCCCGGCCGAGGTGTCACTGCCCGATTGGCCCTATGACTCGCTTAGCCTGATTCTCTTCGCCGAGGCGGCGGCCGCGTTCGAGGAGCTTACGCTTGCCGGCGGCCTCAAAGAACTCAAGGCACAGGCGCCCGATGCCTGGCCCAATCTCTTTCGCCAGGCCCGCTTTCTTTCCGCCGTGGATTTCGTCCAAGCCGACCGCTTTCGCCGCAGCGTGGCCCAGGAGATGGCGCGTATCTTTTCCCAGGTGGATCTGTTGCTCGTCCCGTCGCTGCGGGACGAAATACTCACCATCACCAACTTCACCGGTCATCCCTCGCTCACCCTTCGCGCCGGTTTTGTGGAAGTCTCCGAGGCGCGCAGCGACTGGGCGCCCGACCCCGCTCACCCACTGCCCAAATTCTCGCCTCCCCGCCGCGTACCCCATGGCGTCACCCTAATCGGACGCCTTTTCGACGAGGGCACAATCGGCCGAGCCGGGCTCGCTCTGGAGCGTGCCTTCAATGTAGCCGGCCAGCACCCGCCCGGCTTCTGACCGTGGCGCGGGCCCATGGCCTGCAGCGGTGTCATGTGCAAAGGGCTGTGTTTTGTGAGGGAGGCGCTATTGGGGAGGATCCACGCAGGCCATGGGCCCGCGCCACTACTTATCTTGCGCCGCGCCGCCGCTTGCGCAGGCCAACCACGCCGAACCCCAGTGCCAGTGAAATCCACGTGGTGGGTTCCGGTGTTTCTACATTTACATTGCCGATGAACAAGCTGTCCGAGAAGACGTCATCGCCAAGCTCAATACTAGCCGTCGTTACTCCACCTCCGACAAGAGCGTTGACTTCAGTCTGGCTGAAAAGATTGTCGCCAGTTGAATAATCCTGCGTTGTGGTAAGGTCGAACTCAAGGTATGCACCGCTGCCAACCTGCACTAAGGTGGACAAGTCGGAGGCGCCGCACGCCGGCATGCAGTCTTGTAAGGCCCCGTAGTTGGGATTACTGTCGCTATTGGCAATTGTAACCGTCTGAGAGTTGATGGTGACGCTTTCGGTGAAGGCGCTATCCCCTGCGTAATCGTAGTAGTCGTCATAGAAGCCGGGAGCTAACTGCTCGACGCTGCCGTCGGTGCCGGCGCTGACGTCGGCTTGCAAAAGCCCGGTATCGTAGCTGAACGAAAAAGCGATGGTATCACCTGTAAGGCTCGCGCCAGCAACGCCAAAATTACCCCCATTGTCGATTCCGCCATTAATGAGCCCGGTAAAGGTCTCTGTAATCACTGAAGCCTGAGCAACCCCGCTGAACGCGGCGGCCGCAATCGCAACTGCTGTCAATAATCCAGTTCTCATCCTAAAATCCTTCCTTTTCATCCGCGCTACTGGCCCGTCAGCTCGAGGGTCTTTAGGGTCCGAGAAAGGCGACTTAGCCCGAAGTGTAGCACGGAGAAAGCCTGGAAAAACACAACATTGACCCTCATCCGAAGCGCCAGTACCTTATAGTACTCTGAATGGCCTGTTACGGTTAGCTTCGTTCAGGCCGACCGCTTTCGCCGCAGCGTGGCTCAGGAGATGGCGCGTATCTTTTCCCAGGTGGATCTATTGCTTGTCCCGTCGCTGCGGGACGAAATACTCACCATTACCAACTTCACCGGTCATCCCTCGCTCACTCTCCGCGCCGGTTTTGTGGAAGTCTCCGAGGCGCGCAGCGACTGGGCGCCGGACCCCGCTCACCCACTGCCCAAATTCTCGCATCCCCGCTGCGTACCCCACGGCGTCACCCTCATCGGACGCCTGTTCGACGAGGGCGTCCTCGGGCGAGCCGGACTGGCTCTGGAGCGTGCCCTAAATGTAGCCGGCCAGCATCCGCCCGGCTTTTGACCCGGCGCGGGCCTGCGGCGGTGGCATGTGCAAAGGGCTGCGTTTTGTGGGGGGAGCTATTGCGACTCCACGCAGGCCATGTGCCCGCGCCGCTACTTATCTTGCGCTGCGCCGCCGCTTGAGCAGGCCGACGATGCCGAACCCCAGCGCCAATGAAATCCAGGTGGTGGGTTCCGGTGTTCCCGACAACGACTCGGCGTTTACATTGCCGATCGTCAAGAGGTCTATGCCGCCGTCGTGCCAATCGCCAGGGCCCACCTGCAGGACGCCCGTGGTCGCTCCACCTCCGAAAAGAGCGTCGACTTCAGTCTGGCTGAGAGCGTCGCCAATTGAATAATTCTGCGTTGTCTGAAGGGATTGATAAATCAATCCGTCAGAATCGTCAGCTACGGTCGCAAAACTTCCGTCGCCGCCACATCCCGCCGCCGTGCAGCCTTGTAGCCACCCGGAGCCGGTCAATGTAAACGTCTGGGAGTTGATGGTGGCGCTTTCGGTGAAAGTGCCGTCGTAAAACTCACTGCCAATGACTTCCTGGTCGCCCTCTATGTCGGCTGCCAAAAGCGCGGCGTCATAGCTAAACGAAAAAGTAACGGTATCGCCTGCGAGGCTCGCGTCGGCGGCGCCAAAAGCACCCGCATTGTCGGTTCCGCCAGTAATTAACGCGGTAAAGGTCTCGGTAATCACTGAGGCCTGAGCGACCCCGCTGAACGCGACGGCCGCAAGCGCAACTGCTGTCAATAGTCCTGTTCTCATCCTTAAAAATCCTCTCTTTCATCCGCGCAACTGGCGCGTCAGCTCGAAGGGTTTTAGGGTCCGAGAAAAGCGACTAACTAGAAGTGTACCACGGAGAGAGTCTGGAAAAACACCACATACATAAACATACATAAGACTCTTGAAGTTTCAACACCCATAGTACTTGATGGCCTATTACGTTAACTAAAGACAACTTTAATTGAGCCGCACTGAACAATTCAACTGGCCGCAATCGAATTATTTTCGGGCAAAGTGGTTTTAACAAGAATGCATGGGAGCTACAGTTCGAAGTTCGCTGCCGAGCCTTCGCCGGGCGCTTGGTTTGGCTCAGGTGCTCCTGGCTCAGGGGGATCTGACGCCGCGTTTGGCGCTTCAGACAATTCCGCAGGTCGGCGGTTACACGGTTCATGTGGCCGCGACTCCCGGCGAAGCGCTCACCAAAATGGATGAACGGCAATAGGATTTGGTATCGAGCGATGCGCAATTCGGGTCAAGCGCGGCGTGGCGCAACGTCCCGCAACTCTCGGCATGACGCCGGTCGAGGTATCACTGCCCGACTGCGGTTGGGGCGGACTATCTGGGGCTAATTGGAATACTGGTCACGAAATAGCCGTCCCATCTCGGCAGGCGCGGAAGCACCGAAGCGCGTTCACACGAATTGTGAACGCTGCACGCATGAGTGCGCGCGCCACGACGCCCTCTCCCGATCGCGGTCTTCTTTGCGTTGACGCCGATCTCGTTATCCGCGCCGTGGGGCCTGGTACAATTCGGCGCCCAGGAGATGGCTTGTATCTTTTCCCAGGTGGATCTCTTGCTTGTCCCGTCGCTGCGGGACGAGATACTCACTATGCGCAAAGGGCTGCAGTTTGTGAGGCAGGCGCTATGGGGGTCTATGAGGATCCACGCAGGCCATGGGCCCGCGCCACTACTTATCTTGCGCTGCGCCGCCGCTTGAGCAGGCCCGCCATGCCGAACCCCAGCGCCAGTGAAACCCCGGTGGTGGGCTCCGGTGTTGCCGACGACTCGGCGTATACATTGCCGATCGCCAAGGTGTCCTCGGAGGCGCCTTCGTAAATGTGAATGACACCCGTCGTTACTCCAACTCCGACAAGAGCGTCGACTTCAGTCTGGCTGAGAAGATCGTCGCCAGTTGAATAATTCTGCGTTGTGTTAAGGACGGTTTGAATGACCGCACTGCTGCCAAGCTGCGCCGAGGTGGCAAAGACTCCGTTGGCGCCGCACGCCGCCGTACAGCCTTCTAAGGACCCGAAGCCGGAATAACTGGCAATTGTAAGCGTCTGAGAGTTGATAGTGACGCTTTCGGTGAAGGCGCTATCCCCTGCGTAATCGTCGTATGCGTCATAGTAGGAGGGATCTAAATAGTGAGCGCCGGCGCCGGCATTGACCTCGGCTTCCAAAAGCCCGGCATCATAGCTGAGCGAAAAAGTAACGGCATCGCCTGCGAGGCTCGCGCCGGGCAGCGCCAAAAGTACCCGCATTGTCGATTCCGCTATATTAATGAAGCCGGTAAAGGTCTCTGTAATCACTGAGGCCTGAGCGACCGCGCTGAACGCGACGGCCGCAATCGCAACTGCCGTCAATAATCCTGTTCTCATACTTTATAACGCTTTCTTTCATCCGCGCTTGCTGGCGGGTCTGACATCCTGCCGTTCCATCGCCGCGGGACGAAATACTCACCATTACCAGCTTCACCGGTCATCCGTCGCTCACCCTTCGCGCCGGTTTTGTGGAAGTCTCCGAGGCGCGCGGCGACTGGGCGCCCGACCCCGCTCACCCGCTGCCCAAATTCTCGCCTCCCTGCCGCGTACCCCATGGCGTCACCCTCATTGGACGCCTGTTCGATGAGGGCGCAATCGGCCGAGCCGGGCTCGCTCTGGAGCGTGCCTTCAATGTAGCCGGCCAGCACCCGCCCGGCTTCTGACCGTGGCGCGGGCCCATGGCCT